>JAIXZE010000255.1 GCA_027489875.1 Verrucomicrobiales bacterium
AGCGTGGTGCGCTGGCCCGATCCACCGTTGAAGCCCCATCGGATGGCGAAGCCATTGGCCGTCACCGCCACGCCGTGCCACATGTCGGAAGCACCCGCCGCGGAGGAGACCGCCGTCCAACCCTTCACCTGTTCGCCATTGGGTTTCACCACCCGGTACGTCACCACGTTGCCCGCCTCCTGGCCGGTCAGGGCACGGTCGGCAACCTGACGCGATTCGTTGACGATCACGATGTTGCCGTTGGCGAGGTAGTGCCAGTCGGCGATGCGGACACCACCGGCGGGAGCATAGTCGGCTTCCGTGCCGCCAGCGAGTGTCAGGGCGGCGGAGGTGCCGTTGTTGTTGATGAGCTGCACCGGGGCAAAGGCACCACCCACACGCACTCCTTCGCCATTCAGGCTCTGGTCATAGTTGATTCCGAACAGGTGCGTGATCTCGTTGCCTGGACCGTTGAAACCCGTGGCGCTGATGGGGTCACGAACCGCATAGCTGGTGGCACCCATGCCGAACCCAGGACCGAAGGGGTTGGCCTTGATCTTCGGTCCCCACGACGTCCGGGCGGGCGTCGGTGTACCGTCCGCACGGAAGAACGCACGGTAATAGGTGGCGATCGACGTCGGGGGCTGGGAAGCCAGTTCCGGGTTGGTGCTCGAAACCGTGATCTCGGGAGTCAGGCGCGTACCGTCCCGGTTATACAACGTCCACGCAGCGGCCCAGTGCTGGATGACCGTGCCGGGACTATGGTCATCCTCGAACCCGACCACGATGTCGTTGTTGGAGGTGATGCCGACACCGAGCGACGACGTCGTGTTGTTGTTGTGCGCCTGATTCACATAGATCGTCGGCGTGCGAGGGGTCAGACCAACATCCGCAGGGTCGACGGGTTGGGCCTGGAGGGAAAAGGCCAGAAGGCCAGATCCAGCAAGAATGGGTAGGATGCGTTTTGGCTGTTTCATGGTGGACGGCAGCCTCTAGCGAAAAGTTGGAACCAACCTCAACCCCAAAAATGGATCCCGGAATGTGGCGAAGTCGCAACTCATTGAGTTTCGATTACATGAGTTCAAGCCTCCAAAGTTACATTCTATTCCGGTCGAGTCGCTGGAGCGAAAGGTCGTGAAACAAGGAGGACTTGGCCCCCCGGTTCCATCGTCCTCAACGCGCGGCGGCGCCGCACACACCCACAACCCCGGAATGCGACTGGACCCAGCCCCGGAATGGGTGCATCCATTTGGCGGAAACGGGCACCGACCAGAGGGTACTGCAAACGGCGGGGTTTCGGACTCGTCCCTTCTCAATGAACCAAGCAGGAAGAGTGTCGTATCGTGCCCGGACGCTGTTTCGCGTCGCCCTCCTTCTTTGGTTGGCTCTGGGATCGATCACGGCAATCGCCGAGACCCGGGTCCCCATGCCATCCGTCGAACCAGGACCCAGCTGGAGCATCCGCGATTTCACACCGGATTCCCTCGGCGAGGGCCGCTACATCTCCACGGCAACGGTCGCCCCGGACCGCACCGTCTGGATCGCTACCTGGGACGGCATCCGACGGTACGACGGGTACCAATGGACACATCTCGGGATGACCAATGGCCTGCCTTCGAACCTGGTCCGCCACATCCTCGTGCGCCGGAACGGGGAGGTCTGGGTCGGGACCGATCAGGGGGTTGGAGTCCTCAAGGACGGCCGCTTCGAAGCCCGCAGCCAGCCAGGCAACCTCGCCGGTGAAAGCGTCCGTCGCATGGCCGAGGCACCGGATGGAACCTTGTGGTTCGCCAGCGAACCGTGGCCCCGCTCGACAGCTGGCGGAGGGTTGACCCGGTTGCGCAATGGCGAGTGGACCAAGTATGGGACTTCCGACGGGCTTCCCACCAACTACGTTTTTGAGATCTTCGTGGCTTCGAATGGTCGCGTGCTGGCAGGCACACCCGGGGGCGTGGCTGAGTTCGAGAACGAGCGGTGGAAACCCATTGCCCTGCCAGGCGCTGGACTGTTCGCCCCGCGTGCCTTCACCGAGGATTGGAAAGGCAGGATCCTCATCACGGCGGATTCCCGGATCTGGCAGAGCGAGGGCAGCCAGTGGAAGCCGCTCTCGACGCCCATCCTCCGGGCCGACCGCAACGGCCGGTGGGCACCGGATCCCTCGCTGCAGATCCTGCACCTGGCCTGCCGGGATTCCGAGGGACGCGTGCTGGTGCTGGTTGGCGGCGGCGAGACCTCACCCCGCAGTCCCGACCGGTTCCTCGCCCAACTGGATGGGAATAACCTGCGCGTCGTCACTCCACCCATTGGTCGCCGGGACTGGCAATGGGTGGAACATCTCGCTCCCACCCCGGACGGTGGATTCTGGATCGTGGGGCAAGACCTCGCCATGCGGTGGGACCGCAACGGCGGTGAGTGGCAACGCATCCGAAGGTCCCTTAACTCCGCTGCGGTCGATCGAAGCGACCGACTCTGGTTCCATGAGGATGGGCAGCTCTCACGGATCGAAGGATCCGAACTCGTCATCTGGGGAGAGGCGGGTTCATCGGTGCTGCCGGATGCCTTTGGCGAACTGTGGGCATGGGGTACCGGGGATGTCGTCCAGAACACGGTCAGCCCGACGGCACGCTGGAGTGCTGCCGATACGGGGTTGCCAAAGCCCGAACTCGGCGTGATCGACACCGCCAAACGGTTCTGGCTTGGCGGGATCAGTTCCACCGGCAGCGTTCGCCTGAGCCATTATGTGAAGGATCGATGGACGCACGAGACGCTGCCCCATACCGAAGGCTACAAACTCCTCGGCCTCGACAGCGACCGCAACGGAGGCGTCTGGGCCTTCGCCGCCCTTGATCGCACCGCCATCCTGTACCACTCGGACGGTCGGACGAATAGCGTCGTCAACGTCCCTGACCTCGATTGGTTTTGGGAACCTCGGATGAGCACCGACATGCAGGGCTCCCCGTATATCTACCGCACCACCACCGTCCACAAATACGATTCCAACACCGGGGGGTTCGTTCCCATCCATGACCTTGCCGGCTGGGGTCAACATGCCATCCAGGTCGGAGACCTCTTTGGATTCCTCATGCAGAGCCGGTCCGGCGGCATCACCGGGGTCGCATTGCTTCGCGAAGGCGGCTGGCAGATCTCCAATCTGGGCTGGCGGGAAGAAGAACTCTCCGCGGCATCCCTGCGCCACCGGAACTCACCGAAAGCGCCACTTCCCATCATCGCCGCGCGCAACATCCATCTCGTCCGCGCTCAGGATTCCCACATTCCCAGGATCCGGCTTCCCGAACCCGTCGTCCCCTGGCGCGTCGCCAGTCTGCCGAATGGCGAAATCTGGGTGAACGGCGACAACGGCACCCTCCGCTACCGTCCCGATGGTGCCCCACCCCGCATCCTGGGACTCAATGCCAGCGCGAGAGCCATCGTCGGCTCCCCACTGGAGGTCCGACCAGAGGTCGCACAGTTCAATCGGCCCAAGTCCGAGCGCCGGGACATCTATTTTTCCTGGCGTTTCAACGACGGTGACTGGAGCCGTTTTGGCCTCTGGCCTCCGAACGGCTTCGACCTTTCCAACCTCAGTCCCGGAAAGCATCGGCTCGAAGTCCGCTGCATGGACGAGTCCGGAGACATCGGTACCAACTCCGCCATCCACCCCTTCGAACTCGTCCCTCTTCCCCTCCAGGCGCGCCCCGCATTCCTTCCCACCGTCATCGCACTCGGCCTCCTCATGACCGGCCTCGCCGGCTACAGCTGGCAGGTCCGACGACGCATCGCCGGGGAAAACGCCCGGCTCGATGGACAGGTCCGCATCCGAACCGCCGACCTCGAAATGGCCCTCAAGGAGGAGCAACGCCTCGCTGCCGCAGCCACGGATGCGAGCCGCACCAAGGATGCCTTCCTCGCCAACATGTCCCATGAGATCCGAACCCCCCTCAACGGGATCCTCGGGATGAACGATCTCC
Source organism: Verrucomicrobiales bacterium (assembly GCA_027489875.1). GTDB lineage: Bacteria > Verrucomicrobiota > Verrucomicrobiia > Limisphaerales > UBA9464 > UBA6176. The sequence continues at coordinate 3,948 of JAIXZE010000255.1, forward strand.
TCCTCGATACCAAGCTCAGCGAGGAACAACGCCTTTACGCCAGCTCCGTCCGCACCTCCACCGAAGCCCTCCTCGCCATCATCAACGACCTCCTCGACGTCGCCAAGATCGAGTCCGGAACCCTCCGGATCGATGACATCGAATTCGATCCCCGGACCACCATCGACGAAGTACTCGAGCTGTGCGCACCCCGCGCACGTACCATCGGCCTCGAATTCACCTGCCTGATCCACCGCGGCCTCCCGAACCGGTTGCGGGGGGATCCGAACCGGATCCGCCAGATCCTCCTCAACCTGGTGGGAAACGCCCTGAAATTCACCGAGCGCGGCTCCATCCACGTCGAGGTCAACATCATCACCACGACCACTCCCGCCTTCCGTCTCGAGGTGAGGGACACCGGGATCGGCATCAACGCAGAAACAGTTCCGCGCCTCTTCCGGCCCTTCACCCAGGCAGATGTTTCCACCACCCGTCGCTACGGCGGCACCGGCCTTGGCCTCGCCATCTCCAAGCGCTTCGTCGAACTCATGGGCGGAACCATCGGTGTGGAATCAACCCCAGGGAACGGTTCCACTTTCTGGTTCGAACTCCCCCTCCGCGTTGCCGCCGGTGTCGATGAAACTTCCGTACACACCCGGCCTTCCACAGGTCCGGTGCGGACCCTGGTGGTCGACCAACACAAGAACACGCGCCGCATCCTCACCCACTATGCCGGCGCGTGTGGCGTCAGGGCCGATACGGAGGCGTCATCGCTGGAAGTGGCCCGCTCGGCCATCGTGAAGGCCCGGCAATCCGGAAATCCATTCGTCCTCCTGCTTCTGGGCCATGTGGGGGAGACCGCCTCCCCACGCGCCCTCGCCCGCCAGTTGCGCGAAGAAGGCGTGCTCGTTGCCGAACGTGTTGTCGTCGCCCAATGGCCCGGGGAATCCACCTCTCCCGGCGCACTCCTCGCCGCAGGCATCGCCGCCTCCGTACCCAAACCGATCCAACTCGGTGCCCTGACCCGGGCCATCGATATCGCCCTCGGCGTCCGGTCCGCCTCCGATGTCGTCGAACCCGAATCCCAGATCCCCGATGCCCGCGACCTCGTAGGCCTGCGCGTCCTGCTCGCCGAAGACCACCCGGTCAACCGCCTCTATGCCGAAACCCTGCTGACCAAGCTGGGATGCCTGTGCGACGCCGTCGCCGATGGTGCCAGCGTCCTGGTAGCCTTGTCCCGGAACAGCTACGACGTCGTCCTGATGGACTGCCAGATGCCCGGCATGGATGGCTACGAGGCCACCCGTCGGATCCGTGCCTCGTCCCATCCCTGGTCCCGCATTCCGGTCATCGCCCTCACCGCCAATGCCATGCCGGGTGCCCGCGCCGAATGCCTCGCCTCCGGCATGAACGAGCACATCGAAAAGCCCATCGACCCGGCCAACCTCATCGAACTCCTCCGGATCACCATCAAGTCCCGGGCCCACACAGGCCTCATGCAGACGGCACCCACACCTTGATCGGGGCGGCGATGTCCCGCTGCGCCCTCCTTCATCCACGGCCGGAACCTTCGTTGCCTCCGGGCCAGCCCGTGACGTAGTGTGCCCCGAACGGTCCTTCGACCGGGGGCGAGTGGTGAAATGGCAGACACGCGGGCCTTAGGATCCCGTGGCGCAAGCCGTGCAGGTTCAAGTCCTGTCTCGCCCACCAATCTCCTTTCCCAACCTCCGTCCTCGGAAACAGAAAGGGGCCGGGATTGCTCCCGGCCCCTGTGTTTACGGTGATTGCGTCACCAACCCTTTACGGTGCCACCGCGCGGTAAAAGCGCTGCGCCGCCGAGGCGTCCGGCTTGAACGGACTGCTGGCCCCCGGGACGGCGACCCAGTTGCCCGGGTTCAGCGAATCACTCGATTGCAGCGTCCCCGTGTAGGTGATCTCGATGCTTTGGTCCGCCAGGGTCTTCAGCGAGACCGTGGGTTCAGCAACCGCAACACGGAAGTACGCCTTGACCGCCTTCGGATGCGCGCTGTTCACGAGGATCTTCTCGGCGTTGTCGCCGTAGGTGAAGAACTCGATGTTGCCGTCGCCACCGCCCTGGTACCAGACGACGCGCACGGGATAGAGGCCGGCCTGCGGGGCCACGAACGCGAACGGGAAGTCCGACGACCCACCGCCGCGGTCCATGCTGAACAGGACGGTACCGTTCGTCTGCCCAGGCATGCCGATCTGCACCTTCCAGCCATCGTCACCGTTGATGCCGAACCGCTGGTAACCCGCCGGCAGATCGAGATAGGCGAAGATCTCGGCCGCCGCGTTGTCCCGTCCCGCGGTCCCGGTAAGCCCGGTTCCCGGCAATCCAGGGATCGGAGAGTCGGCAGGTCCGCCCATCAACGGTTGGAAGTTGCCGATTTCGTTGCCGGTCTGGCCCGGATTCTTCCGGGAACTCCAGTTGATCACCCCGGGCACCAGATAGGAGCCGTCAGCTTCGGGGCCAGCGACCGCCACGTTTGCCGGTGTCCCCATCAACTGCGCTTCCGCAGCGGCGGCTGTGTTCCCACCGGGACGAGCCGTCGCCGACTGGGCGACACGCACGCGGAATCCCCGATTGGCGGACACCGCCATGCTGGAGGGCAACGTCATGGACGTATCCGCGACCACATTGCTGATCACGTTGAACATCCAGTAGTTCGTCGTCCCGGCGTAGACCAACCCGGCCGTATGCACCACCGACGCCGAAAGCGGCGTAGGCGGCGTGAAGAGCACGAGCTTGTCCGACCCACCGGGAATGTCTGCCACGGTGGGCGTCACTACTTCACCGTTGAGGATCAGACCCACGGAGCCGGAACCAAGTCCCGAGATCACCGCACCCACCGTGTCACCGAACGGGCGCTGGGCGGTGGCGGAATTCTGGACCTCACCGGGGTTCCACGAGCCGTTGAGCAAGGGCAGCTTCGCAATGATCGGGCCTGGCCCGGTCTGCTGCAGCCGGTTCTGCCACAGTGTCACCGCAGCCCCCGCGTTCACCATGGGGCTGGTCACCCCGATGTAGGGCAACGGATGCACGGAGGACTTCACCCACGGACGCTGCGGTCCGGTATAGGTGCTGTACGTGGTGTACGGAGACACCAGGTTGCCGCTGAGCGCCACCACCGAGGGATAGGCGCCGAACACGTCGTTCACCAACACCTGCGTCCCGGTGGCTCGATCAATCGCGAGGAACTCGATGTTCACACCGCCACCGCCCTGCCAGAACAGCAGTCGCAGCGGGTAGATGCCGGGCTCGGTGACAATCACCGTGAACGCCCCGTTCGGGTTGTTCAACGGGTTGCCATTCTGGCCACCGGGACCGTTGCGGAAGCCCAACAGGGTTCCGAGCGTGTCCTGGGCGTTCGGCGCGGAACTCGCCATCCAGCCGTCGTCCACGTTCAGGCCGAAGATGTGCGCCCCCGCCTTCAGGTCGATATAGGTGATGAACTCGTGCACCGTGTTGTCCAAGCCCTGGTTCGAGGAACCCGTGCCCGGCAGGCCCGGGACACCCGTGTCCGAGTTGAAGATGCCGGTATTGGAAGGAACACCCCCCGAACCCGCGGCCGTGTTGTGGTTGAAGTTCAGGACTTCAGGAACCGTGAACGTCTGATCCGTGCTGGCGAGGCTCAGATCCAGGAGGTTCGGATACGGCAGGCTGGTCGCAGGATCCACATAGCCACCCGCCAGCTGCATCTCGGGCCCAGGCATGTTGCCACCCGTGTTGCGCCCGCCGTTGCCCTGGTTCGCATCCCTGGAGCGGTCGATCTGGTGACCCCGCGCCGTGAACCCGGTGCCGGAAACCTGGGAAGCCAGAACCCGGTTGGCCGCCGGGATCGGACGCGTATAGGCAGGCACCGTGAAGCTGTAGTTGTTCGTCGTCAGTGTCAGCGAACCACCCACCGAGAATCCGTAGATCACGCTGATGTTGTTCGCGCCACTGGCGAGCAGGTTGTTCACACCACCCGGACGCCGGAGGGTCGTCACCTTGCCGGTCTTGGAGGTCGTCAACGTCACCGGAGCGTTGTTCAACAGCATCTGGATCGACGACGGCTCCACCGTCAGCACGCCATCCGTGATGTCCACCACCACCTCCTGGTCCGCGAAGGCATAGCCGTAACCCACCGTCGGCAAGACCTTCGAGATATAGGGACGGCTCACCGCGCTGGACCGATAGGCAAGGACGGCACCCGGACGGGTGACATCATTCACCAGGATCCGCTCTCCGGTCACGACGTTCTCCGTGAAGAACTCCGCACCCGAACCACTCCCCGTTTCGAACCACATCAACCGGACCGGGTAGAACCCGTCGGCAGGCACGGACACATCCATCAGGGAATCCGAGAATCCACGCTCACCAGCGGTGCCCAATGCCGTTCCAATCACATCCCCGGGTCCACGTCCAAACGAGAGCCGGAAACCATCATCGGAGTTCACCCCAAAGCGATAGAAACCCGCCTTCAGTTCAAGAATCGCTTCGACCGATTGGACATAGTGATCCGTCGCACCGGCAACAATGCCGGGAACCATGCGGTCCTCATAGGCCGGCGTGCTGTTGGCGCTGAAGTTGCCTGCCGCAGCCGGTGCCGCCTCGTTGTAGTTGATCGTATCCGCTTCCGTGATGAATCCATCCGCGTCTGCCATGCTCAGGTCCGCCAGGTTGGCCACCGGCAATCCCGTGCTGGGATCCAGATAACCCCCGGCAATCTGGCGCTCGATGTTCGGAATCAGAGCAGAGCCGGGATTGCGGCGGTATTCCATCTGGTGAACCCGCGTCCGGAATCCTGGGGCCGAGGTGTCCGCCGCGGCCAGCGTATACGCGGCCGGCAACGTGGTATAGGTTCCCACCGTGAAACTGCCCGTGCGGATCAGGATGTTCCCCGCACTGTCCGTCGCCGAAACCCGCCAGGTGTTGGCGGATCCCGATGCGAACAGGGGCGAACGGGTGTGCTGGATCGTGCTCACCGCGCCATCCTTGGTCGCCACTACAGGCACCACCGTGCCGTTGATCTGCAATTCAACCGAAGCCGGATTCATGGTGGTGTCCGCACCGTCCGTGATCCGGACCTGGACGAAGCTGGCCGCCGCCCGGGCATCGCCAATGACCGGATTGTCCAGTCCGCCAAACTTTCCGAAATACTCAATCTCGGCAATCTGGTGGGTGGAACCCGGCGTCTCCGTGGCGCGGTACCGGATGAACTTGTAGGGCGATGATGCATTCTGGAGATCGACCCGCACCACCTGGTTCGCCGCTGTCCACAGCGAGGTCGCTGAGTCGCGGGTATAGATGGGGGTGAAGCTCGTGCCATCATTGGACCCCAGGATCTGGAACTTGGTCGGTGCTCCCGTGGCATCGCCTGCGGAAGTCACCGTGAAATGGGTCATCAATAGCCCGCTCGGGAACTCGACCGTGACCTCCATGGGATTGGCCGCAGTCGCATCATCGCAGCACCAGATATTCCCAGCACCGACGGCGTTGTCGAAAACGTTGAACGCACCTTCGGCACCAAACTCAGGCTTGTTGTTGGCCGAGATCGCAGCCCAGTTCCAGGAGGGATCCGCGCTGCCCGAGGCCTTCTTGCCATCGTTCTGGGGATCCGTGACATCTCCCTTCAACAACGCCGTCGGGGCCGTTCCAACCGCTTCCTCCGTAAGTGCTCCTCCCTGAAGCCCGAAGTACTCGATCTCGGTCAACTGGAAGAACGCGCCCGTCGCTGCATTGATATAGGTGGCGTTGCACTGGAACCGGAAGAACGTATAGGCCCGCGATGGCTTCGTCAGGTTGAACCTGTTCACCTGGTTGCGGGTGTTTCCCCACAGCGACACCGTCGTGTTGGTTGTCGTCGTCTGGCCCGCAATCGCTCCGCCAATCTGCGTGAAGATCGGTTCCCACGACACACCGTCATTCGACCCAAGGATCTGCCAGTCCCGGGGATCCCGCGTTGGCGTATCGTTCGCCGACGTCACCGTGAAGTGGGTCAACCGGTAGCGATCGTTCAGCTGCACGCTGATGTGGAGCGGGTTGTTTGCGGAAAGCGTGGAACCCGTCAGCGGTTCGCCGCAGCACCACTTCGCATCACCACCACCGTCCGCCGCGTTGTCGAAGACGTTGAACGAACGCTCGCCACCCGCCGGTGTCCCGGGAAGGGCCACCCCGTTGAACCCGGGCTCCGAGTTCGAGAAGATGGATTTCCAGTTCCACGAGGGATCTGTCGGACCCGCGAGCTCATCACCGTCGTTCTCGGGGTCTGTCAGGTCACCTCCCAGCAGGGAAGCAGTGCCAATCCCGAGCACTTCCATGGTTGCGCCGCCATTGCTCAGGGTTGCGTTGGCCAGCGTCCTTTCGCCTTGCCCCAACAGGGCCAGTCCTGCCGTCAGCAGCGCCGCCATCCGACGCACTGGGATCACCTCATCGATGACCTTGTATGTTTTTGGGTTCATTGTTAGGAATCGATACATGGGTACAGACACGGATCCACCTTCTGCACAGCAGAAGCCGGAAATAGGAACGGGGGAACCGTCCTAACCTGATGAAGACAGCAGTTTTCTGCAAGCCGGAAGAAATCCGAACTTCCAAGTGGGGCGCACCTCGACGCGCCCCCCGCATCGAATGAGCTGGCGACCTCCTCGTCGCCGTTCCGAAGCCCTTCCCAGGGCCACGAGGACATCGCCGCTGCGTTCCGTGGAGCCGCAGCAAATGACGCCGCAGTGCCAGCAGGCTATCTCAGCCTCTCGATCTCCACTTTCCACAATCCGCGGATGTCACCTAGCCGGAATCCTGTCGCGCGATCCTGCGGGTACCTTTGACCGATCGCTTCCGCCGTCGCCGTTGCGATCTCCCGCCCCGGGGTGCCATGGCATTGGAGGCACAACGGATTCGCGAGCACGATCGGAGCATAGAAGACCGTAGCCCCCGCCGCATTCGTGCGCAGGACCGGGACCGGTGGCACCGGCGGTTGATTGGTCCCAACGCGGACTTCCGCCTGGAAACGCGCGATCAACTCCTGCTCCAGCGGGTTGGCAAGGTTGGCAGGGTTCCGCGGCGCGTGGGTCACCCGATGCAGCACGACCCGATTCGAACTCCCCACCGCCGCCGTCAACGCCAGCGCCCGTGTCGAACAGAAGTCGATTGCGTGGATCGGCCCTCCCTTGGCCATCGCGCCCATCAATTGTCCGCTCAGCAATTGGAACGCCTGACCCGCAACCTTCTTTCCCTCAGCCATCCGCACTCCCGCTGGTCCGCCGACTTCCGCGGCCAGCACTTTCAACAACGACGCCTCCCCAACGGCATCCTGCCCGACCTCCCAGATCATGACCCCCGCCATGCCTTCATCCCGTGCGTACGCCGCCTTCCGACCCATCGTCTCCGGTCCATTGAAACAGATCCCCTCCACCTCATCGACGGCCGCAGCCGGATTCCAACGTTGCACGATCTCGCGGTAGGTCGGCGTCCGGTTCCGGTCGGTCCGATGCCGCCCATAGAACGGCACACCCAGAACCAACTTCGCACGCGGCACTCCCATCGACCGCAGTTTCCCGACATCCGCCAGCGCTCCCTCAAAGGTCGAATGCGCTCCCGGTTGGTCGTAGGCCATCAACTGGACGAAGTCCGCCGACTGGATCACCAGCGGCATTAGATTCTGCCACCCGGCAACCGTCACCGAAAGCGTCAGCCCACGCGGTGACAGCACGCGCCGCAACTCCGCCAGCAGCAGCCCATAGCCCCCTTCCTCGACGGCATTCGACGGGTGCTCCCAGTCCAGATCGATGCCGTCCAATTGGAGTTCCACGCAGGTCTTCTCGACCGCCTGCACAAACGCCGCCCGCAAAGCCGGCGTCGTCGACACCTTGCCGAAGTGCTGTGAACGGCCCCAGCCACCCACGGCCAAGTGCAACCGGACCTGCTCCCGCTTTTTGAACACCTGCAGTTCACCCCACGAAACCCCCTTCAACCGCGACAGGTCCAGGCCCCCGTCCGCCGTGGGCTCCGATGAGAACACGATCAGGTCCGTGAGGGCCGATGCCGCATTCGTGTCGAACCCGCCCACACGGTAATCGGGCAGATACCCGACGATCCGAAAGGGTCCTTTGGACGAAGGCGTGGGCTCCTGAGCCTGCAATTGATCGAGGTCCATCACTCCCGTCAGACACAGCACCGCCAGTAACAACGACCGAGCCGCTCCCGACCACGAAATCCTGTCCATAGGACAAACCTTCCGGCCCGGCCGTGACCAACTCAAGTTCGGAGCTTCGTGACAGGGCCTGCCGATACAGGAAGCCGAACCATCACCCGCTCAACAACCCAGAAGCCGGACTCCAAGACAGGAACAGAACGACTCAAATCAGACAGGATGACAGGATTGCTACGTACCACGACGACACCGAAAAGCATCCTGTCCATCCTGCCATCCTGTCGAAAGCAGACTCCTGACAGGTCTCATTGGCAGTCTTGAGCATCGGCATCCTTTCCAGTTGCAGCTGAGGAGAGTCGAACCAGGGCGTGCATCGAACGGACCCCAGCCGGCACACCGCGTGGCGATGTCGGCGCTCCGGGTAGCAGGCTCCCGTCGCTGACCCTGTCGTCCGCAGACAGGACCGGACTTGAGCAACAGAGGGCAAGCCAGCGGACGCGGGACGCGCTCTGCTGTGCTCCGCATCATGGCACATCCAATCATCATCCAGGGCGGCATGGGAATCGGCGTGTCCCACTGGCCGTTGGCCCGGGCGGTCTCCTCCCACGGTCAGCTCGGTGTGGTCTCGGGAACCGCCCTGGACGTGTTGCTCGTCCGCAGACTCCAGGATGGCGACCCGGGCGGACACGTTCGGCGCGCCCTCGCCCAGCTTCCCATCCCGGGAGCCGCCGCCCGGATTGTGAGTTCCTTCTTCCTGCCCAAAGGCCGGCCCCCCGGGCAGCCGTACCGGGCGATCACCATGACGTCCGTCCGGCCGCCACACGAAGCCGTCGAACGGATCATCGCCGCGAACTTCGTCGAGGTGTTCCTCGCCCGCGAAGGACACTCCGGCGTGGTCGGCATCAACTTCCTCCACAAGGTCCAACTCCCCACCCTCCCGTCGATCTACGGCGCACTCCTCGCCGGCGTGGATTACATCCTGATGGGCGCTGGCGTTCCCATGGCGATCCCGGGAGCCATCGATCGTCTTGCACGGGGTGAATCCGCCGAGCTGCCGCTCGAAATGGAAGGAGCCGTTCCCAGCGAATCCCACACGCTCACCTTTGATCCGGTGGATTACACGGGCACACCGCCCCCAGCCCTCAAGCGCCCCGCATTCCTCGCGATCGTCTCCTCCGCCACGCTGGCGCTCGCCCTGGCGCGCAAGGCCAACGGCCGTGTCGATGGCTTCGTGGTCGAAGGGGCCAGCGCCGGCGGTCACAACGCCCCGCCCCGTGGTCAACTCACCCTGAACGACCGCGGCGAACCCGTCTTCGGCCCCCGCGACGTTCCCGACCTGGAAAAGATCCGCGCCCTGGGGCTGCCGTTCTGGGTCGCGGGTTCCACCGCCACTCCCGAGGCCCTCGCCAGCGCCCGCGCCGCCGGTGCCGCTGGAATCCAGGTCGGCACCGGATTCGCCTTCTGCGAGGAATCCGGCATCCGCCCCGATCTCAAGGCACGCGTCCTCGCCGCCAGCCAGTCCGGCACCCTCGACGTGTTCACCGATCCCCTCGCCTCCCCCACCGGATTCCCCTTCAAGGTCGCCCGGCTTTCAGGAACCGCGTCCGAACCCGAGGTCTGCGCCACACGTGAACGCGTGTGCGATCTGGGCTACCTCCGGACCCCATACCGGAAGGCCGAGGGATCGATCGGATACCGCTGCCCTGGCGAACCCGAGGCGCACTACCTCGCCAAGGGGGGCTGTGCGGAAGACACCTGCGGCCGGAAATGCATCTGCAACGGACTGTTCGCGACGGTGGGATTCGCCCAACTGCGCACTGACGGCAGCCTTGAACCGGCGATCGTCACCGCCGGCATCGATGCCCGACAGGTCGCCCGATTCCTGCCCCCCGGAGCCACCCGCTATACCGCCGCAGACGTCCTCGACCAACTCCTTGCCTGAGCCCGGGACGCCGGCCCGGTGATGGGGATTACTGCGGACGCGCCACGGCATTCGACCAGTTCTTGTGCCAGGTCAGCGTCCAGAGCTGTTCGTTCTGGATGGGGCTGGCATGGCCGTCCGCGAAGGTGACATTGATCGCGCCCGGAAGGCGTGAACCGCGCGGGATCGTGCGCGGAACATTGTTCGGACCACTGCCGTGCCGCGCGATCGTGATCCGGGACATCCCGGCGTTCGCGGCGGAATCGCCTTCGAGAAGGTTCGCCGCAGCGCGGTCGCGTTCCTGCGGCCACGCATCCACCCACATGGAATCGCAGAACACCGGCGTTGTCGTCGGAGAGAGGATGTCCCCTTCACTCCGGAACGCGTTCCGGACGCTGGGAAAGAGTCCTGCACCATCCGGCCAATCGCCCGCATACATCCATCCGTTCAGCGCGTAACTGCCGGTCCACCGGGGGATCCGTGTTCCCGGCCGCACCTCGGTGCCCCACACCCAGGCCGTCGTGGCCGAACCCGTGGGTTTCTTGGCGCTGTAGGGAGCAATCGGGCACACGCGGACCGCATCGACGGCGGCGTACAGGTTCACCAGACCCCGCATCCACAGGTCGCCGCTCAGGGCGTAGGGCATGATCTTGCCGGAGTCGTTCACGTACATGAAGTTCGCCATGCCAATCTGCTTGAGATTGCCCATGCACTTCATGGAATTGGCCTTGGATTTTGCCCGGGCGAGACCCGGCAACAGCATTCCGGCGAGGATCGCGATGATCGCAATCACCACCAGAAGCTCGATCAGCGTGAACCCACCCGCATGCCGGCGCGACTTCATCATGCCCACCCTTCTACCAGCACCCCGCCCGGCTGGCCAGAGGGCAAGAGGGCCTCGCACGGAACAGGGTGGCGACGTCCTCGTCGCCCTTTCCCAAAGCCCCTCCCGACGGCGATGAAGGCATCGCCACCCCCGAAACCATCCTCACAACCGCGGTGCCGGCGGAACGATCGGATCCCGATAGGGCAGCACGCCTTTCGCCCGGGTCTTCCGCCGCCACAGCTTGTCGCCCGACGTCAGATAGAGTTCATCGAGATTCTTCCCACCCAGGCACACGTCCGTCGCCCACATCCCGGGTTCCGGCAACCTCAGGATGCCGTTGACCCGCCCCGCCTGATCGCAGATCTGCACGCCCATCGCGGAGGCCACGTAGAGCCGACCCAACGTATCGACGCACATCCCGTCCGCCGCCGAACCGTGCGGATCATCGGGCTGATGCAGGTGGAAGTACCGCTGCCGGTGGGCCAGCGTGCCGTCATTCTGGATCTGGAAGCTGTAGACCAACTGCCCGACCATGTCGCTCACCAGCAGCAACGACTGGTCCGGCGTCAGGCAAAGTCCCGCCGGGAACTCCACACCCGTGTCCAACACCGTCACGGTCCCCTTCGGATCCAGCAGCTTCACGCCCCGCGTCGTGGGATCCGTGAAATAGATCATCCCGCTCGAGGCCACCACGACATCCTTCACGCCGGTTTCCGTCGCGATGAACTTCTCCGCCGTGTCGCCCGTGTACTGGACGATGCGGCGTCCCTCCGGCTGCGATGCCACCAGCGAGCCGTCCGCGCGCATCGCCAATGCCTGGGCTCCTGACGTCTCCCCGCGCACCGCGCTCACGGCGCCATCGGTGCCCACCCGGTACACCCGGTTGGCCCCGCTGTCCGCGAAGTACACCGTGCCATCCGGAGCAGCGCACAGGCCGCCCGGGAACTGATAACCCTGCCCCAGCAACTGCCAGTCCTCACCCGGCAACAGCACCTGGGCCAACGGACCGTTGGTCGAGTATCCGGTCGACACCGGCGTCGACCAGTCCTTCCACAGCCAGCGCAACGCATCCGGCAGGATCGCCCCGCCCTGCTTGCCATCGTGGCCGCCGGTGCCCCACTCCTTTTTCACCTCGTACCCGGCCCATGTCAGCGCACTGAACATGTCCTGGTTCGCCACCCACCAGTTGCCGCCGTAGATGTTGAGATCGTTGTAGCCATCCTGCAGGAACACCCGCAGCGGCCGCGGCTCGTACTTCCGGACCAACGTCGGGTAATCATTGCCGCCCCGCAGTCCCACGTAGGTCCCGATGGTGCTGAACACACGCCGGAACAGATCCGGACGTTCCCAGGCAGCCGTGAACGCGCAGATGGCTCCGGAACTCGCTCCGCCAATGGCCCGCAGGTTCGGGTCCGGCGCAATCAGGACGCCCTTCTGCGCGACAACGTCCGGGAGCAATTCCTCCTCAACGAACCGCGCGTATCCCCCACCCAACCCATCGTATTCGTAGCTCCGGTTGAACCGCGGCAACGCGTTCGTCCCCCGCAATGACGGCACGATCCCCGGGTTCACGAACACGCCCACCGTCACCGGCATCTCGCCCTTCGCGATGAGGTTGTCGAACACCACCGGCACCCGCCACGTGCCATTCGTTCCCACGTATCCGCCGCCGTCCTGGAAGACCATCAATGCGGCCGGACGACTCCCGTCGTACTGGGCCGGGACGTACACCCAATAGTCACGCACCGTCCCCGGGAACACCGAGTTCGTGGACGCCAGCAAGGTGTGCTTCGTCACCTTGCCATGCGGCACGGCCGGATTGAACTGCGAGTCCGGTCCCAGCTTGTAGTCGTTGTCCTGCGCCTGCACGGCCAGGCCGAGGAACGCCCCCAACGCCAACCCCGTTGCCCGGGCCGTCGCATCCATCCCGGACTTCTGCCGCTCATGAATCATCCGCATGGCTCCAGTCAACGCAACCCACCCATCCAGCGCAAGCCAGCCGAAGGAAGGGGGCTCGATGTTCTAAGTTTGAAGATTCAAGCCATGGCTGAAGGCCGGGTGCCCCCACCCGGCGAATCCTCACCCCCCTCCATCAGCCTCGTTACCTCGTCGCCTACCCCACTTCAGGCGTAGCCAACATCAGGAGGCTGTGGAAGAAGTCCCTCGCTGAAGGCCGGGTGCCCCCACCCGGCGAATCCTCACTGGAATCCGGCGACTGGGAACTACCTGTGGTCCCTCCTTCAGCCCGGGCAATTCCCGTGTAGGGTTTGCAACCTCAGAGACTTCCCGGTTTGCCCGGCTGTCCCAAAACGTCCGGCCACCCCAATGTCAACACATCGACGGCCCGCAAGGGTCTCGATGCTCGGCCGAGGGGCTCCCAAGGGTTTAAGGGAATGGGACGACTCGACGATACACCGGCAGAATACGGGCTTGGGGAATTGGGGTGCCCGCCGTTCTGCCGGTGTTTTGCTTTTGCAGTTTCCAGTCACCAGATTCCAGTTCCCAGAATGGGAGTCCGGGGTGGCAACGTCCACGTCGCCCATCCCAAAGCCCCTCCCAACGGCGATGAGGACATCGCCTCCCCATCCCAGGGCCGGGCCTGTCCCAAACACCCCTCTCACGCCACCCCTGAAACCGGCGGCGGAACCACGGTCCGACCCTTGATCGGATCCGCGGCCAGCAGATCCCCCTGCAACGAACGGTTCTGCGGCACCAGCACGATTTCTGTGCCGCCCTCCAACAACCCCTGCGTCTCCAGCATCTGGAACAACGCATTCGCTATCTCCGGGTCGCGTCCGATCTCCCGCAACGCCTCGCCCACGATCCGCGGCCGAAGCGCCCGCGCCTGCGCGAACGCCACCGCCGCCTGACGCTCGGCCGTCGAGGTGATCACGTTCACCTGATTCGCCCCGTCCTGCTTGATGGCACTCGTCACCTGACGCAGTCGGTTGACGACCTTCTCCTCGATCTGGCGGATCATCCCGACGTCCCGGAAATGCACCTTCCGGATGTACACCGAACCCAGCCGGTACCCCCACTCCTGCGACTTCGGCGACACGTCATTGCGCACGGTGAGACTCATCCGATGCCGGTCGATCATCATGGCTTCCAACGGCAGGTTGCTCAGGCAACGCACCGCGGCATTCGAGACGTTGGCCCCGAGCGACCCTCGCGGATCCGTGTTCCGGAACAGGTACGCCACCGGATCCGACACATACATCTCGTACCACACGCCGATGCCCATGGGCGCGCCCTCCTCGGAGTTGACCGCCTGGCTGCGCAGGTACGCCTGGTCGACCCGCATGTCCACCCGATGGACCTTGCCGAAAAACCGCACGATGAACGCCCGCCAACCCAGCAGGGTCACCGGGAAATGCAGGCCCGGTTCCTCGATGCTGCCGATGACCTTCCCGAACAGCACGAACACGAGGCACTCGCGCTCGCGGATCGTCACGTACAGCCCGAAGAGCTTCGCGAAGCCCAGCACCAACGGCACCCCGATCGTCATCCCGAACAATCCGATCAGGAACCCGACACCCATCTCAGCGAGACTATTCATGGGCCACCTCCACCACGGCGCGCCGCGCCTGACCAAAGAGTTTCAACCGCACCGACCGCACGTACGCCGCGAGCGCACCCGGTCCGCCCTGGGACTTGAGATCGATCAACTGCTGCGACAACGCCCGCAGCGGTTCGACTTCCGCCTGCGCCTTCAACGTCTCGATCTCCACCGCCCGACGTGACTGCACCAACTTCTGGTCCGCCGACGCCTGCGCGAGGCTGATGTCCGACGACACCTGGTTGTACGCCGTATTGATGGCGGCCAGGGCCGACTCCACCTCCGCTGGCGGATCAATGCCCGTGATCAACGACGCCTCCAGGACGATGCCGTAACGCGCGGCACTGGATTCGCACTCGCGATCCATGTGCTCGTTCAGGTCGCGGAGATTCTTCCGGAGATCATTGATCGAGACGCCGATCGTGGCGTTCGGGATCGCGGCCTCGCCGATCTTCATCTCGGGGGCGGCTGCCGCCGCTGTGGGCGGTGCCGAGAAGTTCGCGATGCGCTCGCGCAGGATGGAGATGAAGTAGCCCATGACGTGCGTCAGCGGGTTCTTCACCCCAAACAGGAAGGCATACAGGTTGCGCTCCGACACCCGGAAACGGATCTGGCCCGTGAGGCCCGTGTTCAACTGATCCTTCGTCACGGCCTCCAGCATCTGGCCCGACTGGTTCGCATTCGGCGTCTCCGGATCGAAGGCCATGCTGATCGTCTCCGTGGCCACGACCACCTTGTGGATCTTCTCCCAAGGCCACTTGAAGTACGGTCCGCCCGGCGCGATCACGCGCACCTGCGGGTAGTCATATCGTTCCCGCTCCTCCCCCTTCAGCGATTCCGCGACCGGATCCGACAACGTGCTCGCCCCCTCGATGCGGTCGGCCCGACCGAAGGACGTCTTCACCGCGCGTTCGCTCGGGCCGACCGTATAAAAGCCCCCGAGCACACAGCGGATTACGAACCACAATCCCGCCCCCAGCAACAATCCACCGATAAACATCATGCAGTATGGCGCTCCCGCCACCCGTCACCCTGCCTGTTCAGCAAAGGACAAGCCACCTGCATTTGAGCCCCCTCGCACGGAGGGGAGCGTCCCAACACTGCCCCCGTATGCAACGGGGTGGCGACGTCCTCGTCGCCGTTCCATAGCCTTTCCCAAGGCGATGAGGACATCGCCGCCCCGCCCCAGAGGAGAGGCGAACAGATCCCACCTCCACCGCAGCGCCCAGCGCCGCACCCGGCACATGCGGTCAGACCCGAGCCTCATCCAGCAGTATCTCCGCGGATTCGCCGATTGCGTTTGGCGTAAGGGCGAAGACGAGGCCTCACGAGGTGGATCGGTTCACATTCGGCGGGATCTGGCAGCGGACGTCCTTCAAGCCTTGCCTTTTCGATCGCAGCCGCAACCAGCGGTGCGTCCCTCTGCAGGGCGCTCAGATCCGGCTGTCCATTGTTCCAATGGATGCAGTACCAATGCCATCGGGTAAAGCGCGCCCTGTATTGGCCGAGCTGGAGTTTTGCCAACGTAAACTCCGCGCGCTGCCTTGACGAAACGGGCAGTCGGTCGCCGGGCACAAGCTGGAAGGACGGTAGCAAGACCTCGAACCAACCGTCCTCAATCTCGCAAGGATCCAGGATCTGATTATCCAAGGACCCTTTGAGGGAATTGATGACTGGGGCAGCATAACGAAAGTTGCTCCACTCAAATGCCAAATGGCGGTTGGGAGAAGTACCCCCACTCCGGTTGCCACAGGATAGCCAATGATCCACATCCCCTGCAGGGACGATCGTTGTTCCCAGCCAACCGCACCGGTGACTGAAGTGCCGCGCAAGGTCCGGCCGAAATTGGCTCCACCAATGACTCACCGCATGCGGGTCCTTTCCAGGGTTGTTCTCCAGCCACGCCGCACCCGGCTGACGGCAGTTCTCATCAAACAGAACCGGCTCATTGGCACAGGTCAGCGCTGCCACCGGGATCATGGCTTGCCCCCTCTCTGACGAAAAAACGGGAGCCAGAAAGGCCAGTACGGATCCGCTGCATCCAATGTACGTGCCAGCTCGGCATGGATCTCTTCAACGGTTTGAAGGCGAGGAGGTAGAACCGCCAGGTGACCAGCCATGAAATCATCCGCTGCCTTCATCGCTGCTTCGGCTTCCTTCGAATATCCACTCTCCATGTCAAACATCGGGGAGGTCAGCCACCCTGTTGCATCCCCGAATTTGGCCCACCGGACCGGTTCGACCTCGGCGTTCCTCTGACCCATTTCCAGATTGAACAGCTGGTCGATGGCAGGTTGAAAAATGGACTCCAGGGAAGCGGCCACCATGGGCGCGTGTGTGGTCGCAATGATCTGGAAACTCTTTGTCTGACCTTCGCGAAGCAGGTTGGACACAACATCCATCAGGGACGGGAGGAACAACCGCTGCCACCGCGGATGAAGGTGCCCTTCCACCTCATCAAACAACAGGATCACATGATCCTCCGGTTCCTCACCCAGCAGTCGGGCAGACCTCTTGTGTGACTCCGCCGCCCAGACCAGCAGATACGCCAAGGAGAGGACACGTTTGACTCCAGCGGCCGCCTGGGTGACCGGAACAGCGCCATATCGCGTCTGCAACGTTGGAATCCAATCTTCGTCGCCCAAACGAATCTGGATGGCCGAACCAATCCTCAATGGATCCAAACCATCCACGGACAGTCGGTCCAGAACCGCACTCAGGGCTGAAAAGGCCCCGTTCCCTTTGAGCCGCCAGTTCTCCACATCGCGCAAAAGGCCATTGCAGAGATTCCGTCCATCCTTGGCGGAAGCATCCCGAAGACCCTGCCAGACATTCTCCCGCGAAAAGTGGTAGGCACCCACCAAACCCGCTCCATCGGAATCCGCGGTGCTTCGATTGCGCAAGGGGTCCCAGACCGAGAAGCCACCATCGACACGCGCGTAAATCACAACTCCGGACAATGGCGACCGCCCCCCACCGGTGACCCACCTGCCGTGCCATCCCTGATCCTTGAGCCGATAGTCCGCTCCACCTTGAACATCACCCTCTCCTCTCCCGGCGTGCGTCCATGCCATCCAGGGCGGCTCACCCTTCTCCAGATCTTGCTGGGTGGGCTGAATCATCACTCCATGTTCATCCACCCACGTTCGCGTCAGTGCATACCAGCAAAGATCAAGGATCAGCGTCTTGCCGACTCCGTTATCGCCCGTGATCAGATTCAGCCGGTTCCCGAATTCCAGCGTCTCGTGCCGGAATGGCGGAATTCCACTGATGGTCAGGCTCCGTAACATGTTTGCTGATGTTGCCGTTCACGCGAATAGGATCCACCGAAAACGCACACATCCACGCCCCCCTCCATCCGATGCTTTGCTGGGGAGACATTCACCAACAGGCTGAAACAGCAACCCCCCCTTGAACCTCCAGGCAAAAGCGGATTGCAACCGCGCCTGTCCGGGCTTCTCCTGACGGACAGACCGTATGTCCGACGAACGCGAAACCCGCAATCCGTGATGGAAGCCGGCGACGAACAAAAGCAGCACGACACGTTTCCTCCGACGCGATGGAGCCTTGTCCTCGACGCCGGCGAGGACGATCCGGTCGCGCGCGCGACGTTCTGTCATGCCTATTGGTTCCCGCTCTACTGCTATGCGCGTCGGACGGGCAAGGGTGTCCAGGATGCCGAGGACCTGACGCAGGCGTTCTTCGAGCGGATGCTTTCCCGCGATTTCCTCGCCCAGGCGAACAGCAACCGTGGCCGACTGCGGACGTTCCTCCTGCGCTGCTTCGCCAATTTCATGACCGAGCAATGGCGTCGGGACACGATGCAGAAGCGCGGAGCCGGCAAGCCCGCGCTCGCCATCGACGCGATGTCCGCGGAGGAACGCCTCGCCTTGGAACCGCACGACACCACCACGCCCGAACTCGAGTTCGAACGCGCCTGGGCTCGGGAACTCCTCCGCCAAGCGGTGGAGCGTCTCGAAGCCGCCTACCGCACCGCCGGAAACAGCGCCGTCTTCCACGCCCTCCGGGATCATCTCACGGACGGCTCCGGCGAAACCGGGTATGACAGGATCGCCTCCGGGCTCGGCATCTCCGAACCCGCCGCGCGCTTCGCCGCCTTCAAGCTCCGCCAACGCTATCGCCAGACCCTGCGGGATCTCATCCGGGACACCGTCGCGAACCTGGACGAGGTCGAGTCCGAGGTGACGCACCTCCGCGCGTTGTTCTGAGGTTCCGCACCATGCCTCCCAGCACGACATGCCCAAGGTGCGGCTCGTCCCTGCGGCCGGACGAGCGGGACTGTGCCCGTTGCCTCCTCGACGCCGCCGGCGCGGTCAACGACGAGGAACGGATCTTCCAGGCCGCGCTCCGATGCGAACCCGACCGTCGGAAGGCCTTCGTCCGGCAGGCGACCCAGGAGGATTCCGAGCTCCGCGAAGCGGTCGAGATGCTGCTCGCCGGCCACGCCGAAGCCGGTGGTGACCCCGACGATGCCGGCCCGTTCTACGGCGACATGGTCGGCTCGGATGCCGCCTCCGGCGCGGAAGAGCCGGGCATGCAGATAGGCCACTTCCGGCTCGTGCGCCGCGTTGGCGAAGGCGGCATGGGATCCGTCTGGCAGGCGGAACAGACCGCGCCCGTCCGCCGGACCGTCGCCCTCAAGGTGATCAAGTGGGGCATGGACACGCGCGATGTCGTGCGACGTTTCCAGCGCGAACGCCGTACCCTGGCGCTGCTCAACCACCCGAACATCGCCCAGGTCTACGAGGCCGGATCCACCGCCACCGGACGCCCCTACTTCGCGATGGAGTTCGTCGCGGGGCAACCCATCACCGAGCACTGCCGGAAGGCCGGGCTCGATGTCCCATCGACGCTGCGGCTGTTCCGCGACGTCTGCGCCGCGGTCGAACACGCCCACCAGAAGGGCATCATCCATCGCGATCTCAAACCTTCGAACATCCTCGTCACCGATGGCGTGGCGAAGGTGATCGACTTCGGCCTCGCGCGGGCGACCCAGGAATCCGGGAACGGCTCCCTCCTCACCCGCACGACCCAGGTGGTCGGCACGCCCGCCTACATGAGTCCGGAACAGGCCCGGACCGCGGGCGCGGACGTCGATACCCGGACGGATGTCTACTCCCTCGGCGTGGTGCTGTACGAAGTGCTCACCGGCACGCCGCCCTTCGATCCCGACCGGCTCGCGAAGAGCGGCCTCGCCGGCGTGCAACGCATCCTCCAGGAAGAGGAACCGCCCACGCCCAGTGTCCGCCTGCGTTCCTCGCGGCGGAACCTCACCGCTCCCGCCGAGGAGCGAGCCCTGCCGCCGCTCACCGGTGGTGACCTCGACCAGGTCGTGATGAAGGCCCTGCGCAAGGATCGCGACCAGCGTTACCCCAGCGCCGCCGCCTTCTCGGACGACCTCCAGCGTTACCTCGACGGCGAACCGGTTTCAGCCGTGCCCCCGACCTTCCGGTACCGCGCGGCGCGATTCATCCGGCGACACCGGGGTGCCGTGGCGGCCGCAGGGACGGTCCTCGCGGCGTTGGTGGCCGCCCTGTCGGTCAGCCTGGTCCAGACGCATCAGGCGCGGGTTTCCCTGGCCGGCGAAGTGCGGGCCCGGGAGGAAGCCACGTTCACGGTCGCCGACATGTACCTGCGTTCCGGTCTGGCCGCAGCGGAGACGGATTCGCCGAACCATGCGGCCCTCTGGTTCGCCAACGCCGCAATCATCGGCGCGCGGGACGCGGAACGGACCGCGGCAAACCGCAGGCGCGCGGCGGCCTGGCGGGAGGATTCCTACACCCCCGTCCGCGCCATCGACACGGGCTACGAGTATCTCCAGAGCATCTCCTGGAACCCCCGCCATCCGGCGGTGGTGGTCCAGGCCTCCGGTTCTCCCACCGCGCGGGTCTGGGACCTGGAACGGGAGCAACCCTGGGCGCCGGGCGAACAGTCCCGGATCGTCTCGGCCGCCTGGGATCCAACCGGGGACCGGATCGCCCTGCTCCATCCGGACGGAGGAATCGTCCTCCGGGAGTACCCCTCCGGAAAGGAGTTGGCCCGGTTGGCCGAAGTCGACGGGGAATCCGCGGCGTGGGACCCCAAGGGCCGCTGGTTGGCCGTGGGACGACTGCTCTGGGACTGGCGCACCGGAGAGCAACGACGATTGCCAGCCATCGCCGGAAGGTCTTCGTTCAGTCCCGACGGCCGGTTCCTGCTGATCCGCTGGGAGGATCTCGCCGGCATCTGCGCCACCGCCGCCCCCAGCCACTTCCTCCATGACCCCGTGCCTTGCCCGCCGCGAGGCGCCGCCGGGTTCCTCGGCGACGGCGAACACTTCGTTCTGGGCGCACCCGGCGGCGGCCTCCGGATCCATCGCAGCACCACCGGCGAGGTGGTGGGTGAACACCCGGCAACCGGCGAGGAGGCGGACTCGGGCAACCCGGTCGCCCTCAGCCCCGACGGTCGCTGGATCGCCCGCAACAGCGCCCCGGTGCTGGATCGGACCGCCGGGAAGTCGGCGACCTTCCCGAGCCGGGAGGGTTATTCCACAACCGCGGCCTTCAGTCGGGACGGCACCCTTCTTGCCCAGGGCGGCTACGATCGCCGACTGGAACTGTGGTCCGTTACCGACGGCCGGTTCCTGGGACAGGTCGGCCACCATCACTCCGCCGTGCTGAGCGTGGAGTTCTCTCCCGACGGCCGGTTCATCGCCTCGGGCGAGAACGGCCTGCTCCGGGTCTGGCGCATCCAGAAGCCGAAGCTGGTCTCGGCGATCCGGCACGACGCCACCACCCGCGCGACCCTCTCGCCCGATGGAAGATGGGTGGTCGCATCGGGACACGGCCACCCCAACAACACCACCCGTTCCACCCGCGTCCATGAGATCCGTACGGCCCAGCCCGCCGGTCCTGAACTGACGGCGGACGGCTGGATCCTCGACGCCCGCTTCGGACCCTCGGGGACACAACTGGCCCTCGCCGTCAGCACGGTCGCCGGACGACCGGACTCGGGCACGGGACCGACGGGTGGCACCGGCAACGTGCAACTGTGGGACTTCGCCGCGGGCACACGATTGTCGAAACCGATCCCCATGCCTTCGGAGCCGCGCAGCCTCGCCTGGCATCCGTCGGGTCGGTTGCTGGGCGTCCTGTGCGCTGGCGGACAAGGAATCGAGATCGACATGCAGACGCGCACGCTCCGCGAGCTGTTCCATCTGGAGGTCAACCCGGACGAGGCACGAACCGCGAACAGCGGGGAATGCACCTACAGTCCGGACGGACGGATCTTCGCGGCCTGGGGATTCCACGAGAAGATCCAGCTCTTCGATCGCAACAACGCGCGAGAGCTCATCCCCTCGCACGAGCGGTTGTCCACGACGTTGGCACTTTCCTTCCACGGGAACACCGCCGTGCGCGCCGTCGGTGCCAGCGAGATGCAGATCCGATTCCACGACACCTCCACGGGGGCTGCAACGCCCCCGGCCATCCCGTACGTCGGCTGGCCTTTTGTTTCACGCTTCAACGAAACCGGAGAACTGCTGCTGACCGGGGGCGGCGGCGGACTCGCCCAGGTCTGGCTGTGGAAGGAGGGACGGCTCGCCTGCCCCATGCTGCCCCACGCCGATGCCATCCTGGCCGCCTGCTTCGTCCCGGGAAAACCCTGGGTCATCACTGGCGATCGCCTTGGCATCATCCACTTCTGGGACCGACGCACCGGCACGCGCCTCCGTCCGCCCCTGCGGCGGGACGGCAGCATCAACGGCCTGGAAGTGACGCCGGACGGTCAAACCCTGATCGTGAGCGGCTGGTTCGACCGCGACTTCGAACGGGTGGACCTCGCCGCAGCCCTCCCCGAACCCAACCTCGACCCGGAAGGTATCCGACTCCTCAGCGAGATCGACGCCGGAGCCGTGGTCCACCCCGGCGGTGGACTCGCCCAGCTGGCCCGACCCGAGTGGATGGCGAAATGGCGGGAGTTCCGACGTCGCCACCCCGATTACCCGGGACATCGGTTGGGCCTCTGAAGTGGGGAAGTTGCCAGTTCCCAGATTGATGCGCCGGGTGAGGGCACCCGGCCTTCAATCTGACTTTGCAGTCCCCAGATTCCGGTTCTGGAAACTGGGGACTGGGTTCTGGCAACTCCCCCTGTAGGCCGCGTGCCCCCATGCGGCGGGGTTCCTTCGGATCTCAAACTTGAAACTGGAAGGTTCCAACTCGCCTGCCGCCCGCCTCCTGACATCGTCTGACGCTCGAGAATCGTAGGCGACAAGGCACCAGGCGTTACTGAACTCCACCTCGCTCGTTGCGGGTGAAGCGGACGAACGCGGCGGCGGTTCCCAGGAACAGGGCGGTGAACACGCACAGGACCTGGACGCCGGAGCGGTACGCCTGCGCCGGTTCCATGGCGACCAGGCTGGGCTTCAGCCATTGCAGCACCCCGACGTAACCGCACGCCAGTGCCACCACCGCGTACACCACGCCGAACCGCCGCCGTGCGAAGAGGTCGTTCAACAGCACGTTCGCGAGCGTGAAGAACGTCATCGCCCAGGCGAACCAAGGCACCAGCGGTGACGCCGCCCAGTTCTCCGGCTTGTTGAAGAACATCACCTGCAGCGGCAATCGCGGCAGCACCGTACACGCCAGCGCTGCACCGCCGCCCATCGCCAGCGTCGCGAGGAACGTCAGCTTCAACGAATCCGACTTCTCCCCCATGGCCGCGCTCCGGGCAATCCGCGGCAACATCACCAACGCCAGCGGCACCGTGAACTGCGTGAGGCCGAACCCGATCGTCTGCGCCGGCGAGTACCGCGCCCCCAGATTCCACTCCGCCAGCGCCGTCGCCGGCACCGCCGCCTGCCAGAACATGTTGTCGTATTGCTGGAACAGCTGGATGGAGGCCGCGTTGATCGCCAACGGAATGAACCCCGCGCGCCACACCGCCCCGTCAAACGGCGCCGGCTTCATCCGCAAGACTTCACGCGAACCCCACAAACCCACCGTCAACGCCGCCGCACATCCGAGCGCCGCACCCGTAATGGCCCCGGCCGCACCTCCCGAGAACAACGTCACCAGGGCAACCACCGTTCCAAACCGCCCGATCCCGTCGAGGATCGTCAGCCATCCCAGCGCGGCGAAATTCTGACGTCCTTGAACGAGCCCGCGCGCCACCGAGATCCACAAGGTCAGCAAACCCAGCACCCACGTGGCCCACAGGCCACCCGGTCCGGAGAGCTTCCAGATCCGGATCAGGTCCCCCTGGAAGAAGAACAACCCCACGGCGACGGCGAGCCAGATTCCGAGGATCAGGACAAAGGTCCGCCGTGCCGCCGCCGCCACGCCACCCAGCAGCGTTTCCGTCACCGCCGCCGCCGTCTGCTGGCCGAACAACGTCCACAACCCTCCACCCACCGCCGCGATGACATAGAACGAGGACAACAACGCCTTGAACTCGGCATAGGCCTGGTCGCCGCATCGTTTGCTGACGAACGTGTGGACCAGCATCATCGCTGCCCCGCCGGCAACCGTCGCCAGCACCATCCACGCCCCCTGCTTCGCAAAGCTCTGCTTCGTGTCGCTCATTGATGTCGCATGATTTCCCACCCCGCTTCACCGCTTCCGCCGGACCATCGGCGGCGGCGGATGCTGGTGCACCCGCTCCGCAAAATCGACCGCATTGCGCGCGATCACCGACCAATCCAGTTCCGCAGCCACCTTCCGGGAGGCCTTCAATCCCATCTCCACGCGCTGCGCCGTGGGCATCGAAAGCCAGTAGAGGATGTGATTTCCGAACGAACGCCCATCGAACCCGCTGAACCGGATGGCGTGCTCGGTCGCGAAATGCCGCCTCAGGTTTTCCAGCGGCGTGCTCACCACCGGCAAGCCGCAGCCCAGATACTCCACCGCCTTCGCCACGAAGGCGCAGTGTGTTCCCTCGCTGGCCTCGTAGGGAACGATCCCCATCGCCGCACCCTTCAGCTGCCGCGGGATGTTCGCGTAATGCACGAACCCCGGGCACTCGATCTGGATTCCGGGGCAGCGCGCTTCCATGTCCTTCACGAACCGCTTCAGCGTCGGCGTGTCACGTCCCACGAACCGATACCGCACGTCCGTGCGCACCCCGTGGACCAGCGCGAGCGCATCCCGCGCGATCGGTCCCAGATGGTGCTGGTCGAACGACCCATGCATCACCACCACCGGACCCTCGCCGTCCGCCACCGGCTCCTCCGCCGGACAGAACACCCGCGAATCATACCCGTACAGCAGGGTGCGGATCCGTTCCTGCGGATACCCCACGCCGACGAACCGTTCGGCGAGCGGATCCGAAACCGTCAGGATGCCCTCCGCGTCGAAGCGCACGGGCAACGACATCTCGTACCGGTTCAGGGCGTCCACCAAACCCGTTTTCGTGAACGGGGCCGGCCACGTCTCCATGAAGCCCGTGAGGTAATCCAGGAAGTTCAACACCAGCCGACCGCCCACCTTCTTGCGCGCCCAGCCTGCCGCCACCGCGGAGATCGTGTGCTGCGCGAACAGGATGTCGTACCCCGCCTCCGGGTCGCCTTCCAGTTTCTGGTCCGCCACCACCTCGCGCACGTATCCCGCCAGCGCCACCGGATACAACAGGTACTTCAGGTTCCGGAACCGCGTGTACCGGCCCATCCGCCAACGCTCGAAGATCCGCAGGTTCAGCCCCGGATCCTCCTGCAGTTTCCTCCAGTCCGGAAACTCCGGGCAGAACAGGTCCAGCCGATGTCCCCGTCGCCGGAACTCCCGCACGATGTGGGGAGCCTCCGCCGACCCGCCCCCACTGGGCGGCAGGAACGGTTCATGGGTCAGGAACGCGACTCTCACGGGTGATTCAGTCTTCCCAGTGTCGATGCACGGTTCTCACAACCCGCGGAGGAACGCCTCCAGGATTGCCGTCCCCCGCTCCAGCGATTCCACCGCGATCCACTCGTCCCGGGTGTGCGCCTGCGCAATGTCCCCCGGCCCGAACACCACTGCGGGAATCCCGCCTTCCGCCAACGGAGCCGCATCGCAGAAATAATGGACCCCCACCGTCCGCCGCTTCCCCGCCGCCTTGCGCAAGGCCACCACCCACGGCAGGCCTGGGTCCGTTTCCAATGGATGACACGGCGCCGTCCGCAACGTGTCCATCGTCGCCTCCACCCCGTGTTTCTCGAGCAACTCCTTCACCTCCCGTCGCACCATCGTCTCCGATTCCCCCGGCAACGTCCGCCGGTCCACCGAGATCACGCAATCGTCCGGGACGATGTTCGGCTGGGTGCCGCCGCGGATCGATCCGACGTTCACGGTCGGCGAACCCAGCAGTGGGTGTGACCGGCCTTCGAGCAGGGTTCGGTACTCGCCTTCCAGCAGGTCCACCACGCGGGCCATCGCATGCACCGCGTTCTTGCCAAGGTGCGGCGTCGCTCCGTGCGCCGCCCGGCCCTGGGTCCGCAGCTGGAGCCAGACATCGCCCTTGTGCGCCGTCACCACTTCCAACCGCGTCGGTTCCCCCACCACCGCCAGATCCGCGCCGTATCCTTCGCGCGACGCCTGCTCCGCATAGTGCCGCGATCCCATCTGGGCGTTCTCCTCGTCCACCAAACCCAGGAAGACAATCTCCACACCTTCCGGCCGGGGACCCGACCTCGCCAACCGGCGCACCGCCTCCAGCATCGCCGCCACGCAGCCCTTGGTATCGCACGCACCACGGCCCACCACGCGACCGCCGCGGACCACGGGATTCAACAGGGCGTCGAGGTTTGGATTGCCCACGGTGTCCATGTGGGGGGCGAGCAAGACCCGACGACGCACCGGGCCCTTCGTTTCCAGCCGGGCCAGGACGTTCCGGCGTCCGGGCGCGACATCCTGGAACTCGACCGTCAGGCCGGCCGCCGCTGCCGTTGCCGCCACGAAATCGGCCACCCGCGCCTCGCCCGTCCGCGGATCATCCCCCGGCAGGAAGGCCGGATTGACACTCGGCAACGCGATCAGATCGCGAAGCAGCCGAACCACAGGGGATGGCGACGCCATGCAGGCCCAGACGTTAGGGAGCCGCAGGCGAAGGACAAGGGCGGAGGCGGGTGAGAGGCTGCAAGTTGCCAGTTGTAGGCCGCGTGCCCTCACGCGGCGCAATCTTCAAACCCGCCGGGTGAGGGCACCCGGCCTTCACTCTGGAATCTGGGGACTGGGATCTGGCAACTCCCTCTGAAGGCCGCGTGCTCCCACGCGGCGCAATCTTCAAAGCCACCGGGTGAGGGCACCCGGCCTTCACTGGGATCTGGCGACTCCCTCACATCCGCACCCGGAACCGGTACGACGCCTTGGTCTCCGGCCATGGCGGGTTCGGCGCCTGCGGCCGCGGTTTCCAATCGCTCCATTCGAGGAATTCCCGGCCGGGCCGACCCGGGATCGACACGAGGAACCCGGTCAATTCCACACCCGGGAGCACCGGCGCGATCATCCGCTGCCCGCGCTTCGTGAAGAGGAACACCTCCCCCGGGACGATCCAGCGTCCCTCCTCCAGCCGCGCCTTCGCCGGGAACATCCGCCCATTTTCCGACACCCGCAGCGTGTTTCCCGTGAGGGAATGGAGTTTCAGCTCCGCCCCGTTCGCCGCCGGTGCGTCCTTCACGGTCACCGGCAACTTCAACTCGATCTCCAACGTCAGGGTCTTGCCGTCGATCTCGGGTGGGATGTCGGCCAGGGCCCACGACAGCCAGGCCACCAACCCGAGCACCCCGGCGAGCACGCCCGTCACCACGCCGAGCCCCCGCAGGTACCCCGCCCCCTCCTGCGGACGCAGCATTCCCAGGATCACCAGGCTCGCCACGAACGCCACCACCCCGCCCGCCAACGCCCAGCCGATCACGAAGAACCCCGACTTTCCCTCGAAGCTCGAGACGCGGTACCAACGCACCGCCGCATTCGCGACAAACCCCGCTCCCAACAGCCCCAGAACGGCCATCGGCAACGACAAGAAGAAGTACACCATCCAACGCATGACAGGATCCCCCGCAGGTTTCGGCCCAGCGCCCGCATCCCACGTCGGACACGGTGACCCTTGGCACATCGATGATCCTATCGGCCCGCTGGCGTTGCGGTATCCGACCTTCGCCCGATCCGCACTTCATTCATCGGAACGCCCCATTGCTTTCATCGATCCCCCGAGATTAACCATCGCTTCAACCGGCCTCCTGCTGGTGGAATGCTCGGTTCATGGCGAAAATCCATTTCATCGGCGGCGAAAAGGGCGGCGTCGGCAAATCCGTGGTTGCCCGCGTCCTCGCCCAGTACTTCATCGACCGCGAACTGCCGTTCGTGGGATTCGATTCCGACCGTTCGCACGGCGCACTGCTCCGCTTCTACACGGCCTACGCCTCGCCCGTGGTCGTCGACCGCTACGAGAGCCTCGACCCGATCATCGAGACCGCCATTGAACATCCCGAGAAGCGCGTCCTCGTGGACCTCGCCGCGCAGACCCACGATCCGCTGGTGAAGTGGATGGACGAATCCGGGGTCCTCGAGATGGCCGCGGAAGCCGGCTACTCGATCACGTACTGGCACGTCATGGACAACGGCAAGGACTCCGTCGACCTCCTCCAGAAGCTGGTCGAGCGGTTCGGCGAACGCCTGGACTACGTGATCGTCCTGAACCATCTCCGAGGCGACAACTTCGACCTGTTCGATGCCTCGCCCGTGAAGGAGCGCATCCTTGAGCTGAAGGGCCGGATCCTGAACCTCCGTCGCCTCCACGAACCCGTCATCAACAAGATCGACGCCACCAGCACCAGCTTCTGGGCCGCCCAGAACCGCAACGAGGACGGCAACCGCACCCTCGGCATCCTCGAACGCCAACGCGTCAAGGTCTGGCTCCGCCACGCCTACGAGGAGATCGACCGCGCCGGGGTTTGATCCGCGGATTCAGGGTTGGGTCGGCCGCGACAGGATCCCGCTCCGATCGCGCCGAGCCTTTGCGGCCCACGCTTCAAAGGCCACGCGGTCCCGCCCATCGATCCGTGTGCCTTGGGTTCGGGCAATCCAGGAGTTCGCACCCGTCAGCTTCTGGAAGTCACCCACGATGTAGTAGTACCGCCGGTCGGCATACAGCTGCTGGCGATCCTTCGTTATCCACGTGTTGACCACGTCAACGACCTCCTCGACACGCACGGTGAACCCCTTCGGTGTCGGAGGAATGGGCGGTGCCTCAAACCCGTTGTTCCAAAGGTGCCGGGTGCCATCGACGGTCGACAACGCCGTCGTGCATCCGCCGGCCATCAGCACCGCAGCGAC
>JAIXZE010000074.1 GCA_027489875.1 Verrucomicrobiales bacterium
GTTCCCTGAAGATTGCGGTACCAGAAAAGCCGCGAAGCCGCCAAGCCGCGAAGAATGCGGTGGGTGCGTGGTCCGGACCGACTTGCGGCGTGGCGGTTCAGATCTTTGCGGCTTCGAGGCTTTGCGGCTTGTTCCGTCCGTGCCCTGAAGACTGCGGAGCCAGAAAAGCCGCGAAGCCGCCAAGCCGCGAAGAATGCGGTGGGTGCCTGGTCTGGACCGACCTGCGGCGCGCGGGTCAGAACTTTGCGGCTTTGAGGCTTTGCGGCTTGTTCCGGTCGTTCCCGGAAAGATGCGGAACCAGAAGAGCCACCACCTTAACATCCGCCAGTTGTCGGGCAGTCGGGATTCTTGGCCTCCAGGTGTCGATTCACGAATCGTCTCGCGCCTTCCTTGAACGTTGGTGCACCAAAGTTCAGAAGCAACCCCAAGGGTAGTCCAAGGAGGCGAAGATATGTGATCACCTGCTTGGCGTGGGCCCGTGACAGCATCTCAACAGATTTCAACTCAACCAGCACCAGATCCTCAACGATGAGGTCCGCTCGGAAGCCTCGCTCAAACCGATAGCCAAGAATCTCCACCGGCACGAGTACCTGACATTGAACCTTCAATCCCGAGTCCCTGAGCAACTGGGCTAGAACCGGTTCATAGACCGCTTCAAATAGTCCCGGCCCAGCCTCCACATGGAGCCTGTAGGCACAGTCGACAATGATGGACGCCACTTCTTCGGCACTGCGTTCAGGTCGACGACTCTCCATTGATGGATGCATGGTAATCCGGGTTGGATTCGGACAGACCATGAGAGGTTGGCGGATCAGTGAAGTGACGCAAATCGAAGTCTCGCGTGAGCAGGGATATCGATGCATCCGTCGACAGAACCGCTCGAACCACGGCATCCGAGCTCTTTGCGGCTTGTTCCGTCCGTTCCCTGAAGACTGCGGAAGCAAGAAAAGCCGCGAAGCCGTCAAGGCGCGAAGAATGCGGTGGCTGCGTGGTGCCGACCGACCTACGGCGCGCGATTCAGCCCTTTGCGGCTTTGAGGCTTTGCGGCTTGTTCTGTCCGTTCCCTGAAGACTGCGGAAGCAAGAAAAGCCGCCAAGCCGCCAAGCCGCCAAGGATGCGATGGTTGCGATGGTTGCGTGGTGCCGACCGACCTGCGGCGCGCGGTTCAGCCCTTTGCGGCTTTGAGGCTTTGTGGCTTGTTCCGTCCGTTCCCTGAAGACTGCGGAAGCGGAAAAGCCGCGAAGCCGCCAAGCCGCTAAGGATATGGTGGCTGCGTGGTCCCGACCGACCTGCGGCGGGCGGTTCAGCCCTTTGCGGCTTTGAGGCTTCGCGGCTTTTTCCATCCGTTCCCGAAAACTGCGGAAGCACAAAAGCCGCCAAGCCGCCAAAAGGTGACACGCCGTCGGCACCTTCAATCCATGCGGTAGTGGATGTACGAGGCAAGAAGGGCCAAGACGATGTGCGCCACACCCACCCACAAGAATGCTTTCACCGCTTCATGGTAAATCCACTGGCGTCCGATGATGACTCCATAGGCGGCAAACTGACCGATGCCGGCAACCCAGTACAGAAACCCTGCTTCTGGAGCGCCGACACCCGCCAGAAGTGCGAGAGGGAACAACCAGACAAAGGGCCATGGGTTGCCTGTACCGTGCCCCATGCCTGCGAACAAAAGCACAACCAGCACCGAAGCGATGAGAGCCACCGTGGTGACCAAGGTGGTGATCAGGATCTTCAGCGCTGCGCTCATGCTCCACGTGCTGGCTCACGCCAACCCCAGCGGTCCCTTGTCGCAGAACTTGGGATTTCCGAAGGCCTTCACCTCGTTTCCGACGGCATGGGCGAGCGCCATCCACAGGCGGTTGTGCGGGGTCAGGTCCAGCTTCACCGCGCGGCCGCTGCGGAATCCGAGACCGCCGCCAACGAGGACGAACGGGATGTTCTCCAGCGTGTGGCTGTTGCCCTTTCCGAGCTCGTTCGTCCACAGGAGCGTCGTGTGATCGAGCAGTGTGCCGTGTCCGCCGGGTTCGGGCGTTTCCTGAAGCTTCTTCGCCAGCGCGGCGATCTGTTCCGCGAACCACACGTTGATCTTCGCCAACTTCTCCTGGGATCCCTCGTTGAGATCGGGATCGTGCGACAATGAATGGTGGCCTTCATCCACGCCGATCCACTTCATCCGGGCCTGACCCACGGAGTTCGTATATTGCAGCGACGCCACACGCGTCATGTCGTTCGCGAACGCGTTCACGAGCAGGTCCGACTGCATCACGGACGAGCGCGGCATGTCGTCGTTGTCGGTGCTGACACCGGGTTCGAGCGCGGGTGCCGGTCGGGCGAGCTTCTGGCGACGGGCCTCCTTCAACTCCCGCTCCATCTCGCGCACGAAGGTCGTGTGCTTCTCGAGCAGCGCCCGGTCCTCCTTGCCGAGATTCTTCCCGGCGCGCTTGAGGTCGGCGCGGACGCCGTCGAGGACGCTTCCGAGACTCTCCTGATCCTTCATCTGCCCGAACATCCGCTCGAACACCTGGTAGGGATCGGACACGGGGGCCACGGGTTGGTTCGGGCCCGCGTAGCTCCAGCGGGTCCATGGATCCGCGCGGTTGGGCACGGCTACGCCAAGATCGAGCGTGGCGAAACGTGTCCGCGTTTCGGCGCGCGTCTGGAGGAACCGACCCAACTCCTGGTCAATCGAAGGTCCGCTCGCCCATCCGGCGGGCGTATCGGATCCGCCCTGGATGTTCCCGGGAAACAACTCGATGCCGGTGAGGAGACAACTCATCCCGCGCATGTGGCCATCGCCATCGCCGCGGACCCGATTGCAGAGGCCCTGGATCGTCAGCACGCGGTCCTTGAAGGGTTCGAGCGGCGCGAGGATGCGCTTGAAGGTCGAGTGCGGCCCCTCGGCATCCGGCCAGAACAGCGGCGGCACGGTGCCATTCGGAGTGAAGATGAAGACGATCCGCTGGGGCGGACGTTTCGTGCGGGCGGCGTTCAGGGATGGAAGCCCGGCCAGGAACGGAACCGCTGCCGCGGCCAAACCCAGATCGCGTACGAATCCGCGCCGATCCAACCTTTGATGCTTCAGGACATTCATCGCTTCGTCTCCTTTCCTTCGGTCACACCTGCCACCGCAATCTCGATCCACAAGCGTTGGATGTGATGCGAATCCCGGAGGAACTGCGCATCCAACCGGCCCAGGAGGTCCGGCGCAAACGCCATGGGCGCCTGCTTCCACGTGTGTTGGAAAAGCTGCTTCACGAAGGCACGCCGCGCCTCCGGACTCTCGGCCGCATGGTTGGCCACATCGCGCGCCCCGGACAATCGGACTACCTGGCCGTCTGCGGTCGTGTACTCGGCGGTGGCGTTCACCGGCTTGGCGTTGTCGACCGTCCGGAACCGCCCCACGGCATCGAAGTGTTCCAGGCTGAACCCGAGCGGATTGATGGTCGCGTGGCATCCCATGCAACTCGCCTTGCCGGTCAGTTCGGTGACCTTCTCCCGCATCGTCAGCGATGGGTCGAACCGGTCATCCATGAACTCGATGGCCATCGGTGGCGGGCGCAACGTCCGCCCCAGAACGTTCCGTGTCAGGAACACGCCGCGATGGATCGGCGACGAACTCCGGTGATACGAGAACGCCGCGAGGAGCAATGGATGCGTCAACACACCCGCCCGTTGCGACGCGTCGAACTTCACGGGAACGAACCCCGCATCGCCGGGGACCTTCGCTCCGTAGAACGCCGCCAACCGCGGGTTCAGGTACAGGTAATCCGCCTGCAACAACTCCCGGTAATCCGAGCGCTCGCTCCACACCACATGCTCCAGGAAGGTTTCGAGCGACCAGCGCAGATCCGACACCACCGCCTCGTCGAATCCGGGATAGGTCTTCGGATCCTTCGAGATGTCGGTGGCCTCCTCCAGCTTGAGCCAGTGATGGAAGAAGCCGGTGAGTTTCGCTCGTGCGCGAGGGTCCGAAAGCATCCGTGTGGCCTGTGTGCGGATCTGGTCGGCCGTCTTCAACTGGCCTTCCAGTGCTGCCGTCCGGAGAGCTTCATCCGGCAGCGAATCCCAGAGGGCCAGGGCCAACTGGCCTGCGACCGCCGCGTCATCGCGGCGTCCCTCCAGTCCCGGGTACAGGAACTCCGGAGAGGTCAGGATGCGGAGGACCGCACGCTTCAAGGCCGTCTCGGGAGCCACGCCTTTCGCGAAGAAGCCATCCACCACGGACGCACGTTCCTTGGCCGACAGGGGGCGCCGCCACGCCCGTTCGGCCAGCGTTCCCGCGAATCCCTTCAGCGCCGCGACACGGTTCGTGGCGCCTTCGCGCGAACCCGTCAGCGAGCCCAATCGCCCCTCGATGACGCCCGCCACTTCGACGGACGCCCGCGAGACGGCGTCGAGCCACGCCTTCGAAACCGCGGTGCCGCGCGCATATCCATGGCTCGAATCGTCCGCAGGAAAGGGCGTGGACACCACCACCCACGACGTCGACGCGTTGGTGGAAAGCACCTGCGGCGGAACCACGGCCCACGCCCCGTGCGGCGGACGCCATTCCAGTCGCACCGACGCATTCGTCTCCTTGAACTTGAAGAAGTCCACCCGCAGCGGATAGCTCCGGCCGCCCAGCAACGGGACGGCCGCCGTTGCTTCGCGCATCTGGCCACCGGAACTCACCCAGAGGTCGATTGTCGCGTTCTGCCGTTTTGCGTCGCTGTCGTCCCGGCGATTCGCATCGCCCGACGCGAGGTCGGAGTTCACGTACAGGCGCGCCCCGTTCGGCGTGCGCAACCGGAATTCATAGGTGCCGCTCTCCGGAGCCCACAGGGAACCCGACCACGCCACCGAGAACTGGTCGGCGGTGATGTCATCGGTGGGACTGTTGGTGCCGTAGTCGACATCGACGAAGGCATCGGTGCGCTTCAGTGCACTCCGTTCCTTCTTGTTCATCCCCTTGGACTGCCAGTACTCGGCGTTCAATCCGCCGGTGGGTGTGGCCTGTTGCACTTTGCCGAATCCGGCGAGCAGATCCGCCACCGACTCCTGAAATTGCCGGTGCGTCAGCCGTTGGAGTTCCTTCCGCACCGGAAACAGTTTCGCCCGCGCTTCCGGGGAATAGAACGCGTCGTGAATGTACGCGGCGACCGCGGCCGAATCCTCCGCCGAACACGATCCCGGGTCATCCTCCGGCATCGTCCGCTGGATGTACGTGGCCAGCGCCTCCACCGACCGATCCCCCGTCAACGGTTCGTCGTGCTTGCGCGCCACGCCCTCGCCCTTGGGACCGTGGCAT
Source organism: Verrucomicrobiales bacterium (assembly GCA_027489875.1). Lineage (GTDB taxonomy): Bacteria > Verrucomicrobiota > Verrucomicrobiia > Limisphaerales > UBA9464 > UBA6176. The sequence goes on from JAIXZE010000074.1 coordinate 5,291, forward strand.
CGGACACAATCCTGTCGATAGACCGCAGCCCCGCGCTTCAGCAGAGCCGGATCCGGAGCCGCGGCACAACCCACGGAGAGCCCCATCAGGCAGACCGCCAACCGGAACAAGGAATGTGTTCGTGCGCTCATGACCGTTCCCAACTGGCCCACTCTATCCCAACCGCCATAAAGGCCAAGGGGGCGTTTCCACGACGATGTTGGGCACGGGAACGGGGTGGCGACGTCCCCGTTGCCCGCCCAAAGCCACTCCCCATGACGCTGAAGACATCGCCCCTCCGCACGGGAACGGGGTGGCGACGTCCCCGTCGCCCATCCAAAGCCTCTCCCCATGGCGCTGAGGACATCGCCCCTCCGCACGGGAACGGGGTGGCGACGTCCCCGTCGCCCATCCAAAGCCTCCCCCCATGGCGCTGAAGACATCGACGTTCCTCCGACCATCGTCCGATACCCTCATGTCGGCTCTGGGGGCATACAGGACTGGCACCTGCGGGAAGCATTTCCTCCTGCATCGCCACCACCGCACATGAGCACCTCCGGTCCCGCACCCGTTTCCAGAACCTTCGACGCCCGCGTCGCTGAGCTTGGCTTCACGCTTCCGTTGCCACCGGACTGGATCAGCCACGAATTGCCATCGGAGGAACCGGATTTCGGAAACCCGACACTGCTGGTTCCGCTGGCGGTGGTCACTGCGCCGCATTCGGCCCTGATCTTCGCGATCGCTGCGCGACCCGCCTATGACGATGGATCCCTCCACGACTGGGCCCGCTATCTCCTCGAGCACAACGGACTGACGCCACGCACGCTTGGCATCCACGCCATTGGGACGTTGCCGGCGATCGTCGGCGAAGCGGTGCAACCTTCCGACATGGGGCCGATGGTCGTTCGGTTCGCGTTCTGCGAGGACGGCCGACGCCTCCTCAACCTCACGCTGACCGCACCCGAGATGCTGGCGGGTACCGTCCAGGGATTGTGGTTCGAGATCCTTTCGCAGTTCGTCCTCACAACACCCCGAGGCCCGACCGTCCCTGTGATGTCGGGAACGCCTGTAGGCAATGTCGAAGCACCGGAGTCGCCTGCTGCCGCGGTGGCGGCAGCCAAGGCGGCGGCCTTGGTCGAAGAAGCCCGGGCAGCGGCGGCCAGGGCGGCGGCGCAGATCGGACAAGTTCCCGTGGAATCGCCCATCACCCGAAGCCGATCGCCCGATTCCCCGACAACGTTCCGCAGTCACGCCCTCGCGGATTCGCCGGCCACCCTGGATCCAGAACATCCCATCAATGCCAACCTCCGCGAGCGTGGGATCGGGCTGACGCCGAACCTGCTGGCCGTGGATGCCGCGGATTGCCGTGCCACCCTCGGCTCCGGTGCGCTGGGATCGGTCATGGACGTCCCGTTCGGATGGCACGTCCTCGACGACGGAGCCCGCACGCTCCTGCTGGATCCCTCCGACGAGGTCCAGATCCATATCGAACTCGTCCCGCGTGATGACCGCGACAACGGCACGATTCTCGATGCCTACGAGTCCGAAGCCATGGATGCCTATCCGTCCCCGCGGTTCGCACGCCACACGGAGGGCGAAATCTTCGGATTGGCCGTCAGCGGAATCCACACCGGCAACGAAGCCATTGAACAGGTCCATCTCTTCCGGGAACTGCGACCCGACGGAATGATGATCCGTGCCCGCATCACCTCCACGCCCGTACGCGTGGACGCGTCCACGAATCTTGCGGCACAGATCCTCCGGAGTGCGCGCCATGGGATCCCTTCGGAGCCGGAGGACGAGGAGATGGCGGGGGCCGGCGCTGAGATGTCCGAGGAAGTACCCGCGCCGAGTGTCCCAACTCCGGAACGGCCGCCCGCGTGGTTCCTGCGGGCCCAGCAACTCGAGGAGGCCGGTGATGTCGAGGCCGCCGAACGGCTCATCAAGGATTCCATTCCGAACGCGTGGTATGCTCACGCCATCGCCGATCTCCACCGCGATCGCCTGTTGCGATTCCAGAAGGCTGGGGACCTCGTCGCTGCCCGCGCCGCCCGCAAGGCCGCCGTCGATTGGATTGGTACCTTCACCACCTTTGCCACCAGCGGCGGGGAAGGGGCCGCCTTCTCATACGACCGCGACCTGTTCCTCGCGGCACTTCCCGAGGTCTAGCCGCGGGTTCGGCCGGTTGACCATCGATTCACACCGACGAGATCACGTGCTGGATCCAGTTCCGCACCAATTGCTGGATTCCTGCGTTCCGGAACGCCGGCTCATGCTGGACCCCGGGTGCGTTCACCTGGCGGTACGTGGCGAAATCCACGGTTCCGGACGAGGGCAGGGTGGTCGTCTCTGAAGGCGGGAACAGGGCGGAACCGCTCAACCGCGGCACCGTTTCATCTCCATGGGGACCGTGCCCTACGGGTGCTGTCGATGGGGCTCCCGGGAGGGTTGGCGTGGGGTTGAATCCACGACGCTCCAGATCGGTGACCTGATCGAGGTAGACGGTCCGCCCCGACGGATCGGTGGCGACGATGTTCTCCACCACAACCCCATCGCCCATGCCGACCCCCACGACATCGACCTCGATGCGATGGCTCACGGGCGGACAGTCGAAATGGATCGTGTGATCCGTGCCGAGTTCCGATCCATAGAACGCCCACGTCTTCTCCTCGAGCTTCCAACTTCCCAGCAGGTCGTGGAACGACTGGATCCCCGAGATGCGCGATCCGATGTTCGTCCGGATGGGGGCAGCCAGGCTTGAACGCACGATTCCGGGTGGCCGCGCCGTTTCGTCCCGACGGAAGACCTCGTACACACTTTCCGTCACGGCATGGATCGTTGAGCGGCTTTCCTCGAACTCCGTCCACGTGATCATTCCGGCACCCGCGGTCGCACAGGCATCGCGCAGCAGGTTGGATGGGAGCAACTGCATCGGTCCCGGGCATCGGCTCAGGATCGTGCTCATGTCCCCGGGGCCTGGACCGATGATGTTACGGAACACCATCGCTTCGAACCCGCTGCCATCGATGGGGGAGAAGACGCCGGTGACCATGCGGCGGTAGAGGAGGGGACCGCCGGTCGCCGGTTGTACGCCGTGCAGTACGGCGACCGTCTTCTCCCGGAGGGCGGCACACTGTTTCAAAGCCATCCGGGTCACCAACCCGCCCATGCTGTGCGTGATGAACAGGATCTCTTCGGTGTCCGCGTGTCCGATCAGACCGGTTGCGCCGAACCGGTCCTGGTTGAACACGGCATTGCGTCCGCCGTTGCTTTGGCTGGCACCGAGGATGTCGGCGGCCATCTGCAATCCGATCTGGGCGATGGGTTGGCGCCAGTCATACCCGTACGCGTAGACCGGGGTTTGGTTCGCTCCGAAGGTCCAGCCGCCCAGCGCTTCAAGAAAGGTTCCATAGGAAGCCCACCGGACACCGCCCCAACCCCGATCCACCCGCCCGGCGTGGTCCGATCCAAACCGGCTTGCAGGATCCCGGGCAATCACCCCGCGCGCTGCCGAATCCAGCAGGTCCCGCTTCGCCTCGCTGCTCGCCCATGCCCAGCCGAGCATGTTTCCCGCCGGACGATCCGGATCCCAGGCATCGTCCGCATCCGGCAAATCGACCCGTGAACCCATGACACCGGGAACGAACACGATGGCCACGCGGCGCCCGGTCAACTGGTTGAGGCCGTCGCGACAGATCGATGCCGAGGATCCGGTTGCCGGCGTCGTGGGGTTCATTGTCCGCCCCCTTCCTTGACGGTCATGGCATCCAGGATCGTGGTCATGTCGGCGAGCAATCGCGCCTGGACCTCCGCGGGTGCTCGCCCCAGTGCATGTATCAGGATGCGTTGTTCAACAACCACCGAGGCGAAGGCCGTGACGGGTCCCGGGGTTCCCATTTCAGGATCCACCGTCCTGACGGTGATGACCGCACCCGCGCGGTCCGCCCGGCGGTAGACCGTGCCGGGGTCGCGGGAATGCTCGATCTCGGGCGGTCGCGGAAGCCGGCTCGAAAGGTTTGGCTGGACCAGTTCGCCCAGCACTTCGGCATCCAGACGCCAGGAGATTCCCGCGGCGCGATCCTCGGCGCTGAACGCCGTCCGCCGGTTCACGCCGCGCGGCACCGACATCGTGAACTCGCCGAAGCTCACGGGCGACGTCAGCGCGGCAGGCACCGCCTCCGCCCGCGGTGAGGTCACTCGGATCGTTCCGAGGATCTGCTCCCGCAGTGCGCTGGCGGCGCGCCCCGAGAGTTCCACCTGGGCCAACCGACCGGTCCGGATCTGGATCACCAGGAACGCCCGATCCTCCGACTTTCCCTGTTCCTGGGACCGATAGACGGTGAGGTAGGCCATCCGCCCATCCACCTTCCGTGATTCGTTGAGGACAACTTCCGCACCGCCCTCACTGACCTCCGCAGCCCTCGCCTGACGCTTGCGGCTGTAGGCTTCCGGTGACTCCGCGGGATCGTCAAACCGAGACACCTGCACCCGGTGCTTGTCGTCGGCGTACACCGCCCGGGTGGTTTCCACATATCCCGCGGGCAGCGTGGTTCGCATCGGACCCAGATCGAGGGAAATGGCGGGGGCAGGGGGCATGGAGGTTCAGGACTGGTGTTCGCTCTTCAGCTTGGACTTCGTGGCGTCGTTCATGGTCCCGGTAACATCCAGGGCGTGCTTTTTCTGGAACGACCGGATCGCCGCGGCGAAGTCATCGGATTCCGTTGTATCGATATCGCCCGAAAAGCAGCCGAGGTTCCGCAACCGTGCCTTCTGGCCTTCGACCGTATCGATGGGATCGAGGTGGCCGAGGTTCAGGACAAAGACCTCCTCGGGCTTTCCTTCCGGACGCAACCGCAGGGTTCCTTCCCGGGCGTTCGGCGGGATCGACTCCTTCACCCATCCGTCCCCATCTGTCTGCCCATCACGCGACGCACCGTCGATGACGAGGAGATACGGAATGTTGGCGCGGGGTTTTCCGTTGAACATCAACTGGACGTTCAGCTTGGCCGGAACCCCCTTCCGGCGGAACCGGTGCTTCTGGTCCGATCCGCGGCTCTCCTCCTTGAGGCGTACCTCCGGGACGAAGACCTCGTCTCCCGCGAAAAGGACGTTCGGATCCTTGCGCAGGTCCTGCAGCGCCCGATTGCGTGCGTGGTCCCAGAGCGTGTCGGGGAAGTGCCCTTTTGCGAGGGCAATGCTGGCGATGCAATCACCTGCCTGAACCACATGAATGGTGCCTTCGCTGCTCATGGCGACACGGTTCCGATCCGCAAACCCACCCGTCTGGAGAACGCATGCAGGCTGTGCCCGCCAATGCGTCAGAGTCAAGGGCCGCACCCTTGGGATCTGGCAACTGGAAACTCCCATTTGCAGGCCGCGTGCCCCCATGCGGGGAATCATGGACCGCGCCGGGTGAGGGCACCCGGCCTTCAGCCAAAGAACTCCAGAATGCAGGCCGCGTGCCCCCACGCGGCGGCCCCCGGTAACACCAATATTCCCGGATGAATTTCCCCGTCCCCCGCGTATCCTCTGCGAATCATGTCGCTGCGTCGCCGCTCCGAGGAACTCTTCGCCGAAGCCCTCCGCCATACTCCGGGCGGCGTGAATTCCCCGGTTCGCGCCTTCCGGGCCGTCGGCGGGCAACCCTTCTTCGTGCAGTCCGCCCGTGGCTCGCGGCTCACCGATGTCGATGGCAACGAACTGATCGACTATGTGCTCACATGGGGCCCCGCGATCCTGGGCCATGCCCATCCGCGCGTGATCGAGGCTGTCCAGGCCGCCGCCGCGCGCGGCACCAGCTTCGGGATTCCCAACCCTGCCGAAGTGGAACTCGCCGCCCTCGTGAAATCGTGGGTGCCCGGCATCGACAAGGTCCGCTTCTGCAACTCCGGCACCGAAGCCTGCATGTCCGCCATCCGGTTGGCCCGTGGCTTCACCCGACGCGACCGCATCCTCAAGTTCGACGGCTGTTATCACGGTCACGCCGATTCGCTCCTGGTGAAGGCCGGATCCGGTGCGCTGACCCTGGGACAGCCGGACAGTGCAGGCGTCCCCGCCGATGTCGCCAAGCACACGCTCGTCCTGCCTTTCAATGATCCCGACGCCTTGGTCGCGCTTTTCGAACAGCACGGGCCGCACCTCGCGGCGGTGATCCTCGAACTGGTTCCGGCCAATGCCGGCCTGTACCTCCCGCGGCCCGGTTACCTTGAACTCCTCCGAGAACTCACCCGCGCCCATGGCACCGTGCTCATCGCGGATGAAGTCATGACGGGTTTCCGCCTCGGCCGTGCGGGGGCGCAGGGGCACTTCGGACTCCAGCCCGACCTCACCACCTTCGGAAAGGTCATTGGCGGTGGTCTGCCCGTGGGAGCTTTTGGTGGCCGGGCGGAGATCATGGATCATCTCGCGCCCTTGGGCCCCGTCTATCAGGCCGGCACCCTCAGTGGGAACCCGCTCGCCATGGCCGCCGGTCTCGCCACGCTGCGGGAACTCGAATCCACCGATGCCTTCGCGCGCCTCGAACACGTCGGGGCACGCCTTGAATCCGGCATGAAGGCCGTCGCTGCCGCGCACGCTGTTCCCATGCAATTCCAGCGCATCGGATCCATGTTCTGCGGCTACTTTACCGACCGCCCCGTCTGGAGTCTCACCGACGCCCTCACCTCGGATCGCGCCCGTTTCGGAACGTTCTTCCACGCCATGCTCGACCAAGGCGTCTACCTCGCTCCCAGCCAGTTTGAGGCCGGATTCCTCTCCACCGCCCATTCGGACGCGGACATCGACCAGACCCTCGCCGCGGCCGACCGCGCCTTCGCCGGCTTCCACTGAAAGACGAGGTGGCGACGTCCCCGTCGCCTCGCCAAGAGCCCCTCCCCATGGCGATGAGGACATCGCCGCTCCCCTGAAAGACGGGGTGGCGACGTCCCCGTCGCCCCGCCAAGAGCCTCTGCCCATGGCGATGAAGCCATCACCGCCCCGCTCAAAGACGGGGTGGCGACGTCCCCGTCGCCCGTCCAACAGCCTCTCCCCAAGTCGATCAAGCCATCGCCGCTCCGCTCAAGGACTGTCTGCCCCCACGCCTTGCTCCACCGCATCCAGCAAC
>JAIXZE010000004.1 GCA_027489875.1 Verrucomicrobiales bacterium
CGAACCCAATGGGGGCGCTCGACGTCTGGGGAAAGGTGTACATCACCGAAGAGGGCAGCATCCGGTCACTGGGGCCGCGCAATACCTTCGCCGGAATGATCGAGGCCGAGTACGCGCCCAACGACCGGTATGGCCTTGCCCAGCTGGTGAACGGGGTCACCGCGCTGTACGCGTCCCATTGGTACGAACAGAGTTCCATCCAGTTCGGCCAGATGACCGGAGCCGACAGCTTCAAGTCGCAGATGATCATTGATCATGGAGGCAACGTCGGCATCGGCACGAACGCCCCCGCCACCGCCCTGCATGTGGTCGGCACCGTCCGGGCCGACGCCTTCGAGGGCAGCGGCGCGGGCCTCACCACGCTCAACGCGGCCGCGCTCACCACCGGCACCCTGCCCGCCGCGCGGCTGGGCGTGGGCAGCATCACCTCCGCATTGCTCGCCGACGGCGCCGTCACCGCCGCCGACCTCGCCCCCGCCAGCGTGGGTCCGTCCCAACTGGCCCCGGGTGCCGTGGGCCTCGTCCAATTGAAGCTGACCAACCAGGCCGGCTTTGGTACCCGGCAAGTCTTCGCCAACCCCACTCCGGCAAACGCCGACTACTTCGGCTTTGCCGTGGCGGCGGTAGGCACCGACCGCGTCCTCATCGGGGCTTTCCAGGACGACACCGGGGACAACAACGCCGGGGCGGCGTACCTCTTCAGCACCACCGGCACCCTGACCACAACCCTCCCCAACCCCACCCCGGCTCCGGGCGACTGGTTCGGCTTTAGCGTGGCGGCGGTAGGCACCGACCGCGTCCTCATCGGGGCCTATCCGGACGACACCGGGGCCACCAACGCCGGGGCCGCCTACCTTTTCAGCACCAACGGTACGCTACTCACCACCTTCACCAACCCCACTCCGGCGGCCGACGACCGCTTCGGCAGGGCCGTGGCGGCGGTAGGCACCGACCGCGTCCTCATCGGGGCTCATTGGGACGACACCGGGGTCAACAACGCCGGGGCGGCCTACCTCTTCAGCACCAACGGCACCCTGATCACCACCTTCACCAACCCCACTCCGGCAGCCTTTGACCTGTTCGGCTGGGCGGTGGCGGCGGTAGGCACCGACCGCGTCCTCATCGGGGCTTACGAAGACAACACCGGGGCCACCAGCGCCGGGGCCGCCTACCTCTTCAGCACCAACGGCACCCTGATCACCACCTTCACCAACCCGACTCCGGTGGCGAGAGACTACTTCGGCTGGACCGTGGCGGCGGTAGGCACCGACCGCGTCCTCATCGGGGCTTACCAAGACGACACCGGGGCCAACAACGCCGGGGCGGCCTACCTCTTCAGCACCACCGGCACCCTGATCACCACCTTCACCAACCCCACCCCGGCGCTGGACGATTGGTTCGGCACTGCCGTGGCGGCGGTAGGCACCGACCGCGTCCTCATCGGGGCTTACCCGGACGACACCTGGGCCTCCAACGCCGGGGCCGCCTACCTCTTCAGCACCAATGGCACCCTGCTGGCCACCCTCACCAACGACGCGCCGGTGGGCGGCGAGAAATTCGGCATCGCGCTGGCGGTGCTGAGTCCCGACCGCTTCGTGGTCGGCACCGAACGAATCGACGCCGGGGCCGCCTACCTGGTGGCCCTGCAGACCAACCACTTCCTCCCCGACCTGACCAGCGCCGGCGTGCTCCCGAGCGCCATCGGCAGCGCCGAAGTCCGCAACGGCAGCCTCCAGCCCGCCGATCTGGACCCGAGCATCGGCCTCTGGGCCGTAAACGGCCGGGATGTGTACCGCGCCGCCGGCCGTGTCGGCATCGGCGCGAGCGAGCCCTCCACCGCCCTGCATGTGGTCGGCACCGTGCTGGCCGACGCCTTCGAGGGCCGCGGCGCGGGCCTCACCGGGCTCAACGCCGACGAGCTCACCACCGGCACCCTTCCCGCCGAGCGGTTGGCCGACGCCAGTGTCACCTCCGCCAAGCTCGCCCCCGAGGTCGGACTCTGGTCCGTCAACGGCCCGGACGTGTTCCGTTCCGCTGGCAACGTGGGCATCGGCACCGCCACCCCGGGTGCCCCGCTGGACGTGGCCAACAACCTCCAGGTCCTCAACGACGGCACCATCCGCTCGATCGGCCCCCGCAACACCTTCCAGGGGATGATCGAAGCCTACTACGGCCCCGACGACCGGTACGGTCTCGCCCAGTTGCCCAACGGCGTCACCGCCCTCTACGCCGCCGAGGCCTTCGGTCCCAGCTCCATCCAGCTCGGCCTCATGAGCACCGACACCTTCCAGGCCCAGATGACCGTCAACCACGCCGGCAACGTCGGTGTCGGCACCAGCAACCCCGCCGACCGCTTCCACGTCGTTGGAACGCTTGCCCGGGCCCGCGTCGAGAGCACCAACACGACCTTCGCCGGCTATCTCGCCAAGAACACCGCCGCGGAGTGGTACATGGGGGTCAGCGGACCCGATGGCAGTTGGTCGCTCTTCCAGAATTTTCCCTCGCTTGCGAGCCGCATGGAGGTCACCGCCGCGGGTAATGCCGGCATCGGCCGGACCCCCACCGCCAACCGACTCGAGGTCGAAGGCAACGCCTCCAAGACGACCGCGAGCGGCTGGGCCGCCAATTCCGACCGCCGCATCAAGCAGGACATCGCTCCCGTGACCGACGC
>JAIXZE010000109.1 GCA_027489875.1 Verrucomicrobiales bacterium
ACCGGTGCCAGCCACAATTGGCCGGTCCCGACCATCACGCCGCGCGTGTCGCAGTAAAGCCGGGTTCCGGGCGACTTCAAGATGAGGCTGGAGACTTCGTGGGGGAAGACCCGGTTCCATCGCCGGACCAGATCCGCCGGTGATTCCACGACAAAGGATCCTTCCGGTCCATTGACCCGGAGCGGGAAACGGATCCACTGCGCGGCCGCCACCGCATCACCGCGCACCATTGCCGCCTGCAACCCGCGGACCAGATCGCGAACGGGTTCAGGCCGGGGAAATCCCGCCAGAGAATAGTCATCCAGGACGAGGATGGGTTGTCCGGCCTCCACCAGGGTCGGACTCCGGACGGCCTGGACACCCGCCGTGACGGCGAGGATCACGGTCACGGTCAGAAGCCAGGGTTTGATGGCCATCCACGCCCACGTCCGCAGCACTCCGGCGGCGACGGCGTTGGAGGTCACTGCGGGTGCCTGGCCCATCGCTGCCGCGACAGTTGAAGCCACCAATCCAACCGGGACGGCTGCTGCAAGCCTGGGATGGAGCATGGACTCCAGATTCCCGCCGTCGATGCGGGCTCCCTCCCCTTCCAGCAATACCTGCAACCGATCCAAGGCGCGGCGCACGCGCTTCCGGGCGGCTTCCTCCGCCACCCCCAAGGCGGCACCGACCTCGGCCAGGGATTTTTCCTCGAAGAATCGCAGCCAGATGGCTTGGCGGTCAGGATCCGACAAGCGCGTGAGGCATCGATCCAGATAAGGAAGGTAGGGCTGCCACGCGGCGGGCGCCGCCGTGTCGTGGGATTCCTCAGGCAGGTCGGGCATCGTTTCCATAGGCGTTTCCCGGGCGGCGCGACGCCGCTGCATCTTGCGAAGGTCATTGGCCGCGAAATGGGCCGCCCGGAACAGCCAGGCGCCCAGAACCACAGACCCGTCCATCCCCGGAGCCTTCCGGACCAGGAGCAGGAACACCGCCTGCGTCACCTCCTGAGCCTGGTGGGGATCCCGGGTCTGCCGTAGGGCCGCACCGTAAACCATGCCGGCATGACGACGCACCAACTCCGCGAACGCCGCTTCATCCCGGCGTTCCACGTACTGCCTCAGCAATTCCTGATCGGCCCCGTCCATTCCTTCCACATCACGGACACGCCGGACGAAACCGGACAAGGATTCTGTGGCCCTGCGGACCGGACTTCGTGCTTTCTGAAACTGTCCCCAGCACGATCGGAGTTGAGACTTCTTGGTCGCCGTTCCAAAGCCATTCCCAATGGCGATGAGGAAATCGCCGCCCCGAAGTCATTCCTCAAACGGAATAGTGGGGCGGTTTGGTGTTCGTGTTCCGGATCCGGTCCATTTCCTGGGCTTCGATGGATTCGCTCAGTCGTTCGACCTGCTTCCGCAACCGTTCGAGCAGCTTGCCCTGTTCAACGACAACCGCGTTCAACTGGTCGTACTGGTGCTCGAGGTGGGCCAGCGCCGCCTCCGTTTTCTGCAATCGCAATTCAGAATCCGTCATAATTCATCTTCCCGCTCGGCGAAGAACAGTTGGTAGGCCCGGTCGTAATGCGCCTCCGAAACGAGGACCCGGGCCTCACGCCCCAGGTCTCCGTCGTCCGGGAGGTCCGGCTCCACCCATTCCTGTCGGGCTTCGATCCCGTGCTTTTCCAACCACTCCACCAAGAGCTCGGTCTTGATCACCTGTCCGGTGAAGAAATGCCGCATGGGCGGCATCATGCGGGGATTCGAACGCAGGTGGCCAGCAATCTGGCCTGTCACCGCTTCGGACGGACGGAAATGAGGAAATTAGCCACCCACTGCGACAGGAAGCTGCCGATCAGGAAGGCGTTGAAGCAACCGACGCCCGCCATTCCCAACCACGAACGTCGCGTCGGGTTCAGCAACGTCAGTGACGCCACGGCAACCAGCCCGACGGCCAGCAGCGACGCTGTCAATGCACCCATCGCCCACCTGGGCCATCCGCGCGGACAATTGAAGACCGCCGCCACCGGCATTGCCAGCAAACCGAAAACCAGTGCCGGAATCAGGTAGCTCGCATCACGCCCTGTCCCCAGCCAGGCACCCACGGAGGCCAGCGCCAGCGCCAGGGTCGATCCCACCAACCGCGCCTGCCACCGTTCATCCGGGCTCAGGGCATGCCGGCCGACGGGATGCAGGAAGAGCGTCAGGTTGAAGAGCGGACTGGCGAGCCAGGTAAGGAGTGCGAAAGCGATGTACACGACGCGGATCGGCGTGATCCACGGCGAAAGGCTTGGGTTGTCAGAGGCCAACTCCGCGAGCAGGCGGTTGCCGAAATACCCGCCCAGAAAGATACCCCACTGGACGCCCGCAGGCAGCTTCTGGATCCACAGGAAGTACCGGAGCATCACGGCGTACACCGGGTTCCCTGCCTTGATGGCTTCCACCAGGCCGGTCCGCGCCCAGTCGTTGGTCGGGTCCAACCTCAGGCTCTCGCGGAAGTGATTCATCGCCTCCTTCCGCTTCCCCTGCTCCATCAGCGTCCATCCCAGGTTCGCGTGCGAAAAGGCGTTCTCGGGATTCCGCGCCAGGGTGCTGCCAATCGTGGTGCCCGCCTCCACCTTCCGCCCCAGCTTCACCAGTGCCATCGCACGGAGGTTGTTGCACCCGACATGCTCCGGATCGCTGCGCAATCCAACCTCCGCCGCCGCCAGCGCCTCCGCCCACTTCGATCGCTCGAACTGGATCGCCGCCAGCATGCTGTGATAGTCGGCATCGTGCGGCTCCAACCGGATGGCCTCCAGGATGGCCGCCAAGGCTTCCGGCGTCCGGTTGCGATCCGACATCACCCGCGCCATCACATAATGCGCGTACGCCATGTCAGGGACATGCCCGATGGCTTCGCGCGCGGTGGCTTCCGCATCATCCCGCCGTTCCAGCTCGAGCAGGGTGTTCGCGAGGGCGGCGAGGGCGAATCCGTCCGTGGGATCCGACGCCAGATATTGGCGGAACTCCTTTTCGGCGAGGTCATGGCGGTCCTGCTCCTGGAGGAGCAACGCGCGTTGCAGTATCGGTGAAAGTCTCATCCAGGCAGGGCGGAGGTGGCTCGGACAATGGTCGGTGCGGCCGGGAGCAAACCCCGATCCTGCCGCACGC
>JAIXZE010000379.1 GCA_027489875.1 Verrucomicrobiales bacterium
ACGGTGTTGCCGATCGGCGAGACGCAGGTGACCGCGACGGCAACGGATGCGGCCGGCAACGAGAGTCGATGCACATTTGTGGTGACGGTGATCGGCGCGGGCACTGATCCGTCCGCCTTGCTGGCTTATGAACCGTTTGCGGATGCGTCCGCGGCACCTGGAACTTCGTGGAACGGGCGTACTGGCGGACTCGGATGGAGTGGTGGGTGGATGCCGGGCGGATTCAATGCCGCGGTTGGAAGTGCGGAGGACTTCCGTTGGACCGCGACGTCGCCGAATCCTGGAAGCTTGCCTCAGGAGGGCGGTGCGGTCGGTGCGGCGCAGCGTCCGCTCGACATCGGCGGGATCGTGCGCGGTCTGGCGAACCCGCTCGGGACCGACGGCACGACCGTGTTCGTCAGCGTTGTCCTCCGGCCGGAGGGCGTTGTGGGCTCAGGGCTGTTCAACGGGTTCTTCGGGGTGACGCTGAATGGTTCGTTGGGGGACGATCTGTTCCTGGGCAAGCCGGGAGCTGGCGCGGTCGACCGTCATGTCATCGAAACGCGCGGTGGGGCTGGGCAGCAATCGACGGGCTTGCCGGTCGTGACCGGACAGGCCGTGAGGCTCGTGTTGCGGGCTGAGTTTCGTCCTGGGGCGGACCGTTTCGTCCTGTATGCGAATCCGGTTCCGGATGCGCCGGAGCCGGCGAGCGGTGCGGAGAAGACCGACCTGGATCTGGGTCGCGTCGATCGGATCGGGTTGTACGCCACGGGCGGGTTCACGGCGGACGAGATCCGCGTGGGACGGACGTTTGCCGAAGTGACGGCCACGCGTGTTCCGCCTCCTGTACTCGTGGGTATGACCCCGGATCGGGTTTCGCCAACCGGCGGCACCCCGGTCGTGATCACAGGACAATGGCTGGATGCCACCGACGAGATCCGGGTGGGTGGCCTGCCGCTGGAGACGCCCGTGTGGGTGAGCACGACGGAAGTCACCGGGGTGGTCCCGGCCTTGGTCGCGGGTGAGCACACGGTGGAGGTGTGGCGTTGTGGCGTGTTGGCTGGAAGCTTGCCGCTGCGTGTGGTGGCCGGCGACCGCCCCGTGCTGACGGAAGTGTCGCCCAACGTGAGCCATCCCCCCGGAGGCGGGCTGCTGGTCGCCGTGGGGTCTGGGTTCGGCCCGGCAACGCGATTGCGCATCGCCTTTGATTCCACGGCGGCGTCACTCGTCCGGGATGTGGTCGTGGCTCCTGGCGGCGGTCTGTTGACGGGAACCATCCCGCCGCTTCCGGGCGGCGTGGAGTTGGGCACGTATGATGTCGTGGCCGAGGATCCCAACGGGAATGCCGTGCTCGTGGGCGCGTTCACCTATCACCCGACTCCGGTGCCGACGGAGGACTCCCTGTGGGCGGCCCTGACGGCGCTGGAATCGGAGTCGGGGGCGGGAACACCCATGCAGGTTTCGGTGCGCTCGGGTCAGATCGAGGCGATCGGCGGACGCTTCCCAACGGCGGGAACAACGCCGGAGACGCGGGCACTGAACTTCCTGGAATCGCACCGCGTCCTGTTCCAACTCCCGTCCGTGGGACCGATGGAGTTGGGAGTGGATTCGGTGGTCAGCGAGGAAATGGATCATGTCCGGTTCGCGCAGAGCATCGGTGGCGTTCCGGTGTACGCCGGCGAAGTGGTGGTGAGCCTGCAGGGGAACGAAGTCTTCGCGGTGAATGGGGCGTTGGTTTCGCCCGAGGTGTTGGCGCAGGCGGGGGTTTCGCTGACCCCGACGTTGTCGGCGACCGATGCGCGGATGGTGGCGCTGCGGGTCCTGGCAATTCCTGCGCCCGGTTTTGGAATTCCCGCGGAGAGCGCATTGGTGGTGTTCGATCCGGCCGTCCTGGACGATCGGGCCTCGGAGCCACACCTGGCCCAGCATATCCGGTTTCCGGTGTTGGATCGGGAGGTCTTCGTGGATGCGCACACGGGCGCCGTGCTGCTGACCCGGGCGCTAAGCCAGTCTGCGGGTGGACCCTTGGAGGGGTTGAACCTCGAAGTGCGGGATGGGCGCGGGATGACCAACTATGTGGATGCTGCGTGCGAGGCGTTGCCGCAGGCACCCTTGGTGGCGCGAGGACTGGTGGATGGCGACGATGACGATTCGTTCATCGTGCCCGGGTACGTGCAGGACGCACTGGCGTCGGCGGTGTATCGGTTCACAAGGGACGCCTATGGCTTCTTCAATGGACGGTTCGCCTGGCAGGGGTTCGGCAACACCGATTGGCCCGTCCTGGTCTTTGCGCACGATCAGGTCTCGGACAACGCCTTTGCCCATGGCTGCTTCATTCGCATCGGGGATCAGTTGGTCGACTACGAGGTGGTGGTCCACGAGTACGCGCACAACATCATCGGCGCCCGCGCGAACAGCCGGCTCCAGTACATGAACCAGTCCGGTGCCCTGAACGAGAGTTACTCGGATGTCATGGGCGTGGCCGCCGGCCGGTTGGCTGGTCAGACGGAATGGCGCTTCGGTCCGGGCATCTTCAGCCGGGAGTTCATTGATCCGACAAAGTCCGGGCTCGGGACATCCCCTCAGCCCGCGCACTTCTCCGCATTCGTCACCTTCCTTCCGGACACCAACGGGGTGGTGGCGGACAACGGCGGCGTCCACATGAACAGCGGCATTCCCAATCGCGCGGCGTACCTGTTGAGCGAGGGCATGGTGTTGCCGAATGGCGGTGCCGCGCCGCGCTTCCATCCCGGAGTCGGTCTCGACCGGATGCTGGCGTTGAAGTTTGCGGCCATGCGGTTCCTGCCGGCGAATGCGAGCTTCGCTGTCGCCCGGAACTTCGAGGTGCAGTACGCGACCGCGCTGGCGCGTCTGCCGCTGAGCGGTTGGTCAGCCCAGGAGGTCGCCGCCGTGCGGAATGCGTGGTTCCTCGTCGGCGTGGGGAATCCCGACCTCAACGCGGACGGTCGCGAGGAGACCATCGACACTGACGGCGACTTCGTGCCGGACGCGTTGGACAACTGCCGCCTGGTGCCGAACACGCGTCAGCAGGATGCGGACGCGGATGGCGTGGGGGATGCCTGCGACAACTGTCCGAGGATCGCCAACAACCGGCAGTTGAACCTCGACCGCGACGAGTTCGGCGACGAGTGCGACGACGACATCGACGGCGATGGCTGCCGCAACAACGTGGACCAGGAACCGCGCGAATCCATCGGCGTGATCGGTCGCACGGTGAGCGTGCGGTCGTCGGCCAATTGCGAGGCGCAGGAGGGTGAATTCAATGGGCCGGTGTCGTTCGACACCGATCGCGACGGACGTCGCGATTGTGAGGACGACGACGATGATGGGGATGGGATCCCTGATGCGGTCGACGGTTGTCCAGTGGGTCCGCTGGCGGACTTCTTTGGGCGGAACTTCCTGCCCTTTCCTTACATGCCCCTCGTGGGCGAGTGCGGGGTCCAGGCTTTGTGCATCCCGCGGTTGCCACCGGCCGTGCTGGACTACGGCGAATTCGACTTCGAAGGGGTGTTCATCCGCGTGCGGGATTCGCGCATCAACCCGAACCCGGAACGCGATGCGATCCTCGACGACGTACGCATCGTGAACGGGACGTTGTACGCGAGTCCGGGGCCCGGGGTTTCGCTGGGTGGACTGGCGGCGCGCGTGGTCGGTCGGTCGGGTTCCGGCGGTCGGCGCGACGCTGGCGTGGCCGGGCCGGTTCCCGATGACTGGCGTCGGGTGGAGGTGTGGCAACGGCCGGCGTCCGGCGGTGCGCCCGTGTTGCTCGGGATCCTTGCGGAGTTCGATCCGGCGGCGCTGTCGGTGGACGGTCTCGGTGCCGGGCAATGGCTGGCCTTGACGCCGGCGTCGGGGTCCGCGCCCGCGCGGTTGGCGACGACGTGGCAATTCGGCGGGCCCGAGGCTTCGGTGAACGACGACTCGGACCGGGATGGATTGCCGGACGGTTACGAACTTGGCCTGGGGCTCGATCCACGGAACCCGTCGGACGCCGCCGGGGATGCGGATGGCGACGGACTGACGGTGGCCGAGGAGTACCGTGCCGGAACCGATCCCGCCTCGGCGACGAGCCGGTTCGGGATGGAAGGTGTCGAGCGCGTGCCGGGAGGGTTGCGCCTGACGTGGTCGGCAGCACCCGGACGCCGGGTGATCCTCGAGCGTGCGGCCCGGATGGATGCAACGACCTGGGAACCGGTGGGATCTGCGGTCCTGATGCAGGGCGATCGCGCGGAACGCGTGGTGCCGCTGTCGGGCGTCGGGGACGGATTCTTCCGCCTCCGGATGCCCTGATCCGGGACCGGCGTCAGGCACCGGGCGGCCGCACCTCGATGATCTGGCCCTTGAAGATCTCGAGGGCGGCGCGGATGGCCGGGTCGTTGATGAAGTCGTCCTTGCTCAGGAGCATGGGCGTGGGGGCCGGGGCAGGGGCTGGCGCGGGCACCCCGGGGCCGCCGTTGGCCTTGGCCGCCTTCGGATCCGTACCCGCAACCGTTGCCGGCTTGGGTTCCGCGGCAGGCTTGGGGGCGGGCGGCGGCAGCAGTTCATCCTGATGCGGCACGGAAGGCCCGGCTTCAAAGGAGACATCCAGAGCGAAGCCTGTGCACGAAAGGAGGCGGGCCTTCAGGGTGGCCACGTTCCGGGTCGTGTCGAGGAGGTCGTTCTCGGGATGCCGGATCCGAAGGGTGCCCCGGATGAGCGACACCGGTGAACACCTCGGAAGCGCGGAGCGCAGCATGATGTCGTCGGGTGTCAGCGTCGCCAGCAGTTGTTCCCACACCGCATGCGCGTCGGTCGGCATGGAGGAGGACGCGAGGGTTGGCGCGGCTGGGGCAGGGGATGGCGGTGCGGGAGGCGGAACGGCCGCGCGAACCGGCGGAGGCTCCGGCGCGGGTGGCGGAGGAGGTGGCGGTGTGACTGCGACCGGAGCCGGCGTGGGGGCGGGTGCCGGAGCGGCAGGCGCAGGGCGCACCGGGATCGGGGCTGGCGCGGGTGTTGGGACCGGAGCCGGTGCCGGAATTCGAGCGTGAGCCGGTGCGGCAGCAGGCGGAGGAGTGGCGGGGGCAGGTCGCGCTGCCGCAACAGGAAGGGGCTCCGGCGGAAGTCCGTCCCGCATGGCGATGAGCTGCTTGAGGACGGTGTCGATGGGGATCGATTCCCGGGCGTGGATCGCCTTCAGCAGGGTGACCTCGAGGAAGATGCGCTTGGAGCCCGCATCGCGGATCCGGCCTTCGGCCGTCGACAGGACATCGAGGATCTGGGTCAGGATGTCGGCATCCAGACCTTGCACCTGTTCGGTCAATGTCCGGAATTCGTCGTCGCCCACTTCCAGCAGGGTGCGGTCGCCCTTGGAGACGGCAACGAGCAGCAGGTTCCGGAAGTGGCTGAGAAGGTCGCCCAGCAGCCGACCAAGGTCCTTGCCACCACGGGCGAAGGCGTCGAGATCCCGCAGCACGGCGGCGGGATCCGCCGCGAGGATGGCGGCGGCGAGGTTGCGCAGCTGCGACCGCGCCGCGAGCCCGAACATCGAGAGGACATCCGCTTCGACGATGCGCGTGCCGCAGAAGCTGATGAGCTGGTCGAGCGTGGACTGGGCATCACGCATGCCGCCCTCGGCACCGCGCGCGATGGCGTCCAGCGCTCCGTCATCGATCTCGACGCCTTCGGCAGTGGCGATGCGGCCGAGTTGCTGGACGATGAGGGCCGACGGGATGCGGCGGAGGTCGAAGCGTTGGCAGCGCGAAAGGATCGTCGGCAGGACCTTCTCGGGGTCGGTGGTCGCGAAGAGGAACTTCACGTGCGCCGGCGGTTCCTCGAGGGTCTTCAGCAGCGCGTTGAACGCGGCCACCGTCAGCATGTGGACCTCGTCGATGATGTAGATCTTGTAGGTGCCGTTCGCCGGAGCGAACCGCACCGTGTCGCGGAGTTCGCGGACCTGTTCGACGCCGTTGTTCGAGGCACCGTCGATCTCCAGGACATCGAGCGAGCGGCCTTCGGTGATCTCGCGGACGCGCGAATCGTTCTCGTCGAACTCCGGGCTGGGACCGCCCGTGCAGTTCAGGCATTTCGCGAAGATCCGGGCGAGGGTCGTCTTGCCCGTGCCACGCGGACCGCAGAACAGGTACGCATGCGCGATGCGCCCCGCACGGATGGCGTTCGCCAGGGTGGTGGTGACGTGCTCCTGCCCGACCACGTCAGCGAAACGCTGGGGCCGGTATTTGCGGGCGATGACCTGATAGGACGACATGGCCGGAACGATCTGGGGACCTCACCGCGAAACAGCATCGCGAAAAGGCATGGCGCAGGATGGGAGGAAAGCCGGGTGGCGGGAAGAAGGAATACAGCCGGCCAACAGGAACGGGATGGCGATGTCCTCATCGCCTAGGGAAAGGGAAGGAATACCAGGGCACCCACGGCAAATGCGGAACAGGCTACCGTTGCTGCATTCCTGCCCTGGCGGGGTTCGCTAGTCCACACTCCATGGACCCTGGCGCGCGGAGTAAACGTCGGCGGCCGGGGGAACGGCAAGCGTTTGTTTGGGGCTGATGCACCAACGGGCGCATCCTTGAACTGCCCCTCGCACGCAACGGGGTGGCGACGTCCTCGTCGCCGTTCCAAGGCCGTTCCCAAGGCGATGAGGACATCGCCGCCCCGGCCATGGAATGGAGAGGCGACGTCCTCGTCGCCGTTGGTCAGGCTTTGGAAGAGGGCCACGAGGCCGTTACCACCCCGTTCCGTGCGGTGCGGCATCAAGACGCGCCCGTCCCACCCTCAGGGTTGGTTTGATCGGCTGGCTGGCACGTTCCATCCGACCGGCTGGGTCCAGGCGCGCTTGAACTCGAATTCCGTGCTGGGCACATCCGGCGTGCCGGTCGAGGTCACCACGGCGCGGACATACAGTTCATCGCCGCGCAGGGTATAGCTGGGGCGCAGTCCCGGCACTTCGGCCAACACTTCGCCGATCTGCGGGCCGGCGTCCGTGCGGTAGTCGAGCGTGGTCTCGACGACGACCCCGTTGGCATCGCGTCGGGGACGCCCTTCGATCTGCACGCCGCGGCGGGTGCCGATGAACCGTGTGACGAACTTCTCGCGGCGCTTCGGTTGGATGCGCAGGGAAAGCGTCCGACGGGCAGCATCGAAACGGACGTCGTCGAGCACCACGCCGGTGGAGGCGTAGAAGTCGCCGGCGCGCATGGCCCGGATCAGCGACTCGGGCGTGAGATGGAAGGCGCGGACCATGACCCACGCACGGTAGGGTTGGGCGCGGACTTCGTTGCCCTGATAATCGTGGGAATCGTCCGTGGCCACCGCGTACAGGGGCGCGGCCTGGAATCCGACGATGCGGAGCGTGTTCGCGATATCCCAGATTTCGTCGGTGGACGGATGCCGAACGTCGCCCGGGTCGTTGTCGACATCAACGCCGTTCCACACCTCGAAGAAATGTTCGTCCACCACGCCCGCGAGGTCTTCGGCGGTCACGCCCCACTTGTAGTTGGGGTGGTTGACGTGGACGAGGGTGTCGCGTCCGGTGCGCTGTCCGGCGTCCGCGACGGCGCGTAGGGCGTTGCGCAGGACTTCGGGAACGGTCGCGCCCTTCTGGGAGGGGATTTGTTCGCTGAGGTGGACGGCGTTGATGTGGATCGCTCGGCCGTTGCCAGCGTTCTGGGTGATTTCCTCCGCCTGGATCATCAGGAATCGCCCGGCCTGGTCGACGAGCGGGCGAAACTCTTCATAGGGCTTGAGCCGGACTTCGAGCTTGGCCGTCGCGGGATTGGTGCGGGTTTCGACCCAGTTCGTCCCGTGGCGGCGAAGGTAGGAAGTGAAGGCGTCGCGCGGGCGGATCGATGCACGCCAGGGTTCGGACTTGGCGCGCGCTGCGATCTTGTCGACCTCCATCCAGCGCGGCCCCTGGCTCAGGAGGTTGTGGTCGGACAGCGCGAGGAAGTGGTAACCGTTGGTGCGATAGCCTTCGGCGATCATCTCCGGGAAGTCGTCACCATCGGACCACAACGTGTGCGTGTGGAGATTGCCACGCCACCAGCGGGGCAGGTCGGCAGCGGCGGCGCTGACGGTGTGCACGACAAGGAGCACGGTGAGCCCAAGGAATCGCATGTGCCGCCGAGGTTTGGGATTTGTGTCCCGGGATTCAAGGAACAGCTCGGTGACATCCCTTCCGCACGACAAACGCACAGTGGAAGATCCGTCACGCCGGAGGCGTGGGAGCGGGCAGCCCGGGGTGCGAAGCGACCCCGGGTTACGGGTAGGCAAAGGATCGGCAACCCCGGCAGCAGGGGTTGAAGAATCCCAGGCCTTCGCGCCCCAGCCGGGTGCGGATCCACCCATGACGCGCCCATCCCTTCAGGATGACAGAAGCGCCGGAGATTCGTGGGGACGGCAGGCGCTGACCGCGTGCTGTCCGGACAGTGTGCGTCCCCGAATTCCCCGTTTTCCAAACCCGCCCGGGATCCGTACGTTCCGCGCCGTGACGCTCCGTGAGCAAATGATTGGGTTGGGTCGCCAGGCGAAGGCTGCATCGCGCGCCCTGGCGGGACTGACGTCGGCCGAGAAGGACGCCTGCCTGCGGGCCATGG
>JAIXZE010000040.1 GCA_027489875.1 Verrucomicrobiales bacterium
AGATTTCAGTTTCAAGTTTGAAGCCGTGATCCCGCCGCGTGGGGGCACGCGGCCTGCAATCCATAAGCTGTAGGCCGGGTGCCCTCACCCGGCGGAAGAGGAGGGGGAGGGAAGTTCGAAGATTTCAGTTTCAAGTTTGAAGTAGTCACCAACGTCCGGAGGCGATGGACGAAGTCCCCAGACACCACGACCAGATCAGGGGCCAGCTCGCGGGCCGACGGAAACATCGAAGATCGTCGAGGCACTCAGTCCCTCTTCGTCCTCCACCGTCAGGGTGACCGTGGCCTTGCCTGTTTGTCCGGCTGCAGGTTTCAGGCGGATGGTTCGGATCTCGCCAACGCCCTCGATGTTTGACTCGTTGAGAGGAAGCAGCGAAGGCAGCGATGATCCGCCGGTTACGCGCAGTGCCCAACTGGAGGACTGGTGATCCGATATGGCCAGCCGAAGCAGTACGGTGGTGTCCGCCTGCATCTGGACGTTTCCCTGCACCTGGATGCGCGGTGGCGACGATTGCAGCAAGAAATCGTGTCGTGCGGTGCCGTCGTTGGTCTGGCGCTTCGGGGAGACAAGGTCGCTGGGGATGCCCGCGGTCAGTGTGAACTGTTGAAGACGTGAGACGGGGTTCAGCGTGAACGATCCATCGTCACGGGTGACGGTGGTCCGGGTTTCGTTGCTGATGATGTAGAATCGCGCATTCCACCGGGAAGCTTTGGCGATCCCCTTGACGATTCCCCCAACCGGAGTGAACGGGAAAAGGCCAGGGCCTGTTTGCTTGCACCAATTCAGGCGAAGGGCGGTAGGACCGATCCGCTGAAAATACGCGACCCTGAATTCATGCTTCCCCGCTCCGCCGCCCTGATCGCGGCCCTGAAGGAAGACCGAGGAACGGGTGGATTGAAGGCCATGCATGCCGTCGTTGGAGACGGCGGGTTTTCCATCGATGAACAGGTGGGCTCCATCATCGGACTCCAGGTCGAAGACGTACTCTCCTGAGTGTTCCACCTGGACCGAGCACGTGAAGATGGCGGCGATCTGATTGATGGGATGCTGTGGCCAGAGGGTATCAAAGATCGCCCTGCTGGTGACCGGGAAGTCCAGTGCCCTCACGTGAGCCACGTGCGCCGGAGGAAGATCCGTGGGGATCTCCCGCGTGAACAAGAGGCGATTGCTCTCGAGGGATATGGGAAATCCCGCAACCGGCTTCCCGTTGGAGGTCACGACACGGCCTGTCAGGGGCAGTTGCAGCGGCGTGGGTGGGATGCTTCGGTAAATCCCAAAGCCTATACCCAGGATGAGGCTCATCGATGTCAGGACAACTGCGTTCTGATGCCTTCGCAGGAACAGCGCCAGCTGGCGGCCAAGGCTCTTCTGGTGGGCCGCGATAGGGCGGTGACCTCGATATGCCTCGATGTCCTTGAGGAAGACCTCGACGCTGGCATAGCGCTCTTCCGTGGCGATCGACAGCGCCTTGGTGGTGATCAGGCGGAGGGTCGCGGGGATCCTCTTCCAGGGCAGGTGCCCGCGGGCGTTGGACGAAAGATGGACCAGGTCCAGCGATGTCATCACACGCTTGCGGAGATCGACTCCGGCAAGGGTGTGGACCGGGGCGTAAGGTGGACGAAGCGTCAGCAGGGAATGGAGGATACCGCCGAGCGCAAAGATATCAGTCCTCGGGTTGATCTCGTCGTCTGCCTCGAGGGCCTGCTCCGGTGCCATGTATCCCCAGGTCCCCACAACGGACCCGTGGGAGGTGCAATCCATCGAGGTCAGGGACTCGGATGGTTGGCGGTCAGATACCGGCGGGTTTGTGTCCGGGGTCGTGGGGTCGAGAATCTTGGCGACTCCCCAGTCCAGCAACAGCACCTCGCCGAATTGTCCCACCATGATGTTCCGCGGCTTCAGATCCCGGTGGATCACCCCTTGGGAATGGGCAAACCCAACGGCTTGCCCCACCTTGTCGAGGATCCCCAGCAGGACATCGAGTGGGTATTTGGCCTGCGTCGACGGATCTCCGGCCGCCAGGCGATCCAACACGGTTTGCAGGTCCACCCCATCCACCAGCTTCATGGTGTAGAAGGGAGTGCCGTCTTCGGTCAAACCCACGGCCTGGATCGGCGGAATGTTGGGGTGCTCCAGTCGGGCCAGGATGCGCGCCTCCTGCAGGAACCGCTGCCGGTTGATGAGGTGGGTGGCCTCCTCCGGGTGAAGCGTTTTCAAGGCCACCCATCGGCCGAGATTCCGGTCAAAGGCGCGCCAGATCTGTCCCATTCCGCCCCGGGAGATTTCCCGATCCAGCAGGAACCGGTCGATCCTGCCGAACTCGGTACCCAACGTCTGCGCCTCCTCTGGGGCGTCCAGTCCATCCTCCAGACCCAGCAGGAAGCAGGCTGGGCAAATACCCAGGGGCGCGTCTGCGGCCGGAGTCCTGCCGCAATGAGTGCAGGGCTTCGGGTGTGTGCTCAATGGCCGCCCTGTTGACTCATTGGCAAAGGATTCCAGCCATGTACCGCAGTTCGTCGGTCACCTCCTCGGGTGAGGAAACCACCTTGAGGATCTCGCTTCTCAGCAACTGCTGGCTACGTTGGCGCAGACGATAGATCGCGATCCGAACCGCCCCTTCCGTCAGCCCCAATTGGACTCCCAGATCCGCATGGGTGATCGAGGATTCCTTCTCCATCAGGTGGGCGGAAAGCTGGTCGAAGCGCGCCCCGAGGCCCGCGGCCATCTGTTCGGCCCGCAATTGTCCCAGAACACGCTCGATGAGTCCCAGGACCCAGTCCCGCTCATAAAGGCGCTCCGCTGTTTCCTGATGGACGTTGCCGGTCAGGAGTCGGGATTCCGCCTCCGAAAGATCCCACTGAACCGTTGTGGTCGCGCCCCCGCGTTTGATGGCCGTCTCGTGTCGATGCTGCTTCAGGACGAAATTTCGAAAGGATGTCAGCAGCAGGGATCGGAGCCGTCCGGATTCCTTGTGTGCCTTCTGGAAGAACCGGGTCTCGATGGCGTGCTCGAAGAATCCCTGGGTGAGATCGGCAGCGGTGTGTGTGTCGACTCCGGTACGACGAAGGTATCCATATAGCGGATACCAATAGAGCTCACACAGCCGCGACAGCGCGACGGATCCGGAATCCGTGTCGGACCTGGCCGCCATGGCGGTTTGCCAATCGGTCGTCGCAAACTGATGCGCCGGGCTGGAGACAGCGGTCATGCTTTTACGTCGGTATCAACTCTTTGTCCCCTCCCCAGGCTGAGGAAGGCGACGGACAAAGTGCTCCTGATCAAAGCTGACGGGCCTGCGTCCCGACCCGCAACGGGCAAATGATTCTAATATTAGGTAATAAACACTTGGCCGCGGCGTGCGGATCGCAGGACGCGCCTGCTTCGAACGGCGCTTTTGGGTTTCTAGGTTCGATTTCCAAAAGGAATCCGTAACGCCGCCCCGCATTCCGGATATTGCCTCGCAGTGGGACGCATTGCGCAAATCTTGAACCGCATCGGATGGGGTCGTTGGCCGGGCACTGTGCCGATGGCGAAAGCACCTGAGAAGCCATCCAACCCGACGCTTTGGCGCCCATCTTCACCGTCATGAATTTCCAAAGCCTCGCGCGATGCCTGACACGCTTTCGCCACTGCGGCGTCCTGCTGGTCGCATGGGGATTGTTCCTTTCCGAGGCGATCGCGGCGCCGTTCACGTATCAGGGGCGCCTGGTGGACGGAACGGCGCTGGCGAACGGCAACTATGAGCTGACCTTCCGGCTGTTCGATAGCTTGACGGTCGGCACCCGCGTCGGGCCTGAACTGGTGTTGACGCCGGTTGGGGTAACCAACGGGTTGTTCACGGTGGCCCTGGATTTCGGCAACGCCGTGTTTGACGGGGCCGATCGCTGGCTGGAAGTGGCGGCCCGGCCGAGCGGGACCGGGGGAGCCCTGTCGGTGTTTGTCCCGCGGCAGGCGATCACAGCGGTGCCCTATGCGCTGCACGCCCTGACCGGTTCGGGCGACGCCGGGGCGCTGACCGCGGGCACCCTGCCCGACGGGCGGTTGAGCGCGAATGTCGCGCGGACGTCCGATGTGTTGTCGGTCAGCAACACCCTTTCCGACCGGTTGGTGGCGACGAACGATGTTCTGGCGGGATTGATCAGCACGTTGAACACCCGCGTGGCAGACGTGGGCGTCTCGGCAACGACCGTTAGCAATGTCCTGAGCACGCGGTTGGTGGGCACCAACGATGCATTGGTCACCCTGATTCTTGCGCTGAGCTCGCGGGTAGCAGCTTTGGAAGCCACCAGCGGACCTGTCTCCGGCAGCATTCTGGCGTCGACCCTGCCGGCCGATCCCGTGCTTCTGGCCCAGGGGCTGAGCCGGGCGGGGAGCATTCCGGCCCCGGCGTGGGTCATTGGAAGTGTGAGCAATGCTCCCACTGCCCGCGAAGGCCACAGCGCCGTCTGGACCGGTCAGGAAATGTGGGTCTGGGGTGGATCCGTGGGCGGGGCGCAGTACTCCTCGTCCGGTGGCGCCTACCAACCGGAGGCCGATGTCTGGACCACCCTTTCCCAGCTCGATGGCCCCACAGCCCGGAGCGGACACACCGCGGTCTGGACCGGGACGGAGATGATTGTTTGGGGTGGGTTCTCCGGCAGCGCGGCGTTGGATACCGGCGCCCGGTATGGAGCGGCCACCCAGTCGTGGCGGTCCTTGAACAGCACCAACGCCCCATCGGCGCGCGACTCCCACCTTTCCGTCTGGACCGGCAGCTCAATGCTGGTTTGGGGCGGTCGGAATCGAAGCACGTTGGCGACTGTCGGAGCCCAATACCGCCCGGGTACCGATACGTGGGAACCGCTGCCTGTGGCCAACGAACCGGTGGCCCGGATGTCCGCCGCTGGAGTCTGGGCCGGCGATCGCTGGCTGGTGTGGGGTGGCATGTCGACGAACGGATACGAGCAGTCCGGCGGCCAGTTGCTTTGTTCCGGCGGCACTCCGACCACCTGGCAGGCCATGAGCACGGTGGGTGCGCCTTCCGGCCGCGAGGACCACGCCGTGGCCTGGACCGGCACGCGCCTGCTGGTCTGGGGCGGGCACAACTTCGGCACGCCGCTCAATGACGGGGCCGCCTATGACCCGCTCACGGACCGCTGGACCCCGATCTCCGCGGTGGGTGCCCCGTCAGCCCGCAGCCTGCCGAGCAGCGCCTGGACTGGTTCCGAATGGGTGCTGGTCGGCGGCCTGACTGTCTCCGGGGCCGCGTCCGGTGGATCGGTCTACACGCCCGCCACGGACACGTGGCGGGCCCTGGACAATCCCGGATCGCCGTTGGCCCGCAGCGGTGCCGCCTCCATCTGGACGGGTTCGGAACTGATCCTCTTCGGCGGACGCAACGCCACCACGCTGCAAGGCAGCCTGGAGCGGCTCACGCCTCAAAGCGCCTGGTACTTCTATCGCAAGCCATGACCAAATCTCCCCTCCGCCTTCGCGGCCTTGCTGCCGCCTTGACCGCGTGCTGTGGCTTCGCCGCCCACGCCCAGTGGCAGACCCAGTCCATGACCCTGAAGCCGGGGTGGAATGCCGTCTACCTGCACGTCGATGCGTCGCATGTGTCCCTCGACACGCTCCTCGGCTCCACCGGCACGATCGATGAGATCTGGCTCTGGCAGACTCCGGCCTCCCAGCTCCAGTTCGTCAAGAGCCCCCAGGAGCCGATCACGCCCAACAGCCAGTGGGCCGTGTGGAACCGCTCCCCGGGCAACGTCGACACCTTCACCCAGCTCCGGCCCAACGCCGCCTATCTCGTTCGCAACTCGGCCGCCACCAACACCGTTTGGAATCTCGTCGGCAAGCCCGTGTTGCCCCGTTACGAGTGGACCACGACCGGCCAGAATTTCATCGGCTTCCCCACGCCCGCCGGGGCGCCTCCCAGCTACGAGAAGTTCCTCGACCAGGTGCCGGCCCTCGCCCTCGATGCCGAGATCTTCCGCTACGCGGGTGGACCCATGGGCCCAGTTCCCGTTCCAGCCCTGGTCTATCCCAGCATCGCCGTCCGGCGCGGCGAGGCGTTCTGGATGCGCGCGAAGGACTACAACGCCTACTTCGGCCCGCTCGGCGTCTCGCTGCAGAGCGGGGGAAACACCGTCGATTTCGGTAGCCGCCTCGGAACGTACTCCGTCCGCCTCAAGAACAACTCGGACCTCACCAATACCTTCACGCTCAGCCTGCTCCCGTCCGGGGACGCCCCTTCCGGCCAGCCTGGCAGTGTCGGGGTGCCGCCCTTGCTGATCCGTGGTCCCCGCAGCGCGGCCGATCTGGCCTATCTGCATACCACACTGACCACGAGCCAGGTCCCGACCGACCATCAGGTAACCCTCACCCCCCGCGGGAAGCCTGGCTCCGAGGTGGAGGTCGTCCTCGGCCTCAACCGTTCCGCCATGTCCAGCACGGTGGGCGACCGTTATGCCGGGATCCTGCGCTTCGCGGACACCAACGGTCTGAGCCAGATCGATGTCGGGGTCGCCGCCACCGTGGCCGATACCGCAGGCCTGTGGGTCGGCGACGCCTCCGTCACCCAGGTGGCCCAGTATCTGGTGACCTACGCCAAAAAAGCCGATGGCACCCCTCTTCTGGCCGAAGTCACGACCAACGGCGCGTCCTATGTCGCCATCAGTACCAACACCACGATGGCCAACGTGGT
This sequence comes from Verrucomicrobiales bacterium, assembly GCA_027489875.1. GTDB lineage: Bacteria > Verrucomicrobiota > Verrucomicrobiia > Limisphaerales > UBA9464 > UBA6176. Next base: position 6,686 of record JAIXZE010000040.1, read on the forward strand.
CCGGCCCGTGCCCCTGCGGCTGATTGCCCACAATGATCCCAGTGGACAGGCCCGCCTGTTGCAGCGTGTCTTCGTCGGACTCAACGCCGCCAACGTGCCGGTCCTCGCCACCGACGAGGCCCTGCTCGGCACCGACAATCGCGATGGCGCACGGCGCATCTCGGCCGCACATCTGCCCTTCGCGCACACCAACACGCCTTGGTTGGGCACCGGACAGTTCCGGGAGGGCAACAACGTCCAGTTCACCGTGCCACTCGACTACCGGGACCAGACCTCCAATCCCTTCCTGCACACCTTCCACCCGGATCATGACAATCTCGACGCCCGGTTCAG
>JAIXZE010000310.1 GCA_027489875.1 Verrucomicrobiales bacterium
CGTGTCGTTGGTGTCCTTCGTGGAGAAGCTTCAACCTTCGAACCCCTCCCTTGGTGTGGAACCCGTGGATGCTTCAACCCTTCCGAAGTTGTTTTCCCTTTCCCACGGGAACGCGGGGTGCGCTTCGCGACCCCGTATTGGCTATCCGCTGAAATCTCTCCGGGATAATGAAAGCTGCCACGAAGGGAGAACTCGCGGTGTTCAGGAACAGCATCGGTACCGACCCCAACACGAACTTGGACTCGGACAGGACCTCAGCGACAAGGTGCTGGGTGGACACGTCGAGGAATGACGAGGAGCCCGGGCGGCTGCCCCTGTCGCACGCGTTGTTATCGGAATCGCCATCGGAATCGAGAACGGAGTGGAATTTCGCTGTAACCAGCGATCACACCCGTTGCGATCAGCATGCCGAGCAGTGAACTCCGAAGGATGGATTGTCTCATGGGTAGGCGCATGGAGACCCAAGGCTTACTTGAAGCTGTTAATGTCGCCAATACAGCCGATGGACTTGGAGATTTGAACGACAATCCCGCCGCGTGGGGGCACGCGGCCTACAGAGGGGAAGTTTCCTGAGGCCAGATGCCAGTTCTGAGCGCGACGGGTGAGCGGTTGCGGTCTTGAGAGCATTCGCGGCCGGCCTCTCTCCGCGCTCTCCCGGCTTCGCGCGAGAACATCAATGCAAGGATGCCGCTCAGGCTTTGGCGAGCAGGCGTTGCCAGCGTTTGAGCTGGGCCTTGACCTGTGCGGTGCCGGGGGCACCGGTGATGGCCCGCCGTTGCATGGCTTTCTTCAGGTCAAACACGTCCATGACGTCGGGTTCGAAGGTCCGGTCCACGCCCTGATATTCGGCGAGCGTGAGTTGGTTGAGGGGCTTGCCCCACTTCTCGGCGAGGGCCACGACGGATCCGACGACATGATGGGCCTGCCGGAAGGGCATGCCCTTCCGGACGAGGTAATCGGCGAGGTCGGTGGCCAACAGCAGCGGATCGGCCGCGGCAGCGGCGCAGGACTCGGGAATGGCGCGGGTGTTGTCGAGCATCGCCCCCATGAGCCGGACGCATGCCCGGACGGTGTCGGCGGTATCGAACACGCGTTCCTTGTCCTCCTGGAGATCGCGGTTGTAGGTCATCGGAAGCCCCTTCAGGAGCGTCAAGAGGGACATCAGGTTCCCGACGACGCGGCCGGTCTTGCCGCGGGTGAGTTCGGCGACGTCGGGATTCTTCTTCTGCGGCATCAGGGACGAGCCGGTGGTGTAGGCGTCGGCAATGCGGATGAAACCGAACTCGGTGCTGACCCACAGGATGACATCCTCGGCGAGGCGGCTGAGGTGGACGGCGAGCAGGGCGGACGCGGCGGCGAACTCGATCAGGAAGTCGCGGTCGCTGACGCCGTCCATGGAGTTCTGGGTGACCCGGGGGCGGCCCTTGGCGTCGACGAAGCCGAGCAGCGTGGCCACGCGTTCGCGGTCGAGGGGCAGGGTGGAACCGGCGATGGCACCCGAGCCGAGCGGGCAGACGTTGGCGCGTTCGCGGGCATCGAGAAGGCGGCCAAGATCGCGATCGAGCATCTCGACGTAGGCGAGGAGATGGTGCGCGAACCACACGGGTTGCGCACGCTGCAGATGGGTGTAGCCGGGGATGATCACCTCGGGATGGCGGGCACCCAGGCCGACCAGGGCCTTCTGGAGGCCGCGGACATCGGCGGCGAGGGTGTCGATCTCATCGCGAAGCCAGAGACGGATGTCGACGGCGACCTGGTCGTTCCGGGACCTTGCGGTGTGGAGGCGGGCCCCGGCCGGCACGCGGCGGGTGAGTTCGGCCTCGATGTTCATGTGGACGTCTTCGAGCTCCATCTTCCAGGCGAACGTTCCGGACTCGATCTCGCGCCCGATTTCGTCGAGGCCGGCCTTGATGGCCTTGAGCTCGGCGGCGGAGAGGATGCCGATCTCGCGGAGCATGGTGGCATGCGCGATGGAACCGCGGATGTCGTGACGCCAGAGGCGCCAGTCGAAGGAAATGGACTCGGAAAAGGCGGCGACTTCAGCAGCAGGGCCGCTGCCGAACCGACCGGAACGGGAGACAGGTGACGAACTCATCGTGACGGGTGTGAGTGTGCGGGTGGCGGGCAGGGAAGGGAAGATTCCAAAAAATGCATGGCAGGGGCGTGGGCGGTCCGGTAGGGTCGACGGCCCGGTTGCGATCCTGTGACCGGAATGTCTACAAATCGTATCATGGATTCATTGGCCACCATCGTTCTCAAGCCCGGCGAAGCCGACCGTCTCATTGCGGGTCACCCCTGGCTTTATGAGGGCTCCGTCCTTCGCATGACCCAGACCCCGAACGACGGCGACGTCGTGCAGGTGAAGGACCATCGGCAGCGGTTCATCGGGTTGGGTTTCTACAACAGCCGTTCGCGGATCCGGGTCCGCGTGCTGACCCACGAGCGGGAGGAAATCGACCGCAGCTTCTTCGTCCGACGCATCACGGCGGCGCTCAATCATCGGCGGCGTCACCTCTCGGGAGCCACCTCGTTCCGTCTGGTGAATTCCGAGGCGGACCTGCTTTCGGGTCTGATCGTCGACCTGTATGAGGACGTGCTGGTCGTCCAGACGTCGTCGCTGGGAATGGACCAGCGAAAGAAGCAGATCGTCTCGGTGCTGCAGGAACTGCTTTCGCCGAAGGCCATCCTCGAGCGGAACGACATGGCGTCGCGCCGCTTTGAAGGTCTCGAAGAAGCCCAGGGCGTGCTTGCTGGCACGGCACCGGAGGCGTTGACGGCGCGGCTCAACGGCCTGCGTTTCCAGTTGCCCGGTGCGGGCGGACACAAGACCGGGATGTACCTGGATCAGCAGGACAACTACGAGGCCGTGAGCCGTTGGGCGAAGGACGGAAACGTCCTCGACTGCTTCAGCTTCCTCGGTGGGTTTGCGCTGCACGCCGCGCGGGCGGGCGCGAAGTCCGTGCTGGGCATCGATCAATCGGCGGAAGCGATCGCGGCAGCGACGGCCAACGCCGCAGCCAACGGACTCGCGGCGAAGATCCAGTTCGAGCAGGGCAACGTGTTCGACTGGCTCAAGGGGCAGACGACCGTGGCCCCCAGCGAGAAGGTGGTGCCCAAGTTCGACCTCATCATCCTGGATCCGCCCTCGTTCACCCGCAGTCGGGCAGCGGTGGGCGATGCCTTGCGCGGGTACAAGGAGATCCACCTGCGCGGACTCAAGCTCCTGCGTCCGGGCGGCGTGCTGGCAACCTTCTGCTGTTCCCATCACGTCGATGCCCGCCTGTTCGAGGACGTCATCCTGTCGGCGGCCTTCGATTGCCGGCGCGTGCTGCGACGCATCACGAGCTACTCGCAATCGCCGGATCATCCGGTGCTGCCGTCGATTCCCGAGACCGAGTACCTGAAGGGCTACGCCTACGAGATCGTGAGCTGAG
>JAIXZE010000394.1 GCA_027489875.1 Verrucomicrobiales bacterium
AGTCCGGCGCTGGATCGATTGATTCGTTGGGGCGCCCGCGGCGCGGCACTCCTGTCCTGGACCGGACAACAGCTCGTGCTCATCGATGCAGCTCCACTGCGCCCTGGGCCGGCAGATCTGGCCGTGGGAATTGCCGTTCCCAGCGAAAACACCGCCCCGGCAGATCCGAATTCGCCTATCTCGATCCCGGCCACATTGTCCGTGACGAACCGTGGACCCGAGTTTGCGGCGGCTGTGGTCCTTTCCCTGCCGCCGTTTCAAACCCTGAACCTGGGCGGCATGCAACCAGGGGAAGTCCGGGTGGTTCCCTGGACCTTCAACCCCCAGTTCCTGGGTCGCCAATCCTTCTCTCCCACGGTCAGCTCCCCGACGCCCGACCCCGATCTCTTCAACAACACGGCCTCGGGCCAGACCCTCGTGCTGCCCCAGTCCTCGGCCGATTACCACGCCTTGGATTTCCCGGCGCGGCACTTGGTCAACGGGCCCGACGGAACCGAACTCTGGCTCGCTGTGGGTCCGGAAGCCGCGCCGGCGGGCATCACGGTGGTGAATCCAGAAACGGGCCAACGACTGCGCACCCTGCCCGTAGGCGAAGATCCCCAGCGTCTCGCGTTCACGCCCGATGGCCGCGCCGTCTACGTGCAGTTGGGCACCAATCGGCTGGTCCGCTGGAATCTCGACACCGCGGCCATCGACTTCGACCAGGACTTCCCCGGCGACACGGTCGTGGACTTCGTCAGCCTGCCTGAACCCCGCGGCCGCCTCGCTGTGTTGAACCGCAATCGCCTCACCCTCTTCGAGGGCAACACGGTCGTGCAGAATCTAGCGCTGCCCCTCGCCGAACAACGCGCCATCGGCGTTCAGGGCAGCCGTCTCTGGGTAGCCTCTCAGGACGATCTCCGGGCCTACCAGATCAGCCCCGGCGACCTGACCCTCGCCGTCAGCCGCACCATCTTCATCCCGAGCGGCAACTACCGGTTCGCCGTCCAGGGCAACCAACTCATCTTCGACGGTCGCGCCGTGGACGTAAACGGTGGCGAGCGTTCGTCCGGCTTCAGCAGCGGCCTTCCCTGGATCCCGGCGGGCAACGTGGCGTACGGCGCCCAAGGTATCCTCTTGCGCCGATACCGGCTGCCAAGCCTCCAGATGGAGGCGGAAGTTCCAGTCCCAGGTCTCAGCCGTACCGGTGCCCTCCTCGACCAGGTCCGCTGGGGCACCAATGGCTTCGCCTTCCGCACCGAAAGCGGACTGCTCGTCACTACCCGCTCGGCCATCGTCCCCGCGGGAGAAGCCGATCTCGCGCTGTTTTTCCAGGGTCCAGATACCGCCTTCTTCAACCAACCCGTCGAACTTCGCTTGGTGGTGACCAACCGCGGCCCGACCACGGTTTCCCTCTCCCAACTTCGGATCGTCACCGAGGGCGGAACTCCGGTCACCACACCGGGTCGCCCGTCCTTCCCATTCGAGGGTTCTGTCTTGATCACCGGCGACCCTCTACCGCCCGGCGGCAGCTATTCGGTCACCCTCGGCACCACGCCGAACCGGCTCCCGTTCCCCACCGAATCCCTGACAATCCGGGCTTCGCTCCTCGCCGGTGCCACCGGCCCAACGCCTGCCGAAGCTTCCGTTTCCAAAACCGTCACCACGACCCTCGTCCCCGCGGATGTCGCCGTACGCCTTGTGCTCCCTCCTTCCACGGACGGCCCGGAGTTCCAGGTGACCTGCGTCCTGACCAACCGCGGCCCCGGCGTCGTCATGCAACCAAGCCTCGCCTTTGAACCAGTCGCCGGACTGACCCTCGTCGCCACCGACCGCGGCACCCTCGATGCCAACTGCTGCTCGGCGACCCTCATCGGCAACCTGGCACCCACCCTCGCCGCCGGCGAATCCGTGTCGGTCACCCTCCGCTTCCACAACGCCGGTCCCGGAGTCTATCCCATCAGTCTCCGCCCCGGCTTCCTCACGGTCGATCCGCAACCCAACGACAACCAGGGCCGGGCAGCGGTCCTCGTCCCGCAACCCGACGGTCAGGCGCGGTTCCCGGGATTCCGTCTGCCCTTCACCGACGCCCAATGGTCGCCCGCCCGGAATCAATGGATGGTCTCCGACCTCCGGGGACTCCACTTCCTCGCGCCCATCACCCTGAAACCTCAAGGAGCCTTCGGCTTCAATGAGGAGGTCCAGGAGTTCTTCCTCACCGACGATGGCCAGTCGGTCTGGATCCAGTCGGGGGCCAACCAGGCGACCCGTTACCACCTCGACACCGGCGTAGCGGATCTGACCGTGGATTCCACCCTGGCCACCGGGGGCGGCAGGGGACTGATCATCCCGATGCCCGGCCAGCCCGGGACGATTGTCGTGTTCGGTCTCAATGACCCGGGCCAGATGGAAGTCATCGCCTACGACCAGGGCGTGGCCCGGCCCGTGAAATACTCCGACGACCTGCGCTGGCGTGGGCGGTCCCTGCGGGGCGTGGGCGGTCCGGATGGACGGGTTTACGTTTCCAATGGCGCCGAGTTGCGCGAATTGGAACTCCGTGCGGACGGCTTGTACCTGGCGCGCAACCTGGACGCCTTCAACCGCCATATCGACTACCGCATGGCGGTCGCCAACGGCCTGCTGATCCAGGGTTTCAATGATGTGCTGGACCTGCAGTCGCTGACCCTGCTGCCGCTGGGTACCTTCACCCGCCCCTCCTTCGGCGGGGTCGGCTATCAGCAGATCTTCGTGAATCCCCTCGGACAGATCCTCCGGGCCTTCGATCTGCCCAGTCGCCGGCTACTGTGGCAACTCAGCCTGCCCATCGAGAACGGCCTTGTGGCATCCGGTGGCCCCGCCGGGGTCCTGATCACCGGTAATTCTGGTGGATGGTTCCCCGCCCCGCCCAATCCGGGAACCGACCTCCAGGTCACCGCCACGCTCGAAGCCCAACCGCTCGGTGTCGGCCTGGAGTTCACCGTCCAACTCCAACTACGCCAGGACGGCGTCTGGCTGGCCCAGAACCCCAAACTCTTCGCCGACCTGCCGCCAGGACTGGAACTGGTCAGTCCGATCAGCTCCGGCCCGGCGGGCCAGTTGCCCCTTCCCGACTTCACCGAGGCCCAGACACTGTCTGTTGTCCTCCGCGCCACCCAACCCGGCGTGCGCCCCGTCACCTTCCGCCTGACCTCTGACGCTCAGGACCCCACGCCCGCGGATTCCCAGGCGACCGTGCAAGTGGTGGTTCCGGAGGAACCCGTGCTCCTGCTGTCGGATCTGGTGACGGCCGACAACGGTCTCCCGCTCGTCCTGCGTCTGTCCACCCGCGCGCCGCGTCCCCTGACAGTGCGTCTGCAAGCGGAGCTGATCGACGCTCAGGCAAACGACCTCACCGCGTTGACCTTTGACGTGCAGTTCCCCACCGGCAGCCGCGAAGCCGAAGTACGTTGGGTCACGCCTGACAACCGATTGGAGCCGGATGAGCGCTTCCGGATCTTGCTGATTCCCGGCGACGTCACGGGAGCGTCCACCTCAGCCGTCGTGACCATCGCAAACGATGACCGCGCCAGCTTTCAGGTACGTTCCGTCAGTCAGTTCGAAGGCCATACCAATGGCACCCCGGCCGTCTTGAGCATCCTCCTGAACGAGGCGCAATCGCTGCCGGTGGAACTTGGATTCAGCACCCTTTCAGGCACCGCCGTGGACGGTGAGGATTTCCAACCGGTCGCCGGCCGCTTGTCCTTCGCCCCGGGTCAGCGGACCAACCTCATTGCCATCCCCATCGTGGGCGACCGCCGCCTGGAACCGAACGAGATCTTCAGCGTGGACTTCTCGGACGCCTTCGGACTGTTGCTGCCCGGCGGGCTGCCAACCGTGACCCTGCGCAATGACGATGCACCGGCCTCCCCGGTGGCTGTCCTGGGGCGCGATCTGGACGGACGTCTGGTCATCTCGTTCCCGAGCGAACTGGGGGCCACCTACCTGCTGCAAAGTCGCACCAACCTGACCGAGGGACTCTGGCAGACCGAGCCCGGCACCCTGCCTGGCACGGGGGGCGTACTGACGGTGCGCCCATTGGATCGACCTGATTCCCTGCGCCTCTACCGCCTCCAGGCCAACTGAAGCAGCACGGTCCGGCCCAAGTCTCCGTGTCATCGGTGCTCCGCACCTTTGGCCCGCCGCTCCACGTGCGGTTTGCCGTCCGCGGGGCGCATCTCGACACCGCCCCTTGGAGAAGCGGTTTCGGGGCGGCGATGTCCGCATCGCCCTGGGAATGGCTTTGCAACGGCGACGAGGACGTCGCCTCCCCGTTTGAGAATGGAGACGGGGCGGCGATGTCCTCATCGTCCTGGGAATGGCTTTGCAACGGCGACGGGGACGTCGCCTCCCCGCTTGAGAATGGAGACGGGGCGGCGATGTCCTCATCGCCATGGGGACGGCTTCGGAACGGCGACGAGGACGTCGCCTCCCCGTTGCATGCGGGGGCAGTGTCCAGATGCGCCCCCGTCCGAGTCGCCGGGATCGGCCGGTTTTCACCTTGATGGTTCGGGCGGGGATCCGTGAGGTTGTCGCCTTGCGAACTGGATCCCGCCATGAGTCCTGACCTGCGCCCTGCCGATGTCACCGCGGCCGACGCCCCGCCCCGACCGATGGGACGGGCAGCCCTTGGGGTCTTCATCCTGCTTCAGGCGCTGACCATCGGGTGGATCTTCGGGTCGTGTCTGTGGGGCAAGTCGCTGTTCACGCCACTCGATGTCGCCCCGGCGGTCTTTGACCAATACCGGTTCATGAACCCGGAACAGGGACCGGTACCGGCCAACCACTACACCATCGACAGCCTCACGATGGAGTTGCCGCTGCAGTACACCATCTACCACGCCATCCGGCGGGGTGAGGTTCCCTGGTGGGATCCGTACACGCTCTGCGGAACGCCCCTCCTGGCCGACGGCCACGCGCACACGACCGACTGGCTGCGCCTGCTGATCTATCCGTGGCTTTCCTATGAACTCGCGTTCAATTGGGTGCGGGTCGGGTACTTCGTGATCGCCGGGATCGGGATGCTGGTGCTGCTTCGGCGGATGGGTTTCACGGACTGGACCGCCGTCGCCCTGGCCCTGACGTACCAATACAGCGGATGGCAGTCGCTGTTCGTCATGCATCCGTGGATCCCGGGTTCGTTCATGTACTACCCGTGGCTGTGGCTGGTGTGGGACCGCATGATGAAGCAGGACGCCGGATGGCACTGGCCGGCAGCGACGGCGATGGTCGCCGGGGCCATCTGTTCGGGCAGCATCCAGACCCACAGTTACCTGGCGCTGTTCGGACTGGCGTTCGCCTTTGGTCATGCCCGGGCTTCGCTCCAGACATGGCTGCGCATCGGCCGGGTGGTTGTGGGAACCGGCCTCCTCGCCGCACTGATCACTGCCCCGATCCTGAGTGCCCACGTCGAGTTCTTCCTGGTGGGCGGACGCGGCGTTCCGGTGGCCCGAAATCCCCTCACGCTCCTGTGCGGCGTCCTTTCGCTCAGCTCCTTCTTTCCGTGGTCGCTGGGCACCTTCCGCACCCTGGACATCGGAAAGTTCGTCGGGGAGAACTCGCTCGGATTCCACATCTTCATCGGTTCGCCCGCGTTCTTCCTGGCGGCCATCGGGGCGTTCGGGAACGAGTCGGATCCGGGGCGCCGCATCCTGCGCCGGATCGGGATCGCACTCGTCGTCGAGTACCTCTTCGTGCTGTCCACGCCGCTCCACGACATCCTGTACACCCGGTTGGCCGCGCTTCCGACGATGGGCCTGATTGTCCTGGCGGGGCTTGGGGCGGAGCGCCTCGCCCGTTCGACGGAAACCTGGCGTCGCGCCGGCCTTACCCTGATCGGGTTCACGGCGGCCCTGGCGATCGCGGTCAATGTCGCCGCGCTCGGCATCTACCCGAAGCTCATCCCGAAGGTGAAGGAGATCGTCGCCTCCCGGATGTCGACGAACCCGACGTACCTGCTCGCGCCGGAACTGCGGAACTTCCAGATCGAGAACCTGCCCAATGAAATTTCGGTGCGGAACCCCGAGACGGTGTTCGCCTACCTCGGGTTGGCGCTGCTGGCGGTCGTGATCCTGAAGCCGGCCTGGCGGCGTTCGCCCCAGACGTGGGCCCTGCTGGCCTGCCTGAACTTCATTCCGCTGATCCTCTTCTGCCATCGGTTCACGCCGCGTCACCCCGTCGAGATGTGGCACCGCATGCGCGAGGGCGGCCCCGCCCAGGCTCCGATTGCGGCGCGCATGGGCGGCGGCTCGCTCCGGCTATGGGACCGTTCCCCCAGCCAGTACAGCCACGTCATGACCATGAACTTCCCGCACATCTACCGCGTGCGGTACGTCCATGGATACGCCGCCTTGATGCGTGGCGGTCTTGATCGCCTCAGCCCCGAGGGCCAGGAAAAGCTGCGTCCCTGGATGGGCGACTGGTCCTTCACTGCCGGGAAGGCCGGCGAAGCCGGAACCTTCGTCGCGAACCGCGAGTCCGGTTCCGCCCGGTTCGACTGGATTGGTACGCCGGCACGCACGTTCACCGTCGAAGACATCGGGTTGAACGAGGTCCGGCTCCACCTCAATCCCGGACCCGCGGGTGAGATCCTGTGGACGGACACGCGTTATCCCGGCTGGGAGGTGACGGTGGACGGCAAGCCCACCTCCCTGGTTCCCAGCCCGCCCAACTTCTCCAAGTTCGCCGTGGCAGCCGATACCCGCGAGGTGCGGTTCCGCTTCAGCCCCCGCTTTCTCCAGGCCGGCATCGTCGCCGCCGCCGTCGGCTTCCTCCTCCTCGCCGGTGTCTCGTGGATCGGTCGTCAACGTCCCGCACGCGCATGAAGACCGAGTACGAACAGCACTACCACCGCGCCGAGGAAATCCATTGGTGGTTTGTCGAACGTCGCCATGTCGTCGGGGCCCTCGCCATGAAGGCGCACCCGGATCGCAGCGGCAGCATCCTCGAGATCGGCTGCGCCGGCGGCATGCTCATCCAGCAACTCAACGCCGCGGGCTATCGCGACGTCCGCGGGATCGACATCAGCGAGAAGGGCATCGCCCTGTGTCACGAACGCGGCCTCAAGGAGACGTGGGTCATGGACGCCCAGAAACCCACGTTCGCGGACCGCAGTTTCGACGTGATCACCGCCTCGGATGTCCTGGAACACCTCGCCGAGGACGGGCGCGCCCTCGACGAATGGCACCGGATGCTCAAGCCCGGAGGCACGGTCATCATCTTCGTTCCCGCCTTCATGTTCCTTTGGACGGCCCACGATGAAGTGAACCGCCACTACCGGCGATACCGCCGCGGCGAACTCTGCGAACTGCTCACGAAGCACGGCTTCGAGGTCCAGCGCAGTTCGTACTGGAACTTCCTCATCTTCCTGCCGGTCGCCGCCCTCCGACTCCTCCGCCGTGCGCTCCCGGCCAAGGAATCGAACCCCGAAGGCGACATGGCGCTGCCCCCCCGGTTCATCAACCAACTCCTGATCGCCTGGATGCGGATCGAGAACCGTCTCCTGCTCGCCGGCCTCCGGTTCCCTTGGGGCGTGAGCACCATGGTCATCGCCCGTCGTCCCCAAGCCTCTGCCCGATGAAAGTCGCCGTCGTCATCCCCTGCTTCAACGAAGAGGAAGTCCTGCCGGAGTTGTTCCGGCGGATGACCGCCGCCGCAGAAAAGTGGCCGTGCGACTGGGAAATCGTCTGCATCGACGACGGCTCGCGCGACGCGACCTGGCCGTTGCTCGTGGCCCAACAGAAACGCGATCCCCGGTGGCGCGCCCTTTCCTTCGCCCGCAATTACGGTCACCAGACGGCGGTCTCGGCCGGAATCCACCATGCCAGCGGCGACGCCGTCATGGTGATCGACGCCGATCTGCAGGATCCGCCGGAGGAAATGGTCCGCTTCATCGAGAAATGGCGGGAAGGCTTCGAGGTCGTCTATGCGATCCGCCAGAAACGCAAGGAAGGCTGGCCCAAGAAGGCGGCGTACTGGCTGTTCTATCGCATGATGCACCGCGCGGTCGCCTTCGATGTCCCCCACGACTCCGGGGACTTCTGCCTCATGGACCGACGCGTCGTGGAGGTCCTGAAGCGGATGCCGGAACGGAACCGTTTCGTCCGCGGCCTTCGCGCGTGGGCCGGTTTCCGGCAAGTGGGCCTCACCTACGAACGCCACGCCCGCGCCGCCGGCGAAGCCAAGTATGACTTCCGCCGTCTCTTCAAACTCGCCCGCGACGGCATCTTCTCCTTCTCGACGGTACCGCTCGGTCTCGTCTCCTACGCCGGCCTCTGGATCTCGATGTTCGCGTTCCTCGGGATCATCTGGATCCTGGCCACCCGGATCTTCAGCGGGTTCTTCAGCAAGATCGGATTTCCACCCGTTCAAGGCTTCGCCACGATCGTGGTCTCCGTCCTGTTCCTCGGCGGCATCCAGCTCATCAGCCTTGGCATCATGGGCGAGTACATCGGGCGCATCTACGAAGAGGTGAAACGCCGTCCCATCTGGGTCATCCGCGACTCCGCAGGGATCGAACCCCAGGAGTCGCCGGAGTAACGGCCCGGAGGCCGCCGCCGCTATTTGCCGGAGGCCCGCTTCTTCAGGATGGCCTCCACCAGGCCATCCAGCGTGTGCACCTTCGCCTGCACCGTTGGCTCCAACCCCAGCGCATGCAGCGCCTTCGTGGTCTCCGGGCCGATGCTCGCCGTCTTCATCCCGGAAAACCGCTTCAGCAAGGCCGGCAGGTCGAAGCGCCGGTGAAAGTTCTCCACCGTTGAACTGCTCGTGAACGTCACCCAGTCCGCGCCGTCCTCGACGAGCGCATCCGCCGCCCCGCCTTCGCGGGTCTCCGGCACCGTGCGGTAGCACGGCACGTCGTCGACGATGCCGCCCAGTTCCTCCAATGCCTTCGGCAGATCGGGGTTTGCCACCTCGGCACGCAACAGGAGGAAACGCAGGTTCTCCACCGTCTCATGCGCCGCAATGGCCTTGGTCACGTCCGCGGCCAGATATCGTTCCGGCACGACATCCACGCCGATGTGCCACTCCTTCACCTTGGCCGCCGTTGCCGGTCCAACCGCGGCGATCCGGACATTGCCCAGCGACCGCAGGTCGGGATACGCCTTCACGAAGGTATCGAAGAAGGACGCCACTCCGTTCGGGCTCGTGAACACCAACCAGTCATATTCGCCAATCCCGACGACGGCCTCCAGCAATGGCTGGATGGGCTCCGGCGGTTCGATCCGGATGGTGGGCACCTCGAGGATCTCCGCACCGAGCGTCTCCAATCGGCTGGAAAGCTCGCTCGCCTGTTCGCGGGTGCGCGTGATCGCGATGCGACAGCCATGCAGCGGACGCCGGCTCCACCAGTCCAATTGACTGCGCAAACGCACCACTTCACCGACAATCGTCACCGCCGGTGCCTGGAATCCGGCCCGTTCCACGTCGTCGGCCACCTTCGCCAGGGTCGACACCAGCACCTGCTGACGCGCCGTGGTGCCCCAGCGGATCAGGGCCACCGGCATCGTCCCAGCCATGCCTCCGTCCATGAGTCCCGCAGCGATGCTCCGGATCCGTTCCACCCCCATCAGGATGACCTTGGTTCCGGCCACGGCAGCCACGGCAGACCAATCCACCGCCGTTCCGCCCTTGTCCGGGTCTTCATGCCCCGTGATCACCTGGAAGGCCGAGCAATGATCCCGGTGCGTCAGCGGAATCCCGGCGTAGGCCGGAGCGGCCACCACCGATGAAATCCCGGGCACCACTTCGAACGGAACGTCCGCCTCCGCCAATTCCTGCGCTTCCTCGCCACCCCGCCCGAAGACGTAGGGATCTCCGCCCTTCAGCCGCACCACCGTCTTCCCGGCAAGGGCCTGCTCCACCAGCAGTCGGTTCAGGTCCTCCTGCGGGACCGCATGGTCGCGCGCCCGCTTGCCCACGTAGACCCGCGCCGTCCCCGGCGGGATCTTCGCCAGCACGCCCGCGCCCACCAGCGCGTCGTAATACACCACATCCGCCCGCCCGATCAGCTCGGCGGCGCGCAAGGTCAGCAGTCCGGCATCTCCTGGACCTGCTCCTACCAGATAAACCATTCCCTTCGGGGTACGTGACACGCGACGATTCTGGAGGAATCGATCCCAAAGCCCAAACGGGATTTGCGATCCACCGAACCGGGTGCTTGTTTGCCTCCAGCGCAAAGATAGATTCACCCGCCACGGCATGTCGTCGGAACGTAAACCTCTCAGGATGGTCGCCTGCCCCCATTGCGGGGCAAAGACCTTCATCCCCGGCGACCTCATGCCCCTGCAGCGCGCGACCTGCGCCAAGTGCGCCGGGTCCATCATGATGCCGATGATGCTCCGCCAGTTCGAACTGCGCTCGGAGATCGCCTCCGGCGGCATGGGCACCGTGTACCGCGCCTGGGACACCACTCTGGGCCGCGAGGTCGCCGTGAAGCTGATGCGGCAGGAGTTCACCGAAGACGAGGAAGCCGTGACCTCCTTTGCCCGCGAAGCCCGCGCCTGCGCCCAGCTCAATCACACCAACATCATCCACATCTACACCTTCGACGAACACGAGGGTGCCAAATACCTCGCCATGGAACTGGCGGATGCCGGCTCGCTCGACAGCCGCATCGAAAAACACCAGCGCGTCCCCGAACTCGATGTCCTCGACATCGGCGTCAAGGTCGCCTCTGCCCTCGCCACCGCCCTCAAGCACGGCCTGCTCCACCTCGACATCAAGCCGGGCAACATCCTCTTCGACTCCGACGGCGAACCCAAATTGGTCGACTTCGGCCTCGCCCGGAAGGCCGATGCCGATACGGACGCCTATGCCCCGCTCTTCGGAACACCTTATTACATCGCCCCCGAACGGCTGCGCCAGGAAGGCGACACCTTCCTGTGCGACATGTATTCGCTGGCAGGGACTCTTTACCACGCGCTCACGGGCCATGTTCCTTTCGAAGCGCCCACCGTCGATGAAGTCGTCGCAGCCCACCTTCAGACCCCCGTCCGCCCGCCCAACGCCCTGCTGACCAGCGTCACCCAGCCCACCAGCGACGCCCTCTGCAAGGCCATGGCCAAGGAACCGCGCGAACGGTTCAGTTCCTATGACGAGTTCATCATGGCGCTCACCGCCGCGCGTTCGCAGCTCTTGATCCGTCAGTTCGCACCCCAGGCTGAGGTCGCCTCCGATGCCCCCGCCGCGGGCGGCTCGAAGAGCTGGTGGCGACGATAGGCCGCTGGGCATTGAAGCCGGCGCGCCCCGTTTTCTGCCCTGTTTTCCGCGTTCCACCCCAGCCCATCCGGGCATAGGCTCCAGCCATGCTGGACGACTCAGTGGGCAAATTGAAGCGGTTGCAGGCCGACGTGGCGGCGTCCCTGAAGGACGACACCCACACCGGTGGCCCCGCACAGGAGGCCATTGCCCAGGATCGGGCCGGCCGATTCCTGCACTTCTGGGGATTGGTCGGACGCTTCTTCTGGCGCAACCGTTGCCAGGTCCGGGCCTCCGCCCTCGCGTACACCACCCTCCTCGCGCTCGTTCCCCTGCTCGCGGTTTCACTGACCGTGGCTTCGCTGGTCTTCGACGCCAAAAGCGAAACCTCCCGCGCCAAGCTCACCGGGATGATCGAGCAATTGGTCAACAACGTCGCCCCCACCCTCGGTCTGTCCGACGCCGACAGCTCGGCTCCCGTGGGGCCTCCCCCCCCCGGAGGAGCCGTCGAGGACGCGGGCGCGGCCCGACGTGCCGATGTCGCGAAGAGCATCCTGGATTTCGTGGGGAACATTCACTTCGGGACCATCGGTGTCACCGCCATGGTCGGCCTCATCTTCGTGGCCATCTCCCTGCTGCGAACCATCGAGGCGGCCTTCAATGACATCTGGGGGGTCGCCCGGGGACGTGGCTGGTTCGAGTCCATCATCCTCTACTGGGCCGCCATCTCCCTGGGGCCGATCGTCCTGCTCGTGGCCACGACCTCCGGTTACCTCAATGCCCTGTCCGGGGAATCATCCCTGGTCCAGAGCATCCCCGGGGCCGCCCTGCTTCAGGCCCAGTTGCTGCCGCTGCTGATCGTCGCCCTCGCCTTCGGCGCGTTCTACAAGGTGATGCCAAACACCCGCGTGGACTGGCCCGCCGCCCTCATCGGAGGCCTGGTGGCCGGCATCCTCTGGTGGCTGAACAATCGCCTGGGCGTCCTCTACAACACCAAGGTCGTCACCTACTCCAAGATCTACGGTTCCCTCGGTGCCGTTCCCCTCTTCCTGCTGGGCTTGTACTTCTCTTGGATGATCGTGCTGTTCGGCTCCCAGGTCGCTTACGTCTTCCAGAACCGGCGCGCCTATCTCCAGGAACGCATGGCGGAACGGGTTCACCATCAGGCCCGGGAATTCGTCGCCCTCCGGTTCATGACCGAGATCGGCCGCTGCTTCGTCCACCAACTCCCCCCGCCGCCCTTGGCCACCCTCGCCAGCGAACTCGCCGTCCCCGCCCGCCTTGCCTCCTCCATCCTCCAGAGTCTCACCCAGGCCCAGTTGGTCTCCGAAACCAACGGCTCCCACCCCGGCTTCGCCCCTGCCCGCCCCCTCGATCAGATCTCCGTGCGCGACATCCTGCGCGCCCTCCGCACCGGTCAGGGCTCGGACCTCCCGACCGC
>JAIXZE010000232.1 GCA_027489875.1 Verrucomicrobiales bacterium
GATGAGGACATCGCCTCCCCGTTCAGGATCCATGGCCGGGGTGGCGACGTCCTCGTCGCCCATTCCCAAGCCCCCCCAAACGGCGATGAGGACATCGCCTCCCCGTTCAGGATCCATGGCCGGGGTGGCGACGTCCTCGTCGCCCATTCCCAAGGGCCCCCAACGGCGATGAGGACATCGCCTCCCCGAAACCATGCCCTGCGAGCGCTCAGCGCCTTTGCCTCTCTGCGCGAGAACACTCCTTCTTCACATGGGAATGGAACGGGGCCGTTTTCGCGCAGGGGCGCAGGGGCGCTGAGGTTCCAGCGGCTGCCTCAAGGCGCCCCGGTGGCGTCGCGGAGTTGACGGATCTCCAGCGGGGTCAACGCCCGGTCAAAGGCCGTGACTTCATCCAGGAGTCCCTTCATGCGATCGACGCCCGTGGGGCGGGCTCCCACGGTCGACAGAGGGAGGTACACCGTCTCGGGACGGGTTCCGACGAGCACACCATCCACGTAGAGTTGGGTGCCCGATGCGGACGCGACGAACACGACGTGGCTCCAGGTGTTGGCCGGGAGCACGTAATCGAACCTGTAGTCAGCGACCCCGAACTGCGTGAAACCCATCCGGCGGTCCGAATCAGCCTGCTCGAGCTTCAGGGCCGATTCCGCATCGGCGAGCAGGGCTGCCGACGGATCCGGAGCATTCTCGCGGTTCACCCAGAACGCGGCCGTCCACGGAATCGGGAGGGATGCGGGCGGCGCGACCAGGCCCCGACCAAAGCCATCGAATCGAAAGGCGCGACCGCGGATGCCGGCATCAAACGTGGGTGCTGCCCCGGCCGGTGACGCGTGGTTGGTTCCGTAGGCGTCGAGGTAATTGCCTTCGGCACGCCACCAGACGACGAGATTGCGCGGGAACGGCCGGGTTTGCGCCCAGTCGAGGAGGAAGAAGCGCTGCGGGTCGCCGCCGGTGGAGGCGGTCCGTTGGATCTGTCCGTCGTGGCGGACGAGTACCTCCTCCAGCCAGACCCAGTTCACGAGATCGCTCGAGGTGGCGAGGCCGGCGATCATGCCAGGCGTTCCTGTTCCGGTGAGGTTGGCGTTTCCGGAAGCGTCGAGGGCGACACCGGTCAACACGGGCAGGCCGTCCAACGGATCGAAGACCACAAGCCGGTTGGAATCCGAAGTCGCACTGGCGCCAACGGTGTGGGCCTGAACACGGAATCGGCAGCCGTGGAGGCTGGGATCTGCGGCAGGACTGTAGGCGGCCGAGTTGGCACCGGGGATGGGCACGAAGCCTTCACCGCAATCCCGTTCCCACTGGTAGAAGACCGGCGGGTTCACCACGCCGGGCATGGTGGGCCGGGCTTGGGCGGCAAAGACCGGCGACAGGTTGACCCAATCCACCTCGACGGAATTGATCTGCCAGTTGGGGATTTTACCGCGGGTGTTGGTGTCCCCGGCAGCCATGAACTGAACCTGCACCGTGTCGCCGGCTTCGAACTCGCCGAGGTCGGCGACACTCGTGATGAAGCCGTCGGTGTAGCCGGCCGAATCCGCCGTGAAGGCTTCCTGCCCCTTCAACTCCGAGCCGCTGTTCCCAAGAACGCGCTGGCCGCCATATCCGTTCTGGGTGAAGGCGGAGTCCGGCACGGCAACGAACGGACCGCCGTTGCGGCTGACCCGGACCTGACCGCCATCCCAACGTTCACCGGGAGCTTCGAAGCTGTAACGATGCGCGAACGAGACGAGGACCCGCCCCAGGTTGCTGACGCGCAGGATCGGGCTGTTGAGGAAGGAGGTGGTCGGAAAGCGGATCTCGGCGCCCTGGCCATCCTGACGCCATGAACCGCTGGCCGGGTCGTACACCCACGGGCCGGCGTAGTTCCGAGGTGTGGTCACGGTGAACCCGCCGTTGGAGGTTCCAAAATCCGCACTCAACAGGACGTGCCGTTTCAGCGAGACCGAATCGATCTGCCAATTCGGGATCTTTCCTCCAGTGTTGGTGTCCCCGGCGGCCATGAACTGGACCTGCACGGTGTCCCCGGCCTCGAACTCGCCGAGGTCGGCAACACTGGTGATGAAGCCGTCGGTGTACCCGACCGATTCCGCCGTGAAGGCTTCCTGACCCTTCAATTCCGAGTTGCTGTTCCCAAGAACGCGCTGGCCGGCATATCCGTTCTGGGTGAAGGCGGAGTCCGGCACGGCAACAAACGGACCGCCGTTGCGGCTGACCCGGACCTGACCGCCGTCCCATCGTTCACCCGGAGCTTCGAAGCTGTAACGATGCGAAAACGTGAGGAGGAGCTTCCCGGTGGAATCCACCCGGATCGTCGGGCTGTTGAGGAAGGAGGTGGTCGGAAAGCCGATCTCGGCGGCCTGGCCATCCTGACGCCATGAACCGCTGGCCGGGTCGTAAACCCACGGACCGGCGTAGTTCCGGGGTGTGGTCACGGTGAACCCGCCGTTGGATTGGTTGAAGTCGGTGTCCAGGCCTGGGGAAGGAACGGAGGCACGCTGGGCGCCCGGTTGCCGGGCCCATTCCAGGCGGACACCGCTGGGGTCGGCCAAGGCAGCCAGACGATGGCCGGGAATCGGGGACAACCCGTCGGGGTTGGTGGGATCGTTGCTGAGCTTCGCCGCCACCTGGCAGTAGTCGCCTCCAACGCCTTCCTTGTAGAGCGCCTCGATGTAATACGCCCGGCCGGCGACGAGGTTCTGCGGGGCGCTGGCGTGACTGCTGAATGGTTGGCCCCACGCGGCTTCCTGCGTGAGGACGATCTTCCCGGCGGGATTCATCCCATCCGGGTTGAGGAAGAGCACCGAGGTGTCGTCGCTGCGCAGGTAGAAGATCCACGCGCCCGAGACTTCAGGGATGAAGTAGCCGGAAATGCGCGCGCCATAGTTCTCGCGGGAGTCATCCGGGTAGACCGTGCGGGAATCGAACGAGGTCAGGTGGAGGACCTCCGAGGGACTGTTCGGAAAGGAGGGGTGGCCGGTCAGCAACGCGACCTCGTTGCCCCCGCCGGTGTCGTATTTCTCGAACTTCAGGAAGCCGCGACTGAGCGTCCGGCGGACACCGAGGAGTTCGACCTCGGAGATCTGCATGCTGTTGCCGCCGGGACCGACCACGGTCGGGAAGATCAGCCGGTAGGACGTGTAAGGCACCTCGTTGGCGAAGGTGAGGGACTGCTTGTTGAACCGACCGCTGAACGCGACCTGGCCATTGGCAATCCGCGTGAAGGTCACACCATCGATGGATCCGGACAGTTCGTACGAACTCGGGTCCCGCTCGGGGGAGTCATTGGCCGAGGTCAGTGTCAGTCCCCGGACGACCGTGAGCCCGGACGCGGGCGTGACCGTAAACCCGGTATTGAGACGATCGAAGTTCAGGTACTTCGTGGGCAGGTCATCGATCGCCGAGGCGACGCTCTCGTTTGCAGGACTACTGCCCGAGGTGGGCACGATCGGATCACCCGGCGCGGTGATGTCCACGAGTTGGGCATGGAGTGGGAGGAGGCAGGAGGCCATCAGCAGTGCGATGACCCATCGTGGTAAAATGGGATGTGACATGGTCTCCGGTCAGGGCTTGAAGGAATGAACTTCCAGGTTCCAAGTCTGGCCTTCCGGGTTGGTGAAGTCGAACCCGGAGAACACGAAAAGCTCCTTGCCCACCTCGACCGCCCGGTGACGCTTCAACGCGGGACCGGCTCCGGCACTGCCGGAGAGTTCCTGCCACGTCCCGCAGTTCCGGTCGAAGCGCCAAAGCTCGTTGGTCACGTTCTGGGCAAACGGCGAGCCACAGCACGGCTCCCCACCCGGAAGGTCCCCACCGTGGATGTACAGGTCGCCCTTCAGGACACCCGCGGCGACGAGGTTCCGGGCCGGCTCCACATTGAACGCCGCCGCCGGGGTGCGATTCTCCCAACGATTGCGGGCGATATTGTACTCCCAGGTGTCGGCCAGGGTCTCGAATCCAAACTGGCCCAGCGTCTCGCCGCCATAGAGGATCAAGCGTCCACCCTGCGCGCCTGTGCCGTAGGCAGCTTCATGCCGGGGCGGCGGGGAGCCAGCGACACCGTCCGGGATCAGCTCCGTCCATTGCCGGGACTGCACGTTGTAGACCCAGAGGTCGTTCAGCGTGGAGAAGAACCCATTGATGCCGCCGAACACATAGAAGCGATTGCCCACCATCCACACGGCGGGACGCGAACGCCCGCTGGGACCCGCGTTGACCGGCTGGATTTCCGTCCACGCATTCGCACGTGTGTCGTAGGCCCACAGGTCGCCATAGACCGAGAAATCCGCGTAGAACGGGTCGGTGTTCACACCACCGCCGAACACGAAGATCCGACGGCTTCCCTCGTGAGCAGCGGAGGCGGCGAAGGCCCGTGGCGGCGGCACTGGCCCCTGCGGTTGCAGTCGGGTCCAACGGTCCGACTGGGTGTCGAAGCGGTAGAGGTCGTTGTAGGGAACGTGTTCGGGGGCGGTCAGGCTATCGAAGACGCCACCGAACAGATAGACATCCTTGCCGAGTGCACTCACGGCAGGGGCGGAACGTTCCGAAGGCCCGATGCCTGTGGTCGGATGCACCGTCCAGCCGTCCGCGAGGAGCGGAGCGCAGGTCGAGAGCACGGCGACAGCCATCGCGCGCAGGAATTGGAACACGGAGTGCCCGGGACTCGCCGGACGCGGAACAGACAGGAACAGACTCATGGTTTGATTGATCGGTTTGGTTTGTTCCCCGGTCCGGATGGATCCGGAACGGAGGAGATTGAGAAGGTAGTGGCCAGCCTCATTGCAATGGGCGACCCAACCGGAAGAACCCGCTGCCCGCGGACCGGGGCGTGGCATACCACCAACGCTGCCGAGCCTCGTCCCAGTACATCTGGGTGGCGTCGACGGGGATCCACGGCGTGCTGAGTTCCAGGCTCGCCTTCCGGTAGAGCGGCCAGCGCACGGGTTGGTTGCCCACCCGCGGGGATGGCCACGACAGGTAAAGCCCGTCCGCGGCACCCGGCGGTCGCGGATCAATGCGCAGGGTCGGAACCTCGGGATCGGCCACCTGCAATTCGTAGGCACCCACGTCCATCCTGAATCCGGAGACCCGGGCGAACCCCGGACCACGCTGATCGAAGGAATCAGAGTCCGCCTCAAACACGTTTTCCCCCGTGTCGACGGCCGGACTGTCCGGATGGAGGGCCATGGTGAGGGTCGGGCCGCCGTTGTCAGCCAGCGGAAGCAGCCGGGCACCCAGGGGAGACTGCCACGTTCCAACGCGATCTGGCGACGAGGACTGGTTCCGAAGGGGCAACGATTCATCCCAGATCCCGATCAGGTTGTTCCCACCGGAAAGCACATCCCCACGGACATCGGGACCAAGTCCGGCCCGGTTGCCAGCCACCAGACAGCCCCGAAGGCCTGCGGCCGTGGGTCCAGGAAGAAAGGAGAACGCCATGATGGCGCCGCCAACGGTGGCTGTGTTGCTGGACACGGTGCACTCCCTGAGATTCACCGATCCGACGCTGTAGATGGCTCCACCTTCCTGCGCTGCCGAGTTGCCGGACAAGGTGCAACGCCACAGACCGGCAACGCTTCCAGAAGAAGCGTAAAGGGCTCCGCCGGATCCGGACTCCGCGTGGTTCCCCGAGAGTGTGCACCGTCTCAGGGACAAGGAAGAATGAGGGAGGTTGAGGATCGCCCCGAAACCGTTCGCCGAGTCGCGGTTCCCGGTGATCGCACATTCCACCAGGGTCAAGAAGGCCTTGTTCACGATCGGCGCCTGCAGTCCGCCGGGTCCTTCCCCGACGCCTTCGCGCAGGGTCAGTCCGGTGATCGTGAGCGATGCGCTGTTTTCAAGCAGTGCCCCGGAACCACTGCCACGGATGGCGAGCGTCTTCGCGCCCGGCCCCAGGATCAAAAGGTTCCGGCGCACCCGCAACGGCCCCTGTTGGAGGGTGATGGCTCCGGACAGATGCCGCAGGTCGATGACGCCCCCCTCGGGTGTCTGATCGATCACCGCGCGCAGGGAAGCCGGCCCCGAGTCGTCTACGTGAAGGACGCGGGAGGATGCCGTCTGGAACTTCAGGATCGGCGTGAATCGAATGCCGGCGCTGTTGGAGGCAACGAGATAGAACTGATGGAACTTGAACTCCTGGAGCCCGGAGAGCCGGATACCGAGTGGGGAAACGTCGAACTGTCCACGGGCGAGGGTGACCGGTTCCGTCCGCGTAAACTCAAGACTTTCACCCGTGGCCCATTCGAACCACACGGTGGTCTGAAGGCCCTCCGTCCTGACGGTGCCCTGGAGTGTCGCCGCGGTGGGAGAGACGTCGATCACGGGCAGCACCGCCACCGTCGGCGGCGGTGCCGCAACGAAGCCAAGGCTCCAGCTTTCAAACAACCCCGAGAAGCCGCTGGCGTACAGCGTCCACACGCCGTTCAAGGGCCCGTCGAGCGCCGCGTCCATCTTGCCGGAATACGGTCCAGGCGGCGCGGGTGCCGCCAGATTGCCAGCCAGCCCCTGATCACTTTGCGGACGGTAGACTCCCGACGGAATTGTTCCCTCCAAGGGACTGGGAAAACCTTCCGCAGCGAAATCATCGAAGGTGAGGGTCACACCATCGACCGGGTTGAACCCGGCTTCCGCACTGACCATCGGGCGCAGCTTCTGTCCGCCCGGCCCCACCAGCAGCACGCCGAAACCGGGCGATCCCGCCTTCAGCTTGTTCAGCGTGAGGGTGACCTTCCCGATGACTCCCCCCATTCCCGAGAGGAACAGCCGCGAGGGATACCGGCTGGGCGTGCCTCCCTGAACAATGCGGGTGCCTCCACCGATCGATCCCAGACTGTCAAACACCACGCCGCCCACCGTCACCTCTCCATTGGGACCTCCCGTTCCCCGCAGGACGAAGGTGTCGCCCGTCTGCCCGCCGACGATGTCGAAGAAGACCCAGTCTGGAACACGATTCCGGAAGGCCGTGGATGCGGTCGCCACCGAAGGGCTTCCGGCGCCGCCGCCAAAGGTCTGCACCAGACGCAGCGAGGCGGGATTGTAGGCGGCGTTGTCCAGGTGATCGATGAGCACCCCGACACGGATCAGCCGGCCCACGGCCTGCGCGTTGAGGGTGAATCGGAAAACGTCCGCGCTCCGACCGGCACCTGGGGCCGGATTCTGTGTGCCCGTCATGAACGTCGCACCCGGATTCAGCGGATCGTCGAGGAACGCGTAGGATGCGTTCCCGGAATACGACCCGGTCAACGGTTCCATGGTCGAGAAGTAGGACGGCATGGCGGGAGGCAGGTTGACCAACTGATAGCCGTCGGTGCCCAGTACGTGGTCGCCGTCCACATCCCGGGTCTTCGCAATCCCCGAAGACCGCCACGTTCCTCCAAGATCCTGATGTGTGCCCTCGTAGGTGATCACCGCCGGAGGCATGGGACCCGATCGTACCCACGTGGGACCGCCCACCAACGTCCCATGGGCCAGGCCGAAAGCGGGTGCCCCGTCGAAGTCGAGGGCATGCCCCAACGGCGCGCCCCGGAGCGAAAGCGGGACCACCACCAGGAAACACAGGCACAACCGCCAGAAAGCGGACGGCATCCGACGAAAGGCATCAACAGACATGGCTCGGCAGGATCAAATGTTGTCTTCGTCTTACGGATTCCCCGCTGAAAGTTGCGCGCCCTTCTGAAAATCCTCATTCCGCAGCTTCACTTGCCACTGCCGCCGAGGGACGTTTCCTGCGATTCTCGCGCTGCTCCATGAGCCAAGACCCGTTGAACCGCCCTGTGGATCCCGCCGTCGCGGGGCGATTTCGCACCACCCATTGGTCGCTCATCCTCCAGGCCGCCGGCACGGAGGACGCCGCCTCCCACGAGGCGCTCGAACGCCTGTGTGCCGGGTATTGGCCCGCCGTGTACGGCTTCATCCTGCGGCGCGGCCATCCGCCCGAGACAGCGCAGGACCTCACCCAGAGCTTCTTTGCACGCCTCCTGGAAAAGGAATGGTTGCGCAACGCCGACGCCACCAAGGGGCGCTTCCGAACGTTCCTCCTCACCGCCGTCACCCGCTTCCTCGCCAACGCCCAAGCGCACGAACAGACCGCCAAACGCGGGGGTGGCCTGCCTCCCGTCACCCTCGATACCACCACCGCCGAACCCAGCTGGGTCGTCCCCTTGCAGCGGCACCGCACCCCGGAGGAGGAATTCGACCGCCGTTGGGCCGAAACCCTGCTCGAACGCGTCCTGGCCCGCCTCCAACAGGAATTCGACGGGGGCGGTCGCTCGGGACGGTTCGAGGAACTGAAATCCTTCCTCACCGGCGACCGCGGCGAACGGTCCTACGCCGACGTCGCCACGCGCCTGGGCGTCAGTGAATCCGCCGTGAAGGCCGGCATCTACCGCCTCCGCCAGCGCTACGGCGAACTCGTCCGCGAGGAAATCGCCGAAACCGTCGGATCCCCCGAGGAAACCGAGAACGAGATCCGCTATCTCGTCGCCGTCCTCGCCGGATGAAGCCGCCGTTCCCAAAGTTCTTCCGCAACTCGGGAGCCAAACTCTTTAAGAACACCGTGAGAGCGGAATCGGCGGCGGCACCGGCGGTTCCATCCACGCGAAAATCATGACGGACCCGAAATGCATCGAGTGCGGAGAGGAGGTACGGCAGGCCATCACCGCCGGCCTCTGCCCGCATTGCCTCCTGCTGCAGGTCCTCCAACCGCTGCCATCCCCGGACCCCGACACCGTGCCCGACGCCGGGAAACGCTGGATCGGTCCGTACGTCCTCCTCGAGGAGATCGCCCGCGGCGGCATGGGTATCGTCCACCGCGCCCGGGAACGGGACCTCGGACGGATTGTCGCCCTGAAGCTGCTGCGCGGTGCCGAGTGGGTCTCCGGCGATTCCCTGGAACGCTTCCGGAACGAGGCCCGCGCGGCCGCCGCGCTCCTTCATCCGAACATCGTTCCCGTGTACGCCTTCGGGGACGACGGCGGCAATTGGTACATCGCGATGCGCCTCATCGAGGGCGGGTCGCTGGCCGATTGGATCCGGGGGGAACTGGAACATACCGAAGCACGCGCACGGCATCGGCAGGCGGCCACGATCCTCCGGAAGCTGGCCGAGGCCACCCACCACGCGCATCAGCACGGCGTGCTGCATCGCGACCTGAAACCGGAGAACGTCCTGATGGACGCCTCGGGCGAACCTTACCTGACCGACTTCGGCCTGGCTCGCCTTGCCGATGCGGACGCCCGCATCACCCGCACGCTGACTTCCTTGGGCACGCCCGCCTACGTTGCGCCCGAAGTCGCCAGTGGTGGATCCGCCGAGGCCACGGTGCTGAGCGATGTCTACGGTCTCGGAGCCATCTTCTACGAACTGCTCACCGGTCGTCCGCCCTTCGAGGGATCCACGCCGTTGGAGGTGTTGCGCCGGGTCGCGGATGGCGACGTGCGCCCGCCTTCGAGTCTCCATGCGCAGGTGGACCGGGACCTCGAAACCATCTGCCTGAAGGCCATCGCGAAGGATCCCGCCGGACGCTACGACTCCTGCGCGGCGCTGGCCCAGGACCTGGGCCGATGGCTGGCGGGCCAACCCATCGAGGCACGGCCCGTGGGCTCTGTCGAACGGGCCGCGAAATGGGTTCGTCGCCGCCCCGTCCTCGCCACGCTGACCGCCCTGCTCGTGTTCTCGATCCTCGTGATCACGGTCGGTTCCTGGCAGGTCAGCCGGAACCTCCGCAACGTCGGCGAACAACAACGCCGTTCCATCGTGGCGCTCAATGTCGACACCGCCAACCAACGGATCACCGAAGGCGATTCCGCCGCGTCGTTGCCCTACCAGGTTGATTCCCTCCGGCTGGAGGCCGGGCATCCGGACACCGAAAGGATGCACCGGATCCGCCTGGGGCTGACCCTCCGCGACATGCCCCGCCTGCGCCTTCTCTGGCGTCATGCGTCCGCCGCGAATTCGGCCGCATTCAACCACGACGGACAGCTCGTCCTTTCCGCCGGCGAGGACGGAACCGCGCGCATCGGACGCGTTGATGGCCAGGGCGCCCCCCTCCTGCTGAAGCATCCGAAACCGGTGGTCCACGCCCTCTTCAGCCCCGACAACCGCTTCGTCCTCACCCTGGGAAGGGACGGGTTCGCCCGGTGCTGGGACGCCACCGATGGCAGCCTGCGGTTCCCCGCGTGGCCCATCACCACCGGCCTCTACAAGCTGCCGCTCAGTCCTTCCGCCTCGTTCAGCCCCGATGGCACCCGGATCCTCAGCATCTCCGGTTCGCAACTCGAACTCCGCAACCCGGAGAATGGAACGTTGCTGCAACCGCCCTTGAAACTCCAGGCCACCGCCCTCTACGCAAGCTTCAGTCCAGGCGGCGGACGGATCGTGTGCAGCCTCGCGAATGGCCGGGCACAGGTCTGGCAACCCACCGCTACCGGGATGGAGCTGCTCGCCGACCACCGTCATCCGAGCGGTGTGGCCATGGCCGGAATCTCCACCTCCGGAAGAAGCGTCGCCTCCGTGGGAGTCGATGCGATCGGACAGGTTTGGGAGACCGAGACCGGAACCCTCGTGGGCGAACCGTTCCGTCACGCAGGCCAGCATCGGATCACGCAGACCACCTTCAGCCCGGTCGATGATCGCTTCCTCACGATGTGCTTCGACAACACCGTGCGCCTCTGGGACGGGGCTTCCGGACGGATGATCGCCCGCGAGATCAGCCATCCCAACGGCATCACCATGGCCCGTTGGAACCGCTCCGGAAACCGGATCGTCACCGGAAGCTTCGACGGCTCCGCCCGCATCTGGGATGCCACCACCGCCAACCTGCACCACCCGCTGCTCCACCACGCCAGTTACGTCACGGACGCGATGTTCTCCCCTTCCGGAGAACAGGTGGTCACGGCCGCCCAGGACGGCGGCATCCGCCTCTGGTCGCTCCACAGTTCCACAACCCTCACCCAACGCCTCGCAGAACGCCCGGTCAGCCTGTCGTTCTTCAACCGGGAGGGCACCC
>JAIXZE010000359.1 GCA_027489875.1 Verrucomicrobiales bacterium
CGAGGGGCGGAACGAGGGGCGTCTTGTCGCGGGGCGGGAGCTTCTGCTGGATCAGTTGAATGAAAAGTTTGGTTCTGGCAGCGACCGGATCCGTGGGCGTCTGGAAGCGATTGGGGACGAAACCCGCTTGCGCCAGTTGGCGCGCGCAATCCTGAAGGTGCCCACGCTTCAAGAGTTCGAATCCTTGCTGGGAGCGTAAGGCACGTGCAGCGGCCATCGATGGGTGCCGGGCAACCGTCCAGGTCTTCCGAGGCGTAGGTATTCTGTCCATTGGCCCCTCGGAGCTTGAGTTTGGGTGGGGTTTGTAGGGTAAATCCTGACCCATGCACTCCAGCCGATGGCTGGCGCGAGTCGTGGTGATCCTTGGCCTGCTCGTGCCCGGTCTCTGTCGCGCACTGGCCCCTCTTCCAGTGCCGCCCCCCGATGAAAATGATCGCTTTCATGTCGTCCTGCCTCGTCCGGGATGGGGCGGAAAGATTGATCTGAAGTGGAACGGACCGCCGCTGCTCGCTGCCACTGTGGAGGGAGAACCCAAGCGCTTCGTGAAGTCGTGGAATGCCGTCCCGGGAAGGCGTCGGACCCGCATCTGGGTGGCCAACGTGGAAGGATGGGAATTCCCGGCGCAGGCGTCCTTCGAGGTGTTGCGGTCGACCCGGCAATACCCGGATGGGCGCTGGACCTTCCGGTTGGAGGATGCCAAGGCGGCCCCGGTCTCACGGTTGGGGGTGGAACTCTACACCTGGGAATTCGAGGCGACCCGTTCCGGGAACTACACCGTCGAGGTTCTGGGCAGTTCGTGGATGGAGCAGACGGAAGCGGTGGAAGTGCAGGTCGGAGGTCGGGTTCGGACCGGGCAGTTGGATTTCACCACGAGCACCGCCTTGGTTGGCTGCAAGACCATCGGGCGGTTGCGTATCGCGCAAGCGGGGCCTCAGACGATTCGGCTCATCGTCGGCGAACCTGGCCGCATCCGGCTCGGCAGGGCCATGGGCGTTGTGCTGCGGCCGGCACCCGAAGGCCCGCGGAACCGACCGGGTTCGGATGGGGAATACCTTTTGGAATCCGGAACGGCCGCACTTCAGGGAACGGGGTTGGGGTTTACCGAGGTTGCCGGGGCCAAGCGGGTTTCCGGGTGGACGGAACCCGGAGCGGCGTTGGGTTGGGAGTACGATGATGTGAAGCCCGGAGCGTACGCGGTCCACATCGGATGGCGTGCCTGGGGAGGTGCGCCGGAGCATCTGGAGGTTGAGACGCTGCGCCAGAAAGTGCGGATCGTTCCGGAAGCGACTGGTGGTGAGGTGCGTTGGGCGCAGGCGGGGGAAATCACGGTCCAACGCATGGCGGACATTCCCTTGGTGTTGCGCGCCAGCGGTCGGATTTCTGGAAAGGACTGGGAGGTGGTCGGGGTTCGTCTGGTGCCCAGGAGTCCGGTGGGGCCTGTGAATGCGGCCGGCGCTGCGCCTGAGGGCCGGTAGCCCACCCAGTCAGCTCTCCTCGCGCTCGGCTTCCAGTTGCCGGATGTAATCCCAGATTGGGCGGAGGTCGGGATCGGAGAGGGCGTGCTGGAGGACGCCCTTGCGTTGGCCGATCTGGATGGCGGAATCGAGCCATCGGATCGCTTCCTCCGAGCTCCCGAGCTTCATCCAGTAGCAGGCGAGGTTGTAGGGCAGGGCGGCGACCCGGGGGTGGTCTGCCAGGACCTGCATGACGGAGTCGATGGCCTCGACGGATCGGTCGAGCCAGAAGAGGGCATTGCCGCGGTTCATGTAGCCGCGGAAATCGTTTGGGTAGAATGCGATCTGTCGAAGGGCGAGTTCGAGTCCTTCGGCGTAGCGTTGGCGCCGGGCGAGGACCTGGAAACGGACTTCTAAGACCTCCGCACCATCGAGGAATTCGGATCGGATCTGCCGCAACTCGGCCTCGGCCTCCTGGACATCACCAAGTTCCAGCCACCCGCGGGCGAACTGGAGATGCATGCTGTCGGGATGCGGTGGGACGCTTTCGATCACAAGTGGGGAGGAGATTGCCGGCTTGGGCGATGGTGGGCAACAACGGGCACAAGCGACATTGGGTGATTGGAAATCGGCTTTCGCCCGGAGAGCCTTCGACGCATGGTTCGCGACGCATGTCCGAAGCACCGTTGTTGTCTCTCGATCTGCCGGGAATCCGGAAGGTGAAATCCGGCAAGGTTCGAGAGGTGTTTGATCTGGGAGACCGGTTGTTGTTCGTGGCCACGGACCGGATCTCCGCGTTCGATTGCGTCATGCCCAACGGGATTCCCCGCAAGGGCGAAGTCCTGACGCAAATCTCGCACTTCTGGTTTGACCGTTCGGAGGGTTGGCTGCCGAACCACCGGTTGGCGCGGGCGAACGACCCGCTCCCGGAGGTTCTCAAGCCTTTCGAGGCACAACTCGCGAAGCGCAGCATGATCGTCTGCAAGGCTTCGCCGTTGCCCATCGAGTGCGTGGTGCGTGGGTATCTCGCCGGGTCGGGATGGAAGGAGTACCGCCAACGCGGCACGGTTTGTGGCATTCCATTGCCGGCGGGTTTGCAGGAATCGCAGGAACTTCCCGAGCCGATCTTCACCCCTGCAACCAAGGCGGAAACCGGCCATGACGAGAACATCCCATTCGAACAGGCCGCGGCCATGACGGGTTCTGGCATCGCCGAGCAGGCTCGTGAGCTGAGCCTGCGGTTGTACCGATTCGCGCGGGATTACGCACGGACCCGTGGCATCGTGATCGCTGATACCAAGTTCGAATTCGGGCTGTACGAAGGGAAGCTGGTGCTCATCGACGAGGTGCTGACGCCGGATTCGTCGCGGTTCTGGCCGGCCGACCAGTACGCTCCCGGTCGGAGCCAGCCGAGCTACGACAAGCAATTCGTCCGGGATTATCTGGAAACCCTGACGTGGTCCAAGACGCCGCCGGCTCCGGCGCTCCCTCCCGAGGTGGTGGAACGTACGCAGGCCAAGTACCTCGAAGCCTACGCCCGGCTCACGGGTTCGACCCTGTGAACCTCAGCGGTTCCCCGCGCGGGTGGTCAGCGTGGTTGGCTGGGGGCCTCCTGCTGCTGTCGATTCGATTGCTGGGTGGTGACTGGTTCGATCCTGCCGTCTTGCACGAGATCCGGATCCGGTTGCCGGAAGCCGAATGGGCAACCTTGCGGAAGGAAGCCCCCGATGTTCTGGCGCAGTTGGGGCCTCAACGCACCAACGGGCTCGCCGCCAAGGCATATCGGCCGCACCCCGGTGAGGTGACCTTGGACGGCGTCGCGTGGAAGGCGGCCATCCGCAAGAGGGGGTTCATCGGTTCGGTCAGCCGCGAACGGCCGTCGTTGAACATCGAGTTTCCGGACCTGCCGGATCGGCGGGGGCCGGGCGGGTGGCGACGGATCACCCTGGCCAACACCCAGCAGGATGCGAGCGGGATGCACCTGTCGCTCGCGAACGCGCTCTTCCGCGAGGCGGGCGTGGCTGCCTCCAGGACCGCCCTGGCGAGGGTGGAGGTGAATGGGGAAGCATTGGGCGTCTACACGATGGTGGAGCCCGTGGACCGGGATTTCCTGAAGCAGCATTTCGGGAGTGTTGAGGGGCCGCTTTGGGAGGGCGCGTTGACGGATCTCAGGCCAGGTTGGCTGGCGATGTTCGACGCCAAGCGCGGCACCAAGGACACGGATCTCGAGGCGCTGCGCGAGGTCTCGCTCGCCCTCGCGGACCCGGACTCGATCGATTGGGAGCAGATCGGAAAGTGGGTGGATCTGCCCCAATTCCTGCGGTTCTGGGTGGCGGAGGTGTTGGCGGATCACTGGGATGGATACGCAAACAACCAGAACAATTACTTCATCCACCGGCGGGCCTCGGACGGTCGCTTCGTCTTCATCCCATGGGGTGCGGATCAATGCCTCGGTTCCCCCAATCCCTTTACCCCACGCTCGGCTCCGGTCTCCGTACGCGCCACCGGCCTGCTGGCCCGGCGGTTGTACGCTGATCCGGAGTGGCGGGAGCGCTATCGCGAACAGATGCGCCAGACGCTGGATTCCATCTGGAACGAGGATCGATGGTTGGGGGAAATGGATCGTCTCGATCGATTGATCGGGACCAATGGATGGGCCGGCATCACCGGTCGAAAGGCCGTGGTTCAGAAGACCCGGGAATTCTTCCGTAAACGACGTGCCGTGCTCCGGAAAGACCTTGCCGGGGACGCGCCCCCTTGGACCGCTCCGGAGCGTACAAACACCCTCGTCCGCAAGTGGGGGCATGTGACGGCGGACTTTGAAACGACCTTCCAGATGCGGTTGCCGGTGGATTGGTTCACCAACGGAACCGTCCAACTGGATCTGGATCTGGACGGCAAACCACGGCCGTTCACCCGGGCGGGGGTGTCCGTCTCGCGCGGGTTCGACATCCGGGAGACCAACAAGGTCGCCTTGAACGTCCTGGGCATGCATGGCATCGCCGCCTTCCTCGTCCCATCCGTGCAGGTGTGGAAGGAGGAGTTTGTCCCGGGCCGGACCGTGAAAGTCGACTTCTTCGCCAACCCGGGATTCTTCTTCGAAGGCATGCCCGCGGCCACGGGTGGCGGTGCCGGGCTGATGTCCGGCATGTTGCATTTCGACGCTGCTGGAATGGAAGAGGGCAGTCCGGTGAAGGGGCACCTGGAGGCTGACATCTGGCAGTTGCCGAAGTGATCGGAGGGGCCGCTGGCGGCACCGACGGATCCCTGACACCCATCGGTTGGCCACCGCTGTGGGCCGTCCCGCCACATGACTCCTTGCGTGTAGTGCTTTTTCCGATAGAAGCCATCCCGCTCGGCCGGGCCTTTCTTGCCTCGGTCCGGGCAATCAAGGAGAACCATGATCCCCATCCTCAAACGTCGGACGTTTGCCGCTTTGCTGGCGGCGACGCTTCTCATACCCACCCTCCACGCAGCCCTTCCCGTCACGGGAAGTCCCGTCGCTGCCTGGAACGAACAGGCACTGGACGCCATCCGCGCGACGGCGACACCCCCTCCCAGGGCGTCCCGGGCGCTGGCCATCCTCCACGCAGCCATCCATGACGCCCACAACGGGATCACCCGTGATTACCGGCAGTATCTCGTGAAGGAAAATCGTCCCAATGCGAACACCTCCACGACGGCTGCGGTGGCCGCCGCCGCACACGATGTGCTGGTCAACCTGTTCCCGAGCCGCGCAACCCAGTTTGCCGATGAACAGGCAGCCCAGTTGGGTCCGATTCCCATCGGGTCTTCCCGGACCCGTGGCATCGCCTGGGGGCAGACCGTCGCCGCCGCCCTCCTTGCTGCCCGTGCCAACGATGGTTCCGCGGCAGTCGTGACCTACATTCCCGGGACCGGTCCCGGATTCTGGCGTCCAACACCGCCGGCCTTCGCTCCCGCCCTCCTCCCGCAATGGGGGGATCTGGCACCGTTTGGGGTTCGACCGATCGAGACGTTTGTACCGAAAGCCCCGCCGGCGCTGCATACGGCCAAGTACGCCGCGGAGGTCGCCGAGGTTCAGGCCATCGGTTCGTCCACCAGCACGACGCGCACGGCAGATCAGACCCAGATCGCCCGATTCTGGGCCAATGGTGCCGGCACGGCGACCCCTCCCGGTCACTGGAACCAGATCGCCCGCATCATCGTGGCTCAGGCCAACCTCACCGTGGGCGAAGAAGCCCGGTTGCTCGCCCTCCTCAACATGGCCATGGCCGACGCCGCCGTGGTGTCGTGGAAGGCCAAGTACGACTACAATTACTGGCGCCCGGTGGCGGCGATCCGCGAAGCGGATACCGACGGCAATCCCTTGACGATCGCGGATCCGACCTGGACGCCGCTTTTGGTCACGCCTCCGTTCCCGGAGTACACCTCTGGACACTCCACTTTCAGCGGAGCCGCCGCCGCGGTCCTGAAGGGTTTCTTCGGTACCGATGACATCGCTTTCACAGCTGAGTCGGATGATGTCCCGGGCATCCTGCGGAGTTATCCCAGCTTCAGTGCCGCCGCGGCGGAAAGCGGGATGAGCCGCATCTATGGCGGCATCCACTTCATGAGCGGAAACCGTTTCGGTCTCTCGTCCGGCAATCGCGTCGGGACTTCCGTGGTCAAGCGCCTGCTACGGGTGCGGGACGACGAAGAGGAAGAAGACGATGACGACGAACGCGAAGACTCGCTGGTGGAAGAGGATGACGAGGATTGAGTCCACCTCCTCCGCTCTGGCCTCGCACCACCCGGACTGGTTAGATTCGGGTGCATGCAGATTGGCTTTCGTCGGTTTGACCTCGCCCTGCGGCACCATTGGGCCATCGCCACGGATCTGGGACGTGGCGGTGGAAAGAGCGTGTATCCCGTGGTCTTCGTCGAGTTGACGGATGCCGAAGGTCGGAGGGGGGTGGGGGAGGCATCCCCTTCCAGCCAGTATCAGGAAACACACGAGACCGTGACGGAGTTCCTCGCCCGGGTGGATCCGTCACGGCTCAGCTTTGATGACGTTGCCGGCAGCATGGCCTATGTCGAGGCGTTGGCTCCCGGGCGCTACCCGGCCAAATGCGCCCTCAACATCGCCCTTTTGGATGGCGCGGCGAAGGCGGCCGGAAAACCGTTGTGCGGGTACCTCGGGCTCGGAGCTTTTGTCGAGGGACGGCACCTTTCCTCCTTCACGATTGGCATCGACACCCCGGAAATCATGGCCCGCAAGACAGCCGAAGCGGCCGAATACCCGGTGCTCAAGATGAAGCTGGGCAGTCCCGGAGACCGCGAAAACTTCGCCGCCGTGCGCGGTGCGGCACTGGACCGCTGGATCCGCGTGGATGCCAATGCCGGCTGGAAAACCAAGGAGGAAGCCCTCCGCAACATCGAGTGGCTGGCTGCCGACGGGAAGGTTGAGTTTGTCGAGCAACCCATGCCGCCGGAGTTGCCCACGGCCGAGTGGGCATGGCTCAAGGAACGTTCCCCGCTGCCGCTGATCGGCGATGAATTGTACCAGTCGGCTGCCGACGTGGATCGATGCGCGGAATGTGTCCACGGGATCAACGTGAAGCTGGTCAAGACCGGTGGTGTCACCCGAGGACTCGAAGCGCTCCAGGCGGCACGGGCCCGGGGCCTGAAGACCATGCTCGGCTGCATGATCGAGTCTTCTGTGCTGATCAGTGCCGGCGCCCATCTGGCTGCCCTGACGGATTATCTCGACCTGGACGGGAACGTGCTCATCACCAACGACCCTTACACCGGTGTTCGGAACCTCCGGGGAATGATGAGCTTCGAGGGGGTAGCCGCTGTGGGCGGACTGCGGGTGACGGCGCGGTGAGGGAAGGCGGACCTGGAAACAAAAAGGCGCCGGGGTCCATTGGAGCCCCGGCGCCTGTGGTCCGTGCGTCAATCAACGCAAGGCAGTTGGATTGAAGGATGTGCG
The DNA here is from genome assembly GCA_027489875.1 of Verrucomicrobiales bacterium. Classification (GTDB taxonomy): domain Bacteria; phylum Verrucomicrobiota; class Verrucomicrobiia; order Limisphaerales; family UBA9464; genus UBA6176. The sequence continues at coordinate 7,408 of JAIXZE010000359.1, forward strand.
GTCCAGCAGCCAGCCCCAGTCGTGGTCCCGCGCCGGAACTCCCGGAGGAGCGTATGCGAAATTGGGCTTCTCAAGGCGAACGGTGCTCTTCCATGCCTTGATTTCCGAGTGCCCGTCCACGAAGGACAGGCCGCCAGCACCGTTGTGATAGTTCGCCGGCATGTCGATCCACCGGCGATCACGCTGAGCGTTGAAGAACGCACCGTCGTTGATGGAGTCCGGGTTTTCGTCGATGAACATCCACAGCTCAGAAGGAGACGGACGATCGACGTCCGTGGTCTTGATGAACAGCTTCTCGCACTGCAGAAGGCCATCGCCGGGCGTCTTGTTTCCCCTGCCGATGGCACCGTTGGCAGAGATCGAGCGGACACGCTCGGCCCAGCCGAGGCGACGCTGGGCGGGGTTCACCAGATTGTCTGCGGGGCACTTGTAGATCTTGTGGGAGAACGCGGAGTACTTGGCCAGCACCGCGCGTCTGGGATCGGTCAGGAACAGCCGGTTGGTGTTGTGTGGGCTGGTGGACCAGTCGAGCCAGCCCGTGACCCACGGACGCTCGCTGGAGGCGACAGCCTCGTTGATGATGGCTCCGCTTTGGGCGGAACCGCCATGGGTGACCATCGGGAACTCTTCCCGGTTGTCACCCGCGTACATGTTGACGGCCAGAATAAGCTGCTTGGTGTTGCTCATGCACAGGATGCCCTGCGCCTTGCTCTTGGCCTTGCCGAGGGCGGGAAGAAGCATGCCCGCCAGGATCGCGATGATGGCGATCACGACCAGCAGCTCGATGAGGGTAAAGCCGGCACGCCGGCCGCGCGCATAGGGCATGGGAGAACGCATAGGTGTACTGTTCATACAAGACTTCCGAGGGGTAACGCGGGCAGAATATGTGTCGTGTTCTTGCCGCTTTGCAAGGGAAGAAGCCCCTTTCAAGCGGAGCCTTGGGGCCAACCGGCTTGTTCGTTCCCAGTTTCAGCGTTTCTGGCCACCACATCGAACGACAGGAGGTCGTGAGTTTGCAGAAAATGGCTCGTGACACAAAGAGCGCCGCCCAGTCCGATAGGAGGAAGCCCCAACGCATCGACACGAAGCGGTCAACGCTCGAACCTGCGGACGGACTTCATCTCCATGCGCATGCCTTCTGCCATCTGCTTTCCTGCTGGAAGCATGAACCTGCCGCCGATCGAGGCGGGGTTCCGGTGGGGACGCGCGCAGAATCAGTGTGCGTTGTGGCGTCCGTTCGACTTCACGGAGAGGGCCAGCGTTGCGGCCACTGTCCAGACGGTGCAGCATGCCCTTCCTGGTCATGCACGTGATTCTGTTCGATATCGATGGAACCCTGATCCGCACGGGCGGTGCCGGGGTGAAGGCTTTTGCCCGCGCTTCCGAGCTGGTTTTCGGGATCCAAGGAGGGACCGATCACCTGAACTTTCACGGGCGGACCGATACCTCGCTCATCCGGGAATACCTCGAATTCCATGGACTCGAGGTGAGCCCATCGAATCGGCAGCGCTTTCTGGAGGCGTATCTTTTCCTGCTTGCCGAGCAATTGGGCTCCCATGCGGGGGAGACCTGCCCGGGGGTCGGTTCGTTCCTTCAGGCCTGTCGTTCCCTCAGGCCGGCCCCCTTGATCGGGCTCCTGACGGGAAACGTGCGTCTGGGCGCCGAACTGAAGCTGCGGGCCCATGGGCTGTGGGAGGAGTTCTCGATTGGGGGATTCGGCGACGACGACGAGGATCGGAACGTCATTGCTGCCATCGCCCATCAACGATCGGAGCAAGCGCTCGGATCGAGGATCCCCGGCGATCAGGTGTTGGTCATTGGGGATACGGAGCGCGATGTGGCGTGCGCACGGGCCATTGGAGCCCGTTGTCTGGCAGTTGCCACTGGCGGGATTTCGGAGGCCGATCTGGCGCGCAGTGGTCCCGATTGGTTGGTGTCCTCACTGGAGCAAGTTCATCCCGAAGACCTCTGTTCGGGGGATGCGCGAAGACGTCCATCCGCACACAAAACGGTGTCGCAAGGGTTTTTGGTTTGACCCTTACCCCCTCTTTCTTTAGTCACCCGCCCAACTTCGCCGAGACGCCTGACCTAGGGCACCCCCTGGGGAGCGTTTTTTCTCAGCGGGGGGCGTGAGCCGAACACGCATATGCTGAAATCAAAGTCATTCCTGACCATCGATTTTGGGGCTGGTACCCTCAAGATCGCCGAGTTCGAGCCGTCTGAAGACGGTGGCCTTCGCCTTCTGCGCTTCGGCGTGAAACCCCTTGGGCTCGCCGGCTCGCAGGACGCCGCACGGGAGAACACCGTCAAGAAGGCCCTCTCCGAGCTGATCGCTGAAGGCGGTTTCGCCGGACGTCAGGCCAACCTCTGCGCGCCCGGTTTCCAGGTCTTCTCCAAGTTCGTGAAGCTGGCCCCTGTGGACTCCTCCAAGGTTCCGCAGATCATGCAGTACGAGGCGCAGCAGAATGTGCCCTGGCCCCTGGCTGAATCGGCTTGGGACTACCAGATCCTCAGTACCACGCCGGGCGGAGAGCTGGAGGTCCTGCTCGTCGGCATCAAGTCCGAGATCGTCGAGAAGCTCTTCTCCATGGGGGAGGGCGCCGGCCTGAAGATGGATGTCGTCGACACGTCGGTGGCCGCGCTGTGCAATGCTTTCCGCTACAATTACGCCGATCAGGACGGATGCAGCCTGTTGATTGATATCGGCGCCAAGACCAGCAACGTCATCCTTCTGGAAAAAAACCGGCTGTACGCCCGTTCGGTTCCGGTCGGTGCCAACGCCATCACGCAGGAGTTCGCGGCCGAGGCCAAACTCCCGTTCGCCGAAGCCGAAAAGATCAAGGTCAACGACGGCATGGTCAGCTTGGGTGGCGCTTACGAGGAACCCGACAATCCCCGGGTCGCTGCCGTCTCGAAGGTTGCCCGCAATGTCCTCACCCGTCTTCACCTGCAGGTCAACCAGACCATCCAGTTTTATCGCACCCAACAGGGCGGCAACGCTCCAGTTCGCGTGTTCCTTTGCGGCGGTGGCTCCAGCCTTCCTTATTCGGCCGAGTTCTTCGCGGAGAAGCTCAACCTGCCGGTCGACATCTTCAACCCGTTCCGCAACGTCAACGTCGATCCTTCGGTCGATGTTGCCGGATTGGAAAAGGTGGCTCAGGCCTTTGGCGAAGTGGTCGGTCTGGGGTTGCGCAACGTGGCTCAGTGCCCCGTTGAGCTCAACCTGATGCCCAAGTCCTCGAAGTCCCGCCAGGAGTTCAACGCCAAGAAGCCCTATCTGCTGGCTGCGGCGTATGCCCTCGTCGTGGGCGTCTTCGCCTACGGATGGTTCTACGATCGCGTGGAGGCCGCACGGCGTGAGGGGTTGGACAAGGTCACCGCACAGGTCGAACCGCTCACCCAACGGAGCGAGACCCTCAAACGCGAGATGGAAGGCCTGAAGCGCGCGGAGGATGAAACCGGCCAGATGACCGGCTGGCTCGAGGATCAGACCTTCTGGGCAGACGTGTTTGTTGAACTTCGCCGCATCCTCCTCACCGCCGAGGAAGCCCAACGCCAGAAGCTGAACAGTGCTCCCGGGACTGTCGGTGTTTGGATTGACACTCTCATCACCACCGAGCCGACCCAGCCAGTGGTCGCCCAAGCTGAAGAGACCACCACAACCTCCTCCAATCCTTACGGAATGGATCCCGCACTGATGAAGCGCTACGGACTCCTTCCCAAGACCGCGACCGCGGGCGAGGGGAGCGGAGGTGATGCCGCAGAAGGTGGGCCCAAAAAGCCCAAGTCTTCGAACTCGACCAACGAGATCGCAACCATCAGCCTGACCTTGCGGGCTGTGAACCTCTCCAAGATCAAGACCGGTGCGAACAACGAACTGGTATTCGAGGTTCAGAACCAGATGAAGGCGAGCCCCTTCTTCGATGCCAACGAGACCCGCTTTGACGGCACCCTGAGCGAGGAGGAGAACACGTTCTCCTTCCCGATGAAGGTCAAGCTGAAGCGCCCGATGAAGCTCCTCTGATATGCCCTGGATCAAGCGAAACCTCCTGTTTGTCGTCGGCCTCGCAGTGGCAGTTGCCCTGCTCGGCTTCGGCATCTTCTTTTACCTCCTCGACAAGCGGGCAGCAGCACTGGCGGTCGATGAGGAACTCAACTCCAAGAACGGCGAGTTCACAACGCTGGCGGGAAACAAGCCCGCCCCGACTCAGGACAACATCAAGGAAGCCAAGGATCAGCAGGTGAAGCTTGCGGCCTTCAAGGAGACCCTTCGCCCCCAGTTCTCCGTGGTTCCCTTGCCTGAGGCGTTGGATGATGCCGCTTTCAAGAACCTGCTGGATCGGACGATTGATGCGTTGAGCAAGCAGGCCGAACGCAATGGCGTCAAACTCCCCGCCGCTGCCACTGGGTCCACACGATACGCCTTCACCTTCGACACCCAGGTCAAGCAGTTGGAATTCACCCAGCGGTCCCTCGCCCCCCTGAGCGCCCAGCTCTTGGACGTCCAGGACCTCTGCCGAACCCTGTTCGAGTCCAAGATCCACGCGCTCGAATCCATCCGCCGGACTCCCGTCAACACCAACGACATCTCGCCGCCGAGCAACTACCTCGCGAAGAAGGTCCAGACCAATTCCATGACCGGGGCGGCGGTGTTCCCCTACGAAATCACCTTCCAGTGTTTCAGCGCCGAATGCGCCAACGTCCTTGAAGCCCTCGCCAATTCAAAGGCGGTGTATTTGGTAAAGTCGGTCAACATCGAACGTGGATCTGCGGAAGGTATCTCCGCCACAACCACGGCGGCTCCCGCTGCCGGCGGCATGAGCCAAGCCTTGGCAAATCGTTACGGAATGGGAAATCGGTTCGGTGGAGCTCCCGCCGCCGCCGCCGCCCCTAGCCGCCCAGGTGAAGCCATCCTCGATGACAAGCCTCTCCGCGTAACGCTCAATATCGAGGTCATCAAGATCCCGCCTGCCGCTCCCAAGAAGGGTTGAGCCGAAACGAACTACCGATCCCACCATGGATTTCCTCAAGAAGCATTACGAGAAGCTCGTCCTGTCTGTCGTGCTGTTGGCCGTGGCCGTCGCCGCGTTCCTGCTCACCGTTGAAGTCGGGAACGTCAAGCAGACTCTTGCCGACCAATTGCAACAGAAGATCGTGAGCAAGGGGGCACCTCTTCCTCCGCTGAACCTGTCCACCAATGAGGCGGTCGCAACCCGTGCTTCGAGTCAGTTGAAGGTCGTCCTGGATGGTGAACACAATACGTTCAATCCGGGCGCTTGGGAGAAGTCTGGTGAGGGCCTTCGACGAAAGCCCGGCAAGGCGGGGCTTGCTGGACTGACCATTGCCAGGGTCATTCCCTTGAACCTCGTCGTTGCCTTCACTGGTGTCGCCGGCACGGAGGAAGCCCCTCGTTACCAGTTTTCCGTGACCCGCGAGTTCGAGAAGTTGCCCGCAAAACGCCGCCCAACCATCACGTCCCTGAACGCCGGAGCCAAGGACTCCCTCGTCCAGATCATCGACGTGAAGGGCTCAAAGATGGATCCGACCGAAATCCTCTGCGAATTGGTGGAGACGCGGGAACGATTCGTGCTTAGCAAGGAGAAGACCTTCCGCAAGACATTCTCCTATGCGGCGGACCTCCGTTCGGAGGGGAAAGAATTTCCGGGGAAGCGCGTGGATGATCCGCTCGTGCTTTCCGGGGTAACCTACAAGATTGTTGCCATTGGAAAAGATGAGCTTGTAGTCTCAGCACCTAATCAAGTGCGCACCACCATTGCCGCCGTTCCGGCCCAGTAATTCAGCCTCAGTTTTTCAGTCTCAAACGTAAAGAAACCCATGACCAACGCGTCCCGTCTCCTCAGCGTTCTCCTCGTGTGCGCCTCCGCCCAGGGAGTGATGAGCCAAACTCCCGGTCAATCGACTGATGAAGAGAATATTCGTCGGGAGGAAAAGAAGATCATCCTGCGCGATAGCCTCAATTCGGCCAACCTGCAGCTGAAGCAGGGCGACCTCGGGGCGGCTGCCAAGACCTATGAACAGGCTTGGGCTCTGGTAGAATACCTCGGCACCAGTGTCGAAGCCGAGCGGGCCGAGACCATCAAGGGTTTTACCGCCGTCTACATGAACCTTGCCCAAGCCTCTCTGAAGGCTGGTGACTACAAGGAGGCTGATGTCCGGTTGAAGCGGGTTCTTTCCGTGGATCCCACCCACATTCTGGCCAAGCGCCTGAAGAACGAGAACGATGTCCGCCTTGAGGAACTCAAGGGTCGCGCTCCCACCGAGAAGGCCCTCGAGATGGTGGGCGAGAAGCGCAAGGAAATGATCGCTGCGGGCACCCATGAGCAGAACGGTGTCCTCTTTTTTGAACTCGGCAAGCTGACCGAGGCCGCGGCTGAATTTCGCGAGGCCCTGAAGATCAACCCCGATTCTCGCGCCGCGCATCATTACCTCGCGGCCATCGAGGAGCGGGAGTACTCCCGCGCCGCTGCGAGCCGCGAGTTGGCTTCCAAAGGTCGTCTCGTTGAGGTGGAACGCGAGTGGGATCAGCAGATGCCCAAGCTTCCCGAGGCAAACCCCTACGCGACCACGAACACCGTTCACACCAGCCGTGGTCGGCAGCTGATCTACAACAAGCTCGACCGAATCCGTCTCAACGAGCTGAAGTTTGAGGGTCTGCCCCTCAGCGAAGTCGTGAAGACGCTGGAAGAGCAGTCCCGCCTTCGCGATCCGGATCGCCGTGGCATCAATTTCATCATTTCTTCCTCCGTTGACATCCCCCAGCAAACGCCTGGCGGTGCGGTCGACCCCGTTACCGGTTTGCCGGCTCCTGCCGCTCCGGTCGAGCCGCTCGATGTCTC
>JAIXZE010000404.1 GCA_027489875.1 Verrucomicrobiales bacterium
ACGCGCCTCGCGGTGGTTCCGGGCGAAGTCACGGTGCCGCGCAACATCGAGGGCTCCGTGAAGGTCGAGTTCGTCGCGGGCGACGGTTCCGTCGTGCCAGCGCCCGGTTCGATGGCGGGTCGGCATGTCGAGGGTCTGCTGCGCGGGCCCGGCATGGCGGCGCAGAAGCTCACGGCCCGCGTCGGTGATCCGCTGGTGTTCCCGCCGTTGCGTGTGTCCGGCGATTACCAGCTCGACGACGTGCGCCTGGTCGATTCGGCCACGGGTTCGACGGTGCTGAACGCGACGCCCGCGAGCGTCCCGGTGCATGTCTTCGACGAGGTCCTGGTCTCGAAGGTGGTGTCGCGGCCGCTGACGTCGTCGGAGATCGAGGAGCGCGGGATCGTGATCGATGCGTCGAGCTATCGGGTGGTGGAGTTCGAGGTGGCGCTGGTGTTGAAGGGCGGGACCTTCCCGGTGCGCCTGCCGGTGGTGGCCCCGGATTTCCGGACGTCGACCGAGCTGATCCCGGCGGCGGAACTGGAGGATCGACGCGTGAAGGCGGACGCGATCAACCGGGAGCTGGCGAAGGCCCTGGAGCTTCCCGACGAGATCCGCGCCGTGATGCCCGAGTTCTCGATCCAGGCGATCAACTTCGAGGAGGTGGGACCGAAGGACGAGGTCGATCCCAAGCGACCCACAATCTCGGGTCTGTTGGTGATCCCGGGCCACATCGGATTCCTGAATCAGTTCTTCAGCGTCCAGCTCTACACCGAGAACGCTTCGCCGTCGGGCTCGGGTCTGGCGGTGACGGGCCTGCGTGCGGGAATCGTCCTGCCGAAGGGCCGCGACGGCATCGCGGGAACCACGCTCGAACCCGGCGATGATCCGGTGCGCTTGGCGCGGGTCGGGTCGGGTGCGGCGGTGTCGACGAACCTCCCGGTGCGCCTGCCGGGCCTCGACGGCAAGCCGGGCACGGGCGATGACATCGACCGGATCGAGCCGGGCGAGACGGGCATGGCGGAGTTTCTCGTGGAAGGATTGCAGGAAGGATTGCACACGCTGGACTTCGAGTTGCGCGGGACACTGGAAGGGCTCGCGGCCGGTCCGACGAACCTGCGCGGTCGCACGACCGGAGCGGTGCTGGTGCGGAATGCGAAGTTCTCGATGGCCTTCCTGCATCCGATGCGGGTGCGGGCGGGCGAGCCCTACAACGCTTCGATCACGTTGGTGAACACGGGCGACACCGTGGCCAATCGGGTCCGGGTCGGCATGAACCGGAACGCGATGAGCGGCACCGTCCTGATCGGCGACGAAACGATCGAACTCGGCGACGTCGCCCCGGGCCAGAGCGTGACGGCGCAGTTCCGGTTCCGGTCGCAGCGCACCGGGCAGGTGTTGTTCTCCAATCTTTCGACCTCGGACGATTCGGTGGCCGGGCGCCTGCAGTTTTCGTCGGGCATCGACGAGCGCGGTGTCGACCTGAGTTCGGATGCGATCGGGTTTCCGCCCGAGGTGGAAGAACTGCCGGAAGACTTCCGGCGCGCCTGCGATCGGGTGCTGGGCCAGGCCCTGGGCGTGGCGACGGCGGCGCGGTTGCCGGCGGGGGTGCTGCAGTTGACGGCGAAGGACGTGACGCAACGGGTGCTCGATCTCGCCGAGGCCGGGCGGCGCGTGCGGTTCGGGGATCCGCTGGAGCGCGTGTTGGCGGACGTGGTCCGGGACTGGCAGGGCCAGCGTCGTTCGATCGAGGGCTTCGAGCAGATCCTCCGGGAGACGGAGGCAGGGCGGGAGTGGCGCGAAGCCGTGGGCCGGATCGTGAGCGCGCAGGAGGGTGGTGCGTTTGGCTGGTTCGGGGCGCGGGCGGTGGACCAGGCCGGCAACGGGGCAGCCACCTCCTGGCTGGCGGCGTCGGATGACTCAGGGGCATGGCGTTGGACCGGTCCCGAGGGAGAAGCCGATGCGTCGCGAAGCAGTGTGCGGGGTGTGTTGGTTTTTGGCGGTTTGGATGGAGTCGGGCCATGGGTCAGCGCCGGGACGAATCAGGGTTCGGCACGTTGGACGACTTCACGGGCTTCGACGGGAGCGCGGTTGCGCCTGGTGTCGACCGGCACCAACGGCGTCGCAGCGGATTGGACTTGGACGCTGCCGTCGTCGGTGGCTGGGACGGAGTTCCACCTGACCGGCGTTGGTACGGATTCGCCCGAGTTGCGTGGGCCCGGCGGGGCGTTGGTGGCCGCGAACCGCACGGAGATCCGCGAGCGTCCGCCGCAGGTGGTCTCCGTGCGGCAGGACATCTCCGTGACGACCGATCGCGCATGGCAGCACTGTCCGCTTATCGAGTACGACAATTGGGGCACGGTGGTGGGCGTTCTGTTCTCGAAACCGGTGACGGAGGCCAGCGCCGAGGAAGCGGCGGCCTACGTCTTCCCGGATGGCAACGGGGCGCGGACGGTCCGGCTGCAACCGGACGGGCGACTGGCCTACGTGCAATTGCATCGGGGCATCGGGGACTTCGCGGTTCGGCCGCGTGATTACCGGCTGCGCTTGCAGGGCGTCGCGGATCCGCGCGGTGGCGTGCTGGCCCCGATCGACGTCCCGGTGGAGACGGTGACGGCGCAGGGCGTGGCCGTGCGCGGGCGGGTGTATGGGCTTGATGGTCTGCCGGCACCCGGCGTGCCCGTGACGTTGACGATGACCGACCGGGTCGGCAGCAAGTGCCTGCCCTCCGAGAACCGAGTGGCGCAGGTCTTCACGGATGAGACCGGTGCGTTCGACCTCGATTTCGTCGCGGCCGACGTGGCCTTCACGATCGCCGCGGTCGATACGCGGGCCATGGACGAATCCGCGGCGCGGGTGGTGCTCGATGCCTTGCTGGAGGGCGCTCAGGAAGGGACACCCCGTCGCGAACGTCTGGAGGCGCTGGCGGCGTTGCCGACCGTGAAGGATGCGTTGTTGAAGGCCTTCAACGTCGGCTCGCTCGGCGAGGCCATCGTCTCCGCCGAGAACATCGATCGGGCGACCTACAAGGATCTCGTCGACCTCGGGGGCGGTCGCCTCGGGACGGAACTGGTCGTGGCCCTGCGGTTCCGCGGGCGCGGCGTGGTCACGGGGCGTGTCCTTGCCGAGGACGGTGTGACGCCGGTGGCGGGTGCCGCGGTGAACCTTTTCCCGGATGACGATTCGCGGGAACTCGCCCGCGGCATGTTCACCGGCGACGACGGCAGCTTCCGTTTCGAGGGCGTTCCCCTCGGCGTGTTCTCGTTGGTGGCGGAGTCTCCCGACGAGGCCTCGGGCAAGATCCGCACCCAGGTGTTGTCAGGTCGGTTGGGGACGCCGGGAGAAGCGTTGGAGATGATCTTCCGGCTGCCTTCGTTGGCAGAGCGGTTCGTCGAGTTGGTCGGTGTCGTTCAGGAACCGGACGGGCGAACGCACGGCAACGCGACCGTCTACGCGACGGACGACAAGGCGTTGTTCATCTACGCCCAGACCGTGGCGGATGCGGACGGGGCGTGGCGGATGCGCGTGCCGGAGAAGACCGCCGGGATCGCGGCCGCTTCGGCGGATGGCCGTCGCCGCGGATTGAACCTCGGGATCAGCCTGGCCACGGGGACGCCACAGTTTGTGCCGGTGACCTTGCAGGGAACGACGCGGGTGCGCGGCATCGTGCGGTATTGGAACAGCGATCCGGCGGCCGGGGCATTGGTGGGCGGTGGTGGCCGCGTCGTGCGCACCGGGCCGGACGGCCGGTTCGAGCTCGAAGGCGTGCCCCTGGGACGAGGCCTGATCGTTGCCGGCATCGATGGGGTGAATGCGCGGGACGGAATCTCGCGGGTAGCATCGGCGGGTCTGGTGGTGGTTCCGGGGAACCTCGACGACGTCGAGCTGCGGTTGCCCGCGCGGGCGCGCATCCAGGGCAAGGTGCAGGATCGGGCGGGCAATGCCGTCGCGGGTGTCCGTGTGGCGATCCCGCAACCGGGCGGGTTCCTGTGGACGACGGCCAACGCGGGTGGCGTCTACGAATTCAACGGGCTGGGTCTGGGGCCGTTCACGGTCAGCGCGCCGTCGCCTCCGGTGAAGGAGAAGGCGGATGAACTGGCGCAGCGGGCGCTCGACGCGATCGCGTCGGCGACGGACAAGGCGGGCGCGGAGGAGGCCGCGGCCCTCGTGGGGCAGTTGGCCCAGGTGTATACGGCAGGGACTGTGGGACGGTTCTCGACGGAAAGCTTTGATCCGGGCGCGTGGGGCTTTGCGGAGACCGAACTTTCCTTCGACGGCCAGACGGTGATCGCGAACATCCAGTACCTGCCCGGAGCGACGCTCGGCGGCGTGGTGCTGAATCCGCAGGGCGTGCCCATCGGTGCCGAGGTCAAGGTCATGGGATTCGGGCCGAATGAATTTGGTGCGCCCTCGCTCAAGTCTGCGGTCGCGACGTTCAGCCATCCATCCGAAGGCACGTGGAGTACCGGGGGATTCATCGCCGGTCCCTTCTCGGTGTCGGCGTCGTCGCCTTTGCTGGGCGGGCGTCCGCAGGTCAGCGGACTGCTGACCCCGGAACGTCCGTCGCTCACCAACATCGTCCTGCGATTCCCGCCGCAGGCAGACCTCGCCGGTCGCCTTGTCGGGGTCGTCTACGATCCGGATGGAAGGCCCGTCCCGGGAGCCAAGGTGGCGATCAGCCTCTCGTCCGATTACGAGATCACGGCGGATGAATCGGGTTGGTTCGACACGCAGCTTCGACTTCCTGCCGGCTTCTACAATGTGGTCGCACGCTCCACC
>JAIXZE010000139.1 GCA_027489875.1 Verrucomicrobiales bacterium
GGCTTTGGGATTGCGCCGCGTGGGGGCACGCGGCCTACACCTGCTTCAACCTTGAAACTTGGATCTCCTGCGCCATTTCACGGGCGAAGTAGGTGAGGATCCAGTCGGCACCGGCGCGGCGGATGGCGAGGAGGGATTCGTTGCGGGCGCGGGTGTAGTCGAGCCAGCCGAGGCGTGCGGCGGCGTGGATCTGGGCGTATTCGCCGGAGACCTGGTAGGCGGCGATGGGAAGCCGGGTGGCCTGACGGAGTTGCTGGACGATGTCGAGGTACGGTCCGGCGGGTTTCACCATGAGGGCATCGGCTCCTTCCTGTTCGTCGAGGAGGGCGTCGGCGATGGCCTCGCGGGGGTTGGCGGGATTGAGTTGGTAGGTGCGCTTGTCGAGGCCGGTGGTGCCGGCGGCCTGGGCGCTGCCAACGGCTTCGCGGAAGGGACCGTAAAACGCGGAGGCAAACTTGGCGCTGTAGGCGAGGATCCCGGTGCGGCCGAGATGCGCGGCGTCGAGGGCTGTGCGGATGGCGTGGACGCGACCATCCATCATGTCGCTGGGCGCGACGAAATCGACGCCGGCCTGGCCATGCAGCACGGCCATGCGTGCGAGGATCGCGACGGTGGCGTCGTTGTCGACGTCGCGGCCATCGGGCGTGAGGACGCCGTCGTGGCCGTGGGAGGTGTAGGGATCCAGGGCGATGTCGGTGAACTGGACGAGGCCGGGAGCGGCCTTGCGGACCGCGGCGACGGCGCGCAGGACGAGGCAGTCGGGGTTCAGGGCTTCCGAGCCCTCGGGGTTCTTGAGGTGTGGCGGGGTGACGGGGAACAGGGCGATGCCGCGGATGCCGAGCGCGCCGAGTTCAGCGGCTTCGCGGGCAAGGTCGGAGATGGAAAGCCGGGAGACGCCGGGCATCGATCCGACCGGGGTGGGCGGCCCGTCGCCCTCCTGGACGAAGAGGGGCGCGATGAGGTTCGACGGGTGGAGCCGAACCTCACACGCCAGCTCTCGGATGGCTTCGGACTGGCGAAGCCGGCGGGGGCGACGGGCCGGGAACATGGGCTCAGGAGCGGTTGAGGGCGCTGAGGACGGCCTTGATGGAGGCGAGTTCGATGCTGGTGTCGACGCCGGCACCCCAGCGGGTCCGGCCCTCGGCGAGGCGGACCTGGATGTAGGCGATGGCGCTGGCTTCCTCGCCGGAGGAAAGGGCGTGCTCGGCGTAATGGACGACCTCGAACTTCGGAACACCGCCGGCAATCAGCGCGTGGACGAACGCGGCGATCGGACCGTTGCCCTGGCCTTCGAGCCTCTGTTCGGTACCGCGGACACTGACGCGGGCCCGGCAGCGGACGATGCCGTCGCGGCCCTCGGTCTCGAAGCCGAGGAGTTGGTAGGGGCTGGAGCGGTGGATGTATTCCGCCCAGAACATGCCGCGGAGTTCGGGGCCGCGGACCTCGCGGCCGAGGCGGTCGACCTCATCATTGGCGATGGGGCCGAACTCCCGCTGCATGTCCTTGGGGAGTTCGATGCCGAACTCGGTTTCGAGCAGGTACGCGACGCCGCCCTTGCCGGACTGGCCGTTGACGCGGATGACCTCGTAGTACTCGCGGCCGAGGTCGGTGGGATCGACGGTGAGGTAGGGAACGTCCCAGAACGGCGAGAGGCCTTTGTCGAGGGCGGCTTCGCGTTCGCGGAGGCCCTTGCGGATGGCGTCCTGGTGGGATCCGGAGAAGGCGGTAAAGACGAGTTCGCCGGCGTACGGTTGGCGCGCCGGGATGGTCATGCCGGTGCACCGCTCGTAGACGTGGCGCAAGGCGTTGAGGTCGGACAGATCGAGGCCCGGGTTGATCCCGTGCATGTACAGGTTGAGGGCGACGATGACGACGTCGAGGTTGCCGGTGCGTTCGCCGTTGCCGAAGAGGGTGCCTTCGACGCGGTGGGCTCCGGCGAGCAGGCCGAGTTCGGTGGCGGCGACGCCGGTGCCACGGTCGTTGTGCGTGTGGAGCGAGATGATGGCCAGGGCCGGGTTGCGGAGGTGGCGGATGAACCACTCGACCTGGTCGGCGTAGATGTTCGGCATCGCGACCTCCACGGTGTCGGGGAGGTTCAGGATGATGGGCTTGTCCGGCGTGGGCTGCCACTCGTCGATGACGGCCTCACAGATCTCGAGGGCGAACTCGACCTCGGTGGCCGAGAAGCTTTCGGGCGAATACTGGAACCGGAGGTTGGTGCCGGGGAGCCGGTGGGCGCGTTCGCGGACCCAGCGCGTGCCGCGACGGGCGATGGCGACGATCTCGGGTTTCTCGAGGCCGAAGACGACGCGGCGTTGGGCGGGAGAGGTCGAGTTGTAGAGGTGGATGATCGCGTTCTTGGCGCCGACGAGGGATTCGACGGTCCGTTCGATCAGGTCCTCACGGGCCTGAACGAGCACCTGGATGGTGACGTCGTCGGGGATGCGCTTCTCTTCGATGAGGCGGCGCATGAAGGCGAACTCGGTGTTGGAGGCGGCGGGGAAGCCAACCTCGATCTCCTTGAACCCGCAGCGCACGAGGGCATCGAACAGCTCCAACTTTTGGGAGACGTTCATGGGCACCGCGAGGGCCTGGTTGCCGTCGCGGAGGTCGACGCTGCACCAGATGGGCGGGGCGGTCAGGACGCGGTTGGGCCACTGCCGATCCGGCAAGTGGATCGGCGGGAACGGACGGTATTTTGCGGAAGCAGGATTCTGCATGGCTCGTGCGGTTGGGACCCGATCCCGGTCGCGCTCGCGCTGGGGCACTGCGGAAAACAAAAACCCCACCGCCGGCGCGGCGATGGGGAACGAAATCCGAGAAGGTTCAGATCAAGCCCCGACCGCCCCGCTGCCGGAAAGCAGCGAAAGGCTGGTAAGTCGGAATGCCCGAAGTGAATCCATTGGATGAGATGAAAGGCGTGGGAGAGGGTGGGGTCAACGCCTAATTCTGGGCGAAGTCATTTGCGCTGATGGCCCGGGCTTTGCTACCCACCGAAGCGTTTTTCGCAGACATGGCTGAAACTGGGACACGATTGGGGCGATACACCCTGCATGAGCGGATCAATGCAGGGGGGATGTCTGAAATCTGGCTGGCAACCGACGACGGTGGCCAGACGGTGGCCGTGCGTCTGATGCTGAACAACAGCCTGCTGGCGTTCACGGAGCGCAAGCGGTTCCTGACGGGGGCGGAGGTGTTGCAGCAGTTGCCGCCGCATCCGTGCGTCATCGGGTACGTGGAGCATGGGAAGCTCGATGGCGAGCTGGCGCTGGTGATGGAGTACGTGGAGGGCGAGAACCTGAAGCTGCGGATGGCGGCCAACGATCCGGTGTTGTCCGAGAACATCGCCCAGGTGCTGATCGATCTGGCGGAGGCGCTGGAGCACCTGCATGACCACGGGTTCATGCATCTGGATTTCAAGCCGGAGAACGTGGTGATGACGCGCAACGGCAGCATCCGGTTGGTGGACTTCGACCTCGCGCAGCCGATCCCGAATCCGCCGAGGAAGCTCGACCGGAATCCGGGGACCCCGCAGTACATGGCGCCGGAACAGTTGTTGCGGCAGCCGGTGGATCACCGGGCGGACCTGTGGGCGTTCGGGGTGACGGCGTACGAATTGCTGACGTTCCGGAAGCCGTTTCCGGGGGATACGGCCGATCTGGTGTTGAAGCGGCAATTGGATCGTTCGGAGTTTTCCACCCCGCGTTCATTGAACGGCGACATTCCGGCGGATCTCGAGCGGATCATCCTGCGCTGTCTGGAGAAGGACATGGAACGTCGGTACCCCGTGACGAGCGTCCTCGTGCACGAACTGCGTCAGGCGTTGTACGTGGGGTAGGGCGCTCAGTTCCCAGATTCCAGTTCCCAGTTGCCAGGCCCGGGGTGGAACCCCGGGAACCACGCCACACAACGAACTCTGTGCCCTGAAAGGGCACACAGAACAGGGTGCGTATGGTCACCGTTCGCCCCGTTGGGGCGGGGTGTGACGGGGTGGGGTGACCCAGGGTTCCGCTCCGCTCCACCGCTGGGCTGTCGCCGTGCGCCGCGTTGCGGCGATGGCGGGCGCGGGATGCACCCCCAAAGGCACAACCGCTGACTTCAGGTGTCAGAGCCCTGCGGTGACAACTTTGGATCAGGACGTGACATCAGGACAGTCCCACCTGGAGAGAGCGGTTTCGCTGCATGCGGTCTTCCGGGGATTCGACCCACATGACGAGGCTTTGCAGGGTGTTGAGGAGGTTGCCGACTTCGTGTTGTTCGCGGTGGAGTTCGAGTTCTGCCCGGCGGTATTCGCCGTCGAAGAGCTCGTGCGGCGATGTCTGGGCAGAGGTCCGGCCTAGCGACGGGGAGAAGATGGTGATGGCGAAACGGGAGGCCTCGGCGGGCGAATGACGCCGGAGGAGTTCGAGCTTGATGCGCATGGCCTGCGCGCAGCTGTGGATCTCCCCGAGGTACGACTCGATCGAGCGGGCGTGGAAGTTCCAATCGCGTTTCACTTCAGGGTCGAGGGCGGAGATGTCACCGCGGATGAGTCCCAGCGCGACGAGGAGCTTGGCGTCCTGGAACTGGATCAGTTCCCAGGCCCCGGCGGCGGTGTCGAGGCGGTCGGTTTCGGTGCTGCTCATGGCGGAGTCCATGCGCTCGATCAGGGAGCGGATTTCGCGAAGGATGGCGTGGACGCAGACCCACTGGTGCTTCCAGTGGTTCGTCCAGAGCTCGGTCATGGACAGGTCCCGGCCGAACCGTTGGCCCGCGTGCGTCGCGGTGGACAGTTCGCTTTCGAGGACCTTGAGGAGGGTGGAATCCTGCTCGAAGCCGAGTTCAAGGAGGGGAAGAAGCTTGGCAAGCTTGGCGTTGGTCATGGCGGGTGTGGTGAGGTGGAGCGAACGTCGGTTCGTTCGTCGATGGGTCATGCTGCGGGTGCATTCCCATGTTTGCCAATTGGGTGAAACCCTCCCGGGGGGATGGTTGGGGATGCGCCGCGTGGGGGAGTTTCCAGAAACCAGTCCCTTGAACGCCTTCGGCGTACCGTGCTCGTGCCCCAAAGGGGCAACCGGTGAAAGCGGGGTGGAACCCCGGGGACCACGCCACACAACGACCCCTGTGCCCTGAAAGGGCACACGGGACGGGGTGCGTGTGGTCAACGTTCGCCCCGTTGGGGCGAGATGTCATGGGGTTGGGGTGACCCGGGGTTCCGCTCCGCTCCACCCCGGGCTGTCGCCGTGCGCCGCGTTGCGGCGAGGGCGGGCGCGGGATGCGTGCCCGGGGGATGCGCCCGCTGAGGAGGGGCGTTTGAAAAACTCTCGATTCGGCGGGGGGGGCTCCGCACAGTGCGGCCCATGATTGTCAGGCCGAAGACGCGTGGTTTCATCTGCATCACGGCGCATCCCGAGGGGTGCGCGGCGCATGTGGAACAGTGGGCGCAATACATCCGCAGCCAGGGACCGATTGCCAACGCTCCGAAGCGGGTGTTGGTGGTGGGGAGTTCGACGGGCTATGGGCTGGCGTCGCGGGTGACAGCGGCGTTCGGCGGTGGGGCGGCGACCCTTGGGGTTTATTTCGAGAAGCCGAGCGAGCCGGATCGGTTGGGAACTGCGGGTTGGTACAACACGCTGGCTTTCGAACGTTCGGCCCGTGCGGCCGGTTTGTACGCGACGGGGATCAACGGCGACGCGTTCTCGGACGCGGTGAAGCAGCAGGCGATCGACCGGATCAAGGCGGACCTCGGCCAGATCGACCTGATGATCTACAGCCTGGCGTCGCCGAGGCGGACGCATCCGAAGACCGGCGCGGTGGCCAAGTCGGTGCTCAAGCCCCTGGGCGAGACGTTCGTTTCGAAGACGGTGGACACCGACAAGTGGACGGTGAACCCGGTGTCGATCGAGCCGGCGACCGAGCAGGAGGTGGCGGACACGGTGACGGTCATGGGTGGCGAGGATTGGCAGATGTGGGTGGACGCACTGGAGGCGGGCGGCGTGATGGCTCCCGGGTTCAACACGGTGGCGTATTCGTACATCGGGCCGGATCTGACCTGGGCGGTGTATCGCAACGGAACGATCGGACGGGCGAAGGAAGATCTGGAACGGACGGCGCATGCGCTGCACGCGCGGTTGGCCGCGAAGGGTGGTCGGGCGTTCGTCTCGGTGAACAAGGCGTTGGTGACGCAGGCGAGTTCGGCGATTCCCGTGGTGCCGCTGTATATTTCGCTGCTCTACCGGGTGATGAAGGAAAAGGGTCTGCACGAAGGATGCATCGAGCAGATCCGCCGGTTGTTCGGGCGCTTGTATGAACAGGGCACCACGCCGGTGGATGCCGAAGGACGCATCCGGATCGATGACTGGGAGATGGGTGCCGACGTGCAGAAGGCCGTGGCGGATCTGTGGCCGCAGGTGACGACGGAGACGTTGCAGCAGTTGGCGGACACCGCCGGGTATCGTGAGGAGTTCCTGAAGCTGTTCGGATTCGGGCTGCCGGGAATCGACTACGAGGCGGAGACCGAGCCGCACGTGGTGGCTTGAGGTCGTCCGGTCAGTCGACCGTCAGGAATTCGTTGCTGGCGAAGATCACCCGGGCGAGGGCGGAGAGTGCCTGACCCGCGGGGTCCGCTTGTCCGGAGGCGGTGAGTTCGGCGCGTGTGTCCGCAAGGAACTGGACTGCTTGAACGGATTCGTCCGTGGTCGGCTTCCGACCGAAGGCGAGACGCCACGCGGTTTCGATGCGTTCGGATTCGGTGGGCGAGGCGCTGGTGATCCGGGTGGCGAAGCGTTGGGCGCAGGCGTGGACGAAGGGATCGTTCATGAAGAACAGGGCCTGCGTCGGGACGGTGGTGGTGCGGCGTCCGGCGGTGCTGGTGTTGGGATCCGCTCCGTCGAACAGCGCGAGGAACGGGTGACGTTTGATGCGCTGGGCCATCAGGAAGACACTGCGGCGGTTGTGTTCGTAGACCGCGTTGTAGGGACCGTGCTGGGTAAAGCCCCAGGTGGTTGGCGCGGGGAAGGGATGGCCCTCGGCCGGCGACAGGTCGAGGGTGCCGCTGACGAGCAGGAGGCTGTCGCGTGTTTCCTCGGCGGTGAGGCGGCGGCGCGGATGGGTGCCCGGGTTCTCGGCGGTTGCCGGCATCGACGCTGGGGCGGCGGGCATGCCGTTGGTGAGGAGCGGGCAATCGTCGGCGGGCGCCGTGGGGGTGGGCCTGGGGATGTTGGGCGAGTACCGGCTGCGGAGTTGGTACACCGCACTGTTCAAGATGAGGCGGTGCAGGGACTTGATGGACCAGCCCGATTCCATGAAGCGGGTGGCGAGGTGATCGAGGAGTTCCGGGTGCGTGGGGCGTTGGCCGCGCAGGCCGAAATCGTTGGGAGTGCGGACGAGGCCTTCGCCGAAATGGTATTGCCAGACCCGGTTGACGATCACGCGGGCGGTCAGCGGATTGCGCGGGCTGGCGAGCCATTCGGCCAGCTCACGTCGGCCACTGCCGCGTGTTCCTGAGGGAAGGGAACGTCCGCCAAGCACAGGCAACATTCCTCGCGGCACGAGGTCGCCGGGCTTCTCGGGTTCGCCACGGAGTTGGATCCGGACGTCGCGTGGCGTGCCTTCGGCCACGGCATAGGCGAAGGCGACCGGGCCTTCGGCGAGGAGCGTCGCGAGCTCCTGCCGCGTGCGTTCACCCTCGGCCTGGATCCGGGAGCGTTCGCTGCGCAGTTCGGCAATGCGCTTCCGGCGCGCGGCAGGATCGGTGCGGGTCGCGAGGTTGTCGGGGGCATCCGGCGCGGGCACCGGAGATTCGCCGATGGCGAAGTTGTCGGCATCGAGGGCCGGTTTGACGCCAGGGAGGTGGCCGTAGGAATCGATGAAGGTGTAATCGATGGTGCCATCCCATCCCTTGGCGAGGGCCCCGTCGAAGCGCGTGGGCTTGCGGGAGGACGCGGAGGTGATGGATCCGGAGTAGCGGCGGTCGCGGAGGTTCAGGTCGAGTTGGACCTGGTACCATTCGCCGGCCACCAGGGGTTGGACGATGTCGCGGGAATCGTCGCTGCGGCGGTAGAAGTGGGAGCTGTTCATGGCCACCTCGACGGCGGCGGAGTTGCCCGGACCATGGCCCAGATAGAAGCGCCACGAGCCGTCGCCGCCGGCGTCGGTGCCCGCGATGCGGAAGTCGAAGCTGACGAACATCCGGCCGGTCTTGTCGACCTTCCACACGTTCGTGAGCGTCTGCCCGAATCCATTGTACGCGCCGCTGTTGGGCAGGTGGATGCCGAGGCTGCCGGCCGGGTGGATGTTCCGGAAGGGGCTTTGGGAGGCACCGCGGATCTGGACGACACTGTTCGGTCCCGGGCCCCAGGGATTCTCGGGAGGCGTGTTGTCCGACTGGAGTTCGAAGTCACCGTCGATGCCTGCGAGTGCGACCCGTTGGGCGTCGATGCTGGCGATGTCAGGTGCGGACCCCGCCAGCGGGGTTGGGGGCGCGGTGGAGACGGGGGCGAAGGGGAGGTCCTGAAGGGCGAGGTTGTCGATGGCGAGGGCGGGCAGCGGTGCGCTGGACGGTTCGGCGGGATCCAGGCGTACGCGGTCGAGCAGGCCATTCCATCCGGCGTCGACCGGGAGCGGACCGAAGGATGCGGTGTCCCCAGGCGTGCCGGAGGTGAGGGTGAAGGTTCGGGTGGAAGGGTGGAGCGACAGTTGGAGGTTCTGCCATTGGCCGGGCTTGAAGCGGCGGACGGGGAGGACCTTGCCGTCGATGCGGACTTCCACGGCCTCTTCCGCGAGGAGGATCTCGATGGGGGAATTCGGAGCGGTGGTGCCGAGCCGGAGCCGGTGGCGACCGGTGGCGGCGGAAGACCCGGAGCTGGTCCGGAAATCGAGATTCAGGTGAAGCGGTTTGGGAGCGGGGGCGGTGTGGGCGGAGGGCAGTGCCTGGGTGATGAAGTAGGCGTTGGTGCCGGCCGGAATGCTGGCTCCGACGCGTCCGGAGGGATGGACATTCCGGAACGGGCTTTGGGCGTCGGTGGTGATGGCGATGGGTCCTTCATAGACCCAGGGCGGGACCAAAACTCCTTTGCTGCCGCCAGCGGCGGGGGCCTGCAGCTCGAAGTCGCCGTCCATGTCATTCACGGAACGCAGCACCGCGGATGGGACGGACAGGCGGTTCCGTTCGACCTGGGCTGCGAGTGTGGCGACGCGTTGCTCGAAGGCCCGCCAACGGGTCTGGGATTCCTGCGGAGGGACCAGCGGTGCCATCGAGCGGGTGCGTTGCTTCTGCTCGGACCCGGGGAACGGATAGCGGGTGCTTTCGAAGATGCCGTAGAGGGAATAGTAGTCGGCGATCGAGACCGGATCGTACTTGTGGTTGTGACAACGGGCGCAGCCGAGGGTCAGGCCGAGGAAGTTCTGGCCGACGTTGTCGATCGTATCCTGGATGGTGAGGTGGTGGTAATTCTCGGAGTCGAATCCGAAGCGCCGGGAGATCGCGAGGTACCCGGTGGCGATGACCTGTTCGGCGTAACGTTCGGTTGGCCCGGTGCGGGCGAGGATGTCGCCGGCGATCTGTTCGCGCAGGAACTGGTCGTAGGGCTTGTCCTGGTTGAAGGCGTCGATGACATAGTTGCGGTAACGCCAGGCGACGGGCACGGGGTAATCGGCGGTTTCGCCGGCGGTGTCGGCATAGCGGACGACATCGAGCCAGTGGCGGCCCCAGTGCTCGCCGTAGCGGGGCGAGTCGAGGAGCTGATCGATCAGGCGCGCGGTGGCATCGGGGGAATCATCGGCGATGAAGGTGTCGATGGCTTCGGGGGAAGGCGGGAGGCCGGTCAGGTCGAAACTGGCGCGGCGGATGAGGGTGCGTCGGCCGGCGGCGGGGCCTGGTTCGGTGCCCTGGGCTTCGAGGTGCGAGAGGAGGAATCGATCGATGGATGTGCGGCACCAGGCGGCATTGGTGACGGCGGGGAGGGGCGGGTTTGCGATCGGTTGGAAGGCCCAGTGGGGTGCGGACGTCCCGGCCTTCTCAGCCGCGGTTCCGGCGAGTCGGACAACGACAAGGGCGACCAGGAGGATGGCCCAGTGCCGAAGCAAGGTGTGTGTGCGCATGGACGGGAGCGGGGGCATGAACGCATTCCAGTAAACAGGAAAACGTGATGGAGGGGAGCGCGAAAACGGGGTGTCGGAGGGGGGCGATGTCCTCTTCGCTCTGAGGAAGCCTCTGGAACGGCGACGGGGACGTCGCCTCCCCGTTCGAGGCGGGCATTCTACCGACTGGCGGAGGGGCGGTGGCCGTGGCAAGGTGCGGCATGCGAATCAAGAGCCGGCGTGGATGGATCGTGGGAATGGTGCTCGGGGTGACGGGTGCGGTGGCGATGCTTGCGGGAGGAGCGGAGCGAACCGAGGGTGTGCGGGTGAACACGCAATCAACGACGGGGACGAATCGGTTGGAGAAGGCGACCTTGGGCGGGGGCTGTTTCTGGTGTGTGGAAGCGGTGTACGAAAAGCTCCCCGGCGTGAAGTCGGTGGTCAGCGGGTATGCCGGAGGCAAGACCGAGAACCCGACCTACAAGGACATCTGCACGAAGAATACGGGCCATGCGGAAGTGGTGCAGATCGAGTTCGATCCGTCAGTGATCACGTACGAACGGATCCTGGAGGTGTTCTGGGTGGCGCATGATCCGACGACACTGAACCGGCAGGGAGCCGACGTGGGGTCGCAGTATCGGTCGGTGATCATGTACCACTCGCCGGAGCAGTTGGCGTTGGCCGAACGTTCGAAGGCGGTGGCCAACGGGGCGATGGGCGGCAAGGTGGTCACCGAGATCGTGCCGTTGCCGAAGTTCTATCAGGCAGAGGACTATCATCAGGATTACTTCCGGAACCATCCGGGCCAGCCCTACTGCCAGGCGGTGATCGCGCCGAAGCTGCTGAAGTTGCAGAAGGCGGGGACGGTACCGAAGGACGGAGGAGCCACGCGGTGAGTTGGCAGACGCTGCGATGGCTGTGGATCGCGGTGGTGGCGGGTGTCTCGGGTTGTTGGGCGCTCGGAGCAGAGGCTTCCGCCCGGCCCAACGTTGTCTTCATCCTGGCGGATGACCTCGGGTGGGGAGAGTTGGGGTGTTACGGGCAGCAGCGGTTGCGCACGCCCAACATCGACCGATTGGCTTCCGAAGGCATGCGGTTCACCCGGCATTACAGCGGGGCTCCGGTGTGCGCGCCGTCGCGATGCGTGTTGATAACGGGGAGGCATCTCGGGAAGGCGGAGATCCGGGGGAACATCCAGGCGAAGGTGCGGTTCCCGGAGTTCACGGAAGGACAGCATCCGCTTTCGGAATCCGCGTTCACGCTGGCGCAGGCGTTCCGGAAGGCGGGGTACGCCACAGCAGCGATGGGGAAGTGGGGGTTGGGTCCGGTGGGCAGCACGGGGGATCCTGGGCGCAAGGGATTCGACCTGTTCTTCGGGTACAACTGCCAGGCGGTGGCCCACAGCTATTACCCGGAGTTCCTGTGGCGGAACGGCGAGAAGGTGTCGGTCAACGCCAAGGCTGTGCCGGGACATCGGCGGCAAGCGCAGGGCGAGGTCCGGATGGAGGATCAACTGGGAGAGGTCTACGCCTCTCGGCCCATGGTGGCCGAGGCGGAGCGATTCATCGCCGGACAGAAGGACAAGCCGTTCTTCCTGTATCTCCCGTTCATCGAACCCCACGTGGCCATGCATCCGCCGAAGGAGACCGTGGACCGGTTCCCGAAGGACTGGGACACACAACCGTACCGCGGGGAACATGGGTACCTCCCGCATCCTCGGCCACGCGCGGGGTATGCGGCCATGGTGGCGGAGTTGGACGATCATGTGGGGCGCGTGCTGAAGGCCCTCGAGGTCGCAGGTCTGGCGGACCGGACCCTGGTGGTGTTCACGAGCGACAACGGCACGACGCATGCCGGCGGAACGACGAACTCGCACTTCCACATCGGTGGGGTGGACGCGGCCTTCTTCAACAGCACGGCGGGACTCCGTGGGTACAAGGGCAGCGTGTACGAGGGCGGTCTCCGGGTGCCGATGATCGTGCGCTGGCCGGGGCGGGTGGCCGCGGGAACGGTCAGCGATGTTCCTGGATATTTCGCGGATTGGTTTCCGACCCTGTGTGAGGTGGCGGGGCTCGAGCGTCCGGACGGTTTGGATGGGACGAGCCTTTGGCCGGTGATGAAGGGTGGCAAGGCCTCGCCAAGAAAGCCGATGGTCTGGGTGTTCCCGGAGTATGGAGGGCAGGTGGCGGTGCGGATCGGCGGGATGAAGGCGGTGCGGCAACGCCTGGCGACGAAGAGTCCAGGGGTGTGGGAGGTTTACGACGTGGATGCGGATCCTGGCGAAACGCGGGATCTGGCGGCGGGGCGGGCGGACATCATCGGGAAGGCGGAACAGGTGCTGCGCGAGGAGGCCCAGCCCAATGCGGTTTTCCCGGTGGTGTTACCGGGGTTGTGAGGAGGAGTTTCCAGAACCCAGTTCCCAGTGGTCAGTGTGGTGCGAAGGACACCCTGAAGGCGGAGCGAAGACTCGCAACTCTGCAACCCCTCCGGGGTTGTTGCCCCTTCGTCAATTTCCCCGGGGTGCGCCTCGCGACCCCGTATTGGCTAAATGCTGCAACGCCTCCGGCGTAAGGAGGACCCGCCGACTCAGTCGGGATCCGTCACACCATCCTTACCCTCAGGACCGGCCGCGGCGGACGGCGTCGATGATGGGGCGATCGTTGGTGCCGCTGTCCCAGGTCAACTGGAGGAAGTCCTGCAGGGTGATGCCGCACTTTCGGAGGAAGGGACGGTCGCCGCCGCAGCCGTACATCAGTTCGGGCGGGAGTTCGCCGCGGAGCTTGAGGCGGGCCTTGGCGATGAGGCGCGGAAGCCACGCGATGCCGTCGACGGCGTCGGTCTTGGCGGGCAATGCCTTCAGGTTGACGCTGGGGACGGGTGGCAAGGATGCGGGCACGAGCGTGAGGTAACGGAACCGGATCCGTTGGACGGCGAGGACGGTGTCGAGGGTGGGATCGCCGCCGTAGCCCTCGTGGTCCTCGATGAAGTCGAAGAGTTCCTGTTCGGTGCAGCCGATGGAAGCGAGGAAGGTTCGCTCGGAAGGTTCGAAGAGGCGGTTGGCGGATTGCCGGCCGGAGGCGAATCGGGCGAGGGCCTGATGCCACAGTTGGACGAACTGGGGTTCCCAGTCGAACGGGGCGTGGGTCGGGGTGGTGCTCATGGGGTGGAGGGAAGTGAATGCGGGGCGATCCAGTTGGAATGGGTGGGTGTTACGGGGACCCGCCCGCTGGGGGCAGCGGGCCTTCAATCAAGGGGATCCGATCAGCCCTGGGAGGCGTAGTAGGAATCGACCTTCTCAGCGACGTCGCGGTAGCTGATGTCGGCCTCGTAGATGATCTTGAACTGGTCGATGGCTTCCTCGCGTTTGGTCATCTTTTCGAGGATGCAGCCGAGTTGGTAGTGGATCTCCTTCTTCTCGTCGTCGAAGACGATCTTCTCCTTGAGGGCTTCCTGGAGTTTGCGGGCGGCGAGGTCGTTCATGTTGCGCCGAGCGAAGCACTGGGCGAGCAGGACCATGGCGGCGATGCGCTTGTTGGGATTGTTCTGAGCCTTCTGGAGTTCGCCGATGGCCTCGGTGATGCGGCCGGCGCGCAGGTAGAGTTCGCCGAGATCGAAACGGACGTGCAGATCGGTGGGATTGGCTTCGGCGCGCCGACGTGCGTCCTCGAGGAGGAAAGTCTCGCGACTGGCCTGGATCGCGGCGACCTGGGCGGCGGCGTCCGAGGCATTGGGATCGACTCGGCTGGCCTGCAGATTGAATGCGGCGAGGCGCGCGTCCTGCATGGCCTTGAGGATGAGTGGATCCGAGACGCCACCGATGTCGAGGATGCGCTGGTACCAGGCGATGGCGGCGTCGTAGTCCTGACGTTTCTCATGCAGGCCGGCGATGTCGCGCATGAGCTTGAGGTTGTTGCCCTCGGTGGCGAGACGGGCCTCGCAATCCTTGATGAGGCGTGCGGCGACGTCCTCGTCCTTGACGGTGCGTTGCTCCTGTTCGAGGAGGACGGCCTGATCCTTGTCCTTGAGGATGTCGCGGTAGGATCCGGAGCCGTCGGCCAGCGCTTCGTAGCCGCCTTCGGTGAGGGTGCGGCTGGCGAGGAGGTTCTTGAGCTTCTCGTTCAGGCCAGGGTCGGTGGGATCGAGTTCGAGGAGGTCGCGGAGGATCTTCTCGGCTCGGGCGCGTTGGCCGGCCTGGGAGCAGGTGTCGCTGAGTTTCTCGGCGAGCTTGCGGTCGGAGGGGTTGAACTTGAACGCGACCTCAAGGCTGAGGATGGCGGTCTTGGGAAAGCCGGAGGCGAGGGCGGCGTCGGCGAGGAGTTGGTGGGCACCGGCGTTGGTGGGGTCGTCGTTGAGGGCTTCCTCGGCGATGATGAGGGCTTCGAGCGGGTCACTGCGGAGGGCGAGGCGGCCCTTGGTCATGGTGTTGGTGGCGCCCAGGAACTTCTTGAAGAGGCCTCCGGACTTGTTGCCGGCGCGGCGGTGCTGGGTGGCGCGGAGGGCTTGACGGGTGTCGAAGCACCCCGGTTCCTGCCGCAGCACCTGCATGAACAGTTCGATGGCGTAATCGAGGTTGTTCTTCTGGAGGGCGGCAATGCCCTTCTCGTGGATCTCGCGGACATTGGCCCGGAGTTCGTTGACCGACTTCTCTGGCATGGGGATCAGGGTAGGAAGTGGAAGGGCATCCGCCAAGGCTGTGAACGATCTTTGACGGCGGCACGATTGATGCTGAAATTGAGAACCATGAACACACCCGCAGGTTTCAAGCGTTTCTGTCTTGTGGCGACGTTCCTTGGACTGGGTGGTGCCTGTGGGCTCACGGCACCACCGGTGACCGTCCACACCGGAATCGCCAACGCCTCGGCGGTGGTGTTGCTCGACGACAAGACCTTCGTCACCGCGAGCGACGAGGCCAACGTCCTGCAGATGTATCCCATCGATGCCGAGGGGCCGGCCATCGCCCAATTGGATCTTTCGCACTTTGCGGGGGTGTTCGGGAAGTCGACCGAGATTGATCTGGAGGGCGCAGCAAGGATCGGGGACCGGGTCTACTGGATCGGATCCCATGGGCGGAACAAGGATGGGAAGCCGCGCCATAACCGGCAGCGGTTGCTGGCGACGCGATTCGAGGGCGGGAAGGATGGCGGGCGATTGGTGCCGGAAGGGAAGCCGTATGCGGGGTTTCTGGATGTGCTGCTGGCTGACCCGCGTTACGAGGCCCTCGGCCTGCGCAAGGCGGCGGCGGTTTCGCCTGAAGTGGGCGGGCTGAACATCGAGGGACTGGGGGCCAATGCAGAGGGACATCTGCTGGTGGGGTTCCGGTCGCCGCTGGTGGATGGCAAGGCATTGCTGGTTCCCATCCTGAACCCGCCCGAGACGGTGGCCGGGGGCAAGGCACGATTGGGCGATCCGGTGCTCCTGGACCTGGGTGGCTTGGGTGTGCGCGACATGGTTTGGTCAGGAAAGGAGCACTTCATCATTGGTGGCGGGGTGAAGGGGGCGGCCAAGGCGAAGCTGTTCCGATGGGAGGGTGGGACGGCACCGGTGGAGGAGATCAAGGGAACGGGGTTCAAGCATTTCAATCCGGAGGCCATGACGGTGATCGGGTCGGGTGAGGCGCAGGAGTTGCTGGTCCTGAGCGATGACGGGAACCAGCAGAAGAAGGCCGCGGAGCCGGCGTTTCGGAGTTTCCGGGTCAAGCCGTGAGGGGAGCTTCAAGATTCGAGGGAACGGCCCCCGTCCAATCGTGGAAGTAAAGGCTGGTTGCAGTGGATTAGCACCTATGGCTACGACGGGCAGGACCGTGCCATCACCGTCGGAGGCACCTAACCCACCTGGGACAAGAAGGACAACGCCCTGACCACGGGGAATGGCACCCAAAGGCATTCAACATGGCGACCTTGGATGCCGGCCAGTGGGTCCGATTCATTAAGTCCGCGGGAGCGTCCGGCATGGTGCTCATCTGCAAAGCATCATGATGGGTTCTGTCTCTGGCTCAGCAAGTTCACCGATCAGTCCGTCCGCAACTCCCCGGGGCGGGAGGGAAAGGGGGACCTCGTCCGCGAGGTTTCGGAGGAGTGCCGGAAGGCCGGGTTGCGATTCGGCGTCTATCTGTCCCCAGGTGACCTCCACCAACCCACCTACGGCCGCGACCCAGCTTCCTACAACGGGTTTTTCCGCAACCAGTTTCGCGAACTTCTCACGAATTACGGTGAGATTTCCGAGGTGTGGTTTGACGGTGCCCAGCCCTCGCGCCTCAAACAGGCGTACGACTTTCCCAGCTATTACCGCCTGGTGCGGGAACTTCAGCCCAACGCCGTGATCGTCTCCAAGGGACCGGACGTGCGCTGGGTGGGCAACGAGGTGGGCGTCGCCCGTGAGTCGGAGTGGAGCGTCATCCCGCTCCCCAGCACTGTGGAGGATTACGACTGGCCGGACCTGCGCGCGCCAGACCTCGGCAGCCGAGAACGCCTGAAAGGTGCCAAGACGCTGCACTGGTATCCCGCCGTTTGTGATGTGTCGTTGGTGACGGACTGGTTCTGGCCACCGGCACGACCATCGGTCGGAAACGGATCCTGCATTGGCTGATGAACGAGGATTCCAGCAGGGGCTTGGCCGCAGCAATGCGGCGTGGCATTGTTCACTCATGTTGACGCTGACCGTTCCAATGCCGGACGAAGACCTCGCGTTTCTCCGCGCCTATTCGGCGGCACAGGGGATTTCAGCGGAGGCGCTCCTCGCTCAGCAGGCACGCCATCTGCGCGAGCATCTCCAAAGGCCCGTCCATCCTGAAGTCGCGGCGGCGACCGGGATCATTTCGCCGGAGGTTGCCGGTGAAGACGCCCACCGTAGGTACCTCGATCAGAAGCACAGGTGAAGGTCATTTTGGACATCAACGTGCTTCTGGATGTCTTCCAAAAGCGTGAGCCGCACTACGCTGCGTCGGCACAGGTCGTGAGCCTGGTCACGGCGGGAAAACTCAGCGGTGTATACCCGGCTCATGGGCTGACGACCCTCTACTATCTGGTGCGCAAATACGCGTCCAAGCCCGATGCGGAGGCCGCGCTGGACCATGTGCTGCAACATTTTCAGATCGGCAATCTTGATGCGGCAGGCTGGCAGGCAGCCAGGCGTCTCCGGTTTGGAGATTTTGAGGATGCAGTGGTAACGACGGTGGCAATGTCGACGTCGTCGGATTTCATTATCACGCGGAACGTGGGTGATTTCGTTGAATCGCCAGTGGCGGCGCTCACCCCGGCCAGCTTCCTGAGCCTGCACTCGCCAGCCCGGTGAACTACCCGGCTGATGTAAGTCTCGATCCCGTGACCATCACCTTGACCCTGCTGCGTGCCTTCACGCGGCGGTTCGTGGAATTCGCCGGGTGGGGGCACCCGGCCTTCACACGGAGTTGCCAGTTCCCAGTGGCCAGTTTCCAGAAGCTCCCACTGTAGGCTGCGTGCCCTCACGCCGCGGTTCGTGGAATTCGCCGGGTGGGGGCACCCGGCCCGCAGGGGGGTGCTAGATTCCAGTTCGCACTTGGGGAAGAGGACTTTGATTTGGAATTCGCATACCTTGCCGACCACCGGAACGTCTTCGGCGTGCCGTGCTCGTGCCCCGAAGGGGCAACAGGTGAAAGCCCGGGGTGGAACCCCGGGGACCACGCCACACAACCTCCTCTGTGCCCTGAAAGGGCACCCGGAACAGGGTGGGTGTGGTCACCGTTCGCCCCTTTGGGGCGAGGCGTCATGGGGTGGGGTGACCCAGGGTTCCGCTCCGCTTCACCCTGGGCTATCACCGTGCGCCGCGTTGCGGCGAGGGCGAGTGGGGGACGCATGTCTGGGGGATGCGAGCCCAAAGGTACTGCGGGTGACTTCAGGATCCGGAGCAACAAAACTTGAAACTGAAATCCTAAACTTTCCTCCCCACCCATCGAAGCCAGTCCTCGTGGGTGTCGATGTCGTCGAGTTGGCGCAGGGTGGTGACGGAGAGTCCGAGGGAGGCGGCTCTTTCCAGGGTCTGTTGGAGGACGGTTTCGGTGCTCCACGCAATGTTGTCGAAGACACCCACCGTCGGACGACGGAGTCCGATCAGCCAGTAGCCACCGTCGGACGCGGGGCCCAGGACGACGTCACTGGAGGCTAGGGCCTGGTGTGCGTTCCGGATGTCAGCCGCGGTGATTTTGGGGCAATCGGAACCGATGATCACGACGGAAGACGCGCCGTTGTGGAAATGGTCCTGGGTGGCGGAGGCGAGGCGTTCTCCCAGGTTCCCTGAGCCCTGCGGCGCCGTGGTCCAGTCGGCTTGCAACCACTCGTTCAGTTCGGGGGCGGCGTCGTCCGGGGTGAAGCGGAGTTCGACCGGCTTGAGTTCGCGCAGTGCTTCGCA
>JAIXZE010000021.1 GCA_027489875.1 Verrucomicrobiales bacterium
CCCCACCCACAACGCCACCCACAGCTCCATCCACATGCATACCGAAATGATCGCCCCCACGCCCCTCACGACGCCTGCGACTGCCACCACCGCCGCACCGGCACCGACCCACATCATCCCGCAGGAAGCCTTCAACTGGTACGACGAGTACGCCCACGGGATCATCGATCGCCGCACCTTCATGACGCGTCTCGGCACCCTCACCGCCACCGGGCTGACGATGTCCGCCCTGCTCGGCGCGCTGATGCCCGAGTACGCCCAGGCCGAGCAGGTGTCCTTCAATGATCCCGACATCAAGGGCCGCTACGTCACCTTCCCCTCGCCGCAAGGCCATGGCGAGGGACGCGGGTATCTGGTCACCCCCACCAAGCCCGTCGGGAAGCCCGGACTGATCCTGGTCGTCCACGAGAACCGCGGCCTGAACCCGTACATTGCCGACGTCGCCCGTCGCGCTGCCAAGGCCGGATTCATCGCCTTCGCCCCGGACGCGCTGCATCCCAAGGGCGGATACCCCGGCAACGACGACGAAGGCCGTGCGCTCCAGTCCTCCCTCGACCGCGCCAAGATCGAACAGGACTTCATCGCCGCCGCGCGTTTCCTCAAGACCCACGAGGCCGGCAACGGCCGGCTCGGTGCGGTCGGATTCTGCTTTGGCGGCTACATTGTCAGCATGCTGGCGGCGACGATCCCCGACGCCCTCAACGCGGGTGTTCCCTTCTATGGCACCCCGGCGGCGAAGGAGGTCCGGAAGAACATCAAGGCCCCGCTGCTCGTGCAGCTCGCCGAGCTCGACGACCGCGTGAACGCCGCCTGGCCGGAGTGTGAAGCCGACCTGAAGGCCGCGGGCGTGGACTACACGTTGCACCGCTATCCGAAGTGCAACCACGGCTTCCATAACGATTCCACGGCCCGCTACGACGCCGAGAACGCCCAGCTCGCCTGGGACCGCACCCTTGCCTTCTTGCGCAAGCACCTCACCACCCCCGCCTGAACCCGCTCCAGGCAGGGAAGATCTCGCGCAGAGGGGCAGTGACGCTGAGGGAGACAGAAAAACGGGGCTTCGGCCACACGTGAAGGGGCTCACCGTTGGGTGAGGGCGCACCTTCACACTGCCCCCTTTTGGAAAGGATTCGGGGCGGCGATGTCCTCATCGCCATGGGAATGGCTTTGGAACGGCGACGAGGACGTCGCCACACCGTTCCTTACGGGGGCAGTTTCAACATGCGCCCCTGAGCCGGCCCCAGGCAGGAAAGATCTCGCGCAGAGGGGCAGAGACGCTGAGGGAACCAGGATCAACGGGATGCATGCGTGGTGTGCCTCGAATCCGGGCTCGCCTTGCGGATTGAAAATGAGTGTTCAATCTGCAACTTGATCGCTCGAATCGTTCAACCCCAATTGCTTCAGCGGCTCACCAGCGAGCCCGCTGCCGCTCTTCTTGGTCCACGTCAGGCCGGCAAGACCACCCTCGCACGGTCCCTCGCCACAGGACATTGCCCGACTGGACAAGGCTACCGATCTCATCGAGGCGGACTACCGTGTGCTGGTCTCGAACACGTCGAAATCCGCGATGGGCCCGAGGAATCTCATCTGCAACCTCCCGGACCTGATGGAGCGGATCCTCAAGGAGATGTGAGGGCGGAGGCGATGGAGGCAATGGGTCGTATCTGCCCCCCAGTTTCAGGATGACTCCGCGTCGGTGAAGGGGGAGGTTTTGGAGCCCGGCTACCTGTACCTCCACTCATTCGACAACTGAGGCAAGGGCGTCCGACCTTCAAGGTGTGCCGCCGCCCCCTCACCTTCCCAGCGCCTTGCCGCCGGGGGGACCGTACTTCTTCGAGGCGTCGTCGAGGACGAGGACCCAGTCGGTGTCCTCGCCGGGGGTGGGCGAGATGAAGGTGCGTTCGCCTTCGGCGGGAAACACGCCGATGGCATCGGCCTTGCCGGTGCGGGGGTTGAACCACCACGCCTTCACCTTCTCTCCGCGGATCACCTGCAGCTTCGCGCTGAAGGGGCGACCGACCGGGACATAGATCATCGCGAAGGTGCCCGCCGTGTCCCGCGTGGCGACGAAACGGTATCGGCCCGCGCCGGGGACGGATGTCTCCACGCGGTCGGCGACCACGACTTCGGGGGCCGGGACGCGATCGAGGAACGGGCGTGATTCGATGAGCGCGCGGCCATGCTGCATCTGGGCAGCACCGGGCTGGAGGATGGCCTCGGTCCATGGCATGAGCGGATCGTTCACGGGCTTCTTGGAGAGGCTCCACATCTGCCAGACGGAGTGATGGCCGTAGGTGTGGCCAAAGGCCCCTTCGAAGAGGTTCCAGTAGAGGGGACGCCGGACGTCGGCGGCGACCGAGTGCCCGTTCTTCTTCGCATCAAAGGAAACGGGGTGATCCTCGTAGATGGGTTCCCCATCGAGCACGGGCTTCACCGGGGAACGGTCGTAATCCACGCGCGTCTGGTCGTAGCGCCCGGTGAACTCGGGGTTGTGGCCGTTCTGGCGCATGTTGAAGTCGAGCCAATCGTCGCCGTGGAAATGCTGGCTGGAACCGGCCCCGCCGGCCGGGTGCCACGTCATGAGATGCGCGCCGCCGTCGCCACGACGCAGGCCCCGGGCCATGGCCCGGGTGATCTCCTTGTGGCTGTTGGTCTCGGCGGGGCGGTCGCCCCCGAGGATCCACACAATGCCGGCATCCTTGTAGCGGCGTCCGAGCCATTCCCCGTACTGCTCGGCGTTGGCGACGGTGAAGATCTCGGGTCCCGTGCCCCACTTCTTGTTCCACTTGTCGCCCCAGGTGGGGAGGAACCCGACGTACATGCCGAGTTCGTTGGCGCGCTTCACGATGAAGTCGACGTGGGTGAAGTATTTCTCGTTGGGACGGGTGGGATCGTTCTTTTCGAGGGGACGGTCGCCATTGGCGTTGGGGTCGTTGAGCCCGTCGAGTTCGGCGAGGGCCACCGCCTGGATGACGGTGAACTTCCTTTCCGCACGGTTCTTGATGTACGTCTCCGCATCGCGACGGTCGAGTCGGTGGAACAACTCCCAGGCGGTGTCCCCGAGCCAGAAGAACGGCCGGCCGTCCTCGGTGACGAGGAAGCGCTTGTTTTCGCTGACCTTCAATCGTGGCAGGGCGGGCGTGGCGGCGGACACGGTTGCGGCAACACACGAAACCCACAGGAACAGGATCCAGGAACGCATGGTCTCACTCTGCTCCCAGCCGAACGCGACCCCATGCCAACGGTCGGACGGAAGGCAGGTCTCCATGAAAGCGGCTCCCATGGGTTCCCGCCAGTCCGCACACGGAGTTTCCAGCCGGTTGTAGGCCGCGTGCCCCCACGCGGCGGGGCATGGAGAACTCCGGGTGAGGGCACCCGGCCTACAACGGGGGCAGTTGTGGGCGTATCTTGAGCCTGCCCCATTTTGACAAGGATCCGGGGCGGCGATGTCCTCATCGCCATTGGGAGTGGCTTTGGAACGGCGACGAGGACGTCGCCACCCCGTTGCATGCGGTTGACGGAATCCAGAATTCCGGTTGCTCATCTCCGATTGAACCCGGATAGTCAGCGCGTTCGACGCGGTAAACGGGACGTAGCTCAGCCTGGTAGAGCACTTGCTTTGGGAGCAAGACGTCGCAGGTTCGAATCCTGTCGTCCCGACCATTTCCTTCCCCCAGATCCCGCGGCCCCTTCTTCCGGCCGTCTCCCTCCGATCCCAGCAGCGAAAGGCAAAGGCCCCCGCGCTGGTAAGCGCGGAGGCCTTGGAATCACCCAACGGACGACGGATTACTTCGTCGGAACCGTCGCGATGGTCTGCAGGATGCGGCTGGCGATCTTGTACGGATCGGCCTGGGAG
Organism: Verrucomicrobiales bacterium; assembly: GCA_027489875.1. Classification (GTDB taxonomy): domain Bacteria; phylum Verrucomicrobiota; class Verrucomicrobiia; order Limisphaerales; family UBA9464; genus UBA6176. The sequence continues at coordinate 3,857 of JAIXZE010000021.1, forward strand.
TTCGGGCGGCGATCCTCGAGGTATCCCTTGTAGCCGTTATTGACGAAGCTGTGGGGGACACGGATCGACGCGCCGCGGTTGGCGACACCGTAGTTGAATTTGTCGATCGACTGGGTCTCGTGGAGACCGGTGAGGCGCAGGTGGTTGTCGGGGCCGTACACAGCGATGTGTTCGTTCTTGTACTTGTCGAAGGCCGCCATGAGGGCTTCGAAGTATTCCTTGCCGCCAACCTCGCGGAGGTGGGTGGTGGAGAAGTTCGAGTGCATGCCGGAACCGTTCCAATCCACGTCCTTGCCGAGGGGCTTGCAGTGCCAGACGACGTCGACCTGATACTTCTCGCACAGGCGCATCATGAGGTAGCGGGCGACCCAGACCTGGTCAGCGGCGTTCTTGGAGCCCTTGCCGAAGATCTGGAATTCCCACTGGCCCTTCGCGACTTCCGCGTTGATGCCCTCGTGGTTGATGCCGGCATCGAGGCACAGGTCGAGGTGTTCCTCGACGATCTCGCGGGCAACATCACCGACGTTCTTGTAGCCGACGCCGGTGTAGTATTCGCCCTGGGGATAGGGGAAACCGCCGCCCTTCGGGAACCCGAGGGGAACACCATCCTCGTAGAGGAAGTATTCCTGCTCGAACCCGAACCAGGCACCGGGATCGTCCAGGATCGTGGCGCGGCTGTTGGAGGGGTGCGGGGTCTTGCCGTCCGGCATCATGACTTCGCACATCACGAGTGCGCCGTTCTTGCGGGTCGAGTCCGGGTAGATGGCCACGGGCTTGAGAACGCAATCCGAGCTGCGACCCTCGGCCTGACGGGTGGAGCTGCCGTCGAAGTTCCACAGCGGGAGCTGCTCCAGCTTGGGGAAAGCATCGAACTCCTTGATCTGGGTCTTGCCGCGGAGGTTCGGGACGGGCTCGTAGCCGTCGAGCCAAATATATTCGAGCTTGTACTTCGCCATATGGATGAGTCTAACAGGTTACGTTCTGCGCGCCCACGTTCGTCATGGTTCCTCGCGTAGGCGCCTTCTGCCTTAGCCGCACGAAGAGTGCCATGCCACCACAATTTTGCAGTCTGGGCCATTTGGTTGAGCCCTTTTCACAAGGTTATCGCTGGTTTCAACGGTTCGACTCATGGTTCCAATGGATTCTTTCGAACCCAACCATTGCCCCATTGATGCCACTCTGATCAATAATGACCACACACCTCCTTGCTCCCATGCCTCTCCCTGATCACCCATGCTGAAGGTCAAGGACACCCTCCGCTCCACGGTCCACCTCACCTTCGATGGACGCGTCGTGAAGGCCTACCATGGCCCCGACGCGCGCACGCGCTTCGACCACGAGGTCCGCGTCCTGCAACTCCTGGCTGAGCGGGGATGCACCTTCGTCCCCAAGCTCCTCGAAGCCGATTCCAGCCAACTCCGCATCATCACCACCAATTGTGGTGCCCGCGTCGAACGGATCGACGATGCGCGTCTGAACGAGGTCTTTGCCGATTTGGAGGCGTACGGTGTCCGCCACGACGACATCAACATCCGGAACATCACCTACCGGCAGTCGGACGGCCGTTTCTGCCTGATCGATTTCGAGTTCGCCACGATCCTGCCCACCCCCGCGTGAACCCATCTGCTGATCGCCCCCCGGCCATCGATCCCAACCGCCCCAAGGTCCAACGCCTGACCTGGTCGGCCTGCACCGACCGTGGACACGTCCGTCCCGGGAACGAGGATTCCTTTCTGGGCGTCCGTTTCGACGGCCGTGAGATCCAGCGCTTGGGCAAGCACGGGGAATCGGACCTGAACGCCATGGATGCCGCGTTTGCGGTGTGTGACGGCATGGGCGGCGAACTGGCCGGGGAATTCGCGAGCCGCGTCGCCGTGGAGAAGCTGTCGACGCTGATGCCGCGGGCCTTCAAGCAGGCAGCACAAGGTCTTTCCGCGGGGCACACCGATGTCCTCGGTGAACTGGTCTCCCAGATCCACAAGGCGCTGACCTATCTCGGTCAGAGTTACGAGGAGTGCTCGGGCATGCAGACCACCCTCAGTCTCGCCTGGTTCACACCGCATTGGATGTTTTTCGCGCACGTCGGAGACAGCCGGATCTACCACCTCCCCGGCGATGGCGGTCCGCTGCGTCAGGTCACCCAGGACGACACGCATGTCGGGTGGTTGCTCCGCACCGGCCAGATCTCCGCGTGGCAGGCGCGCACGCATCCCCGGCGAAGCGCTCTGCAAAAGGCCCTCGGTGCCGGCAACCAATTCGTCGAACCCCAACTGGGCGCGCTCGGCATCGAACCCGGCGACCTGTTCCTGTTGTGCACCGACGGACTGGTGGACGGACTGCTGGATGAGCGGATCACCGAACACCTCCGCAACGATCCCGATCCAACCGCACCCGAAGCGGCGCGACGCCTCGTGGAAGCGTCGCTCGCGGGCAGCGGGAAGGACAACACCACGGGCCTGATCGTCCGCGCGCACTGACCCGCAAAAGCAAAAGCGCCGGGGACCCCCCTTTCGGGCAATCCACCGGCGCGCGGGAGACCAACAGCTGCTCAGCCGTGGTAACCTTCTTCGCCGTGTTCGGCGATATCCAGGCCCATGCGCTCGACTTCCTCCGTCGGACGCAGGCCGATGATCGCCTTCACGATGAAGGCCAGAATCGCGGTTGCCACCACGCTCCAGACAATCGTCAGACCCACCGCCTTGAGCTGGTTGACCAGCAATCCAGGCATGAGGTCCATGCCACCCTTGCCGAGCACCCCGTTGACGCTCTCGTCAGCGAAGACACCCGTCAGGATTGCACCCATCGTGCCGCCGATGCCGTGGACACCGAAGGTGTCGAGGGCATCATCATATCCGAGGATGCGCTTGAGGTAATTGCAGGCAAGGAACGGAACGATGCCGGCGAGAACACCGATGATGACGGCGGAGGTCGCGGTCACGTAACCGCATGCAGGGGTGATGACGACCAGACCGGCAACGATGCCGGAGCAGAAACCCAGGACACTGGGCTTGCCGCGGGTGATCCATTCGCAGACCGGCCAGACGAACCCGGCAACAGCCGCCGCCAGCGTCGTGGTGGTGAAGGCATTGGAAGCGATCGCATCCGCGCCGAGGGCCGAACCGGCATTGAAGCCGTACCAGCCCACCCAGAGCATGCCCGTGCCGACCATGCACAGCGTCATGGAGTGCGGCGTCATCTGCTCCTTACCAAACCCAATGCGCTTGCCGAGGATCATGCACAGCACGAGTGCGCTCCATCCGGAGGTCATATGGACCACCGTACCACCGGCGAAGTCGATGGCCTTGATGGCGGCATCCTTGTTGAGGGGACCGCACATCAAGCCCGTGGTCGACCACACCATGTGGGCGAACGGGAAGTAGACGACGAACATCCACAGGGCCACGAAGACGAGCACCGCGAGGAACTTCATGCGCTCCGCGATGGCACCGAGGATCAGGGCCGGGGTGATGATGGCAAAGGTGAGCTGGAACATCGCCCACATGGAATCGCTGATCCAGTGATAGCCGGCACCCACGTTGCCTGGTTGGACCCCCTTGAACATGGCGTAGGTCGAATCACCGATGATGGCATTGCCCGCACCGAAGGAGAGGCTGTAACCGATCGCCCACCAAAGGATGGTCACCAGACCGGCGATGCCCATGCATTGGGCGAGCACCGACAGGATGTTCTTCTTCCGGACCAATCCACCGTAGAAGAGGGCGAGGCCTGGAAGGGTCATGAAGAGGACCAAGGCGGTGGAAGTCATCTGCCACGCGTTGTGTCCGGGACCCGGACCGGCAATCTTCGACGGTGCGTTCGTCGAGCCATTCCGGGCGGCGTTGTTGATGTAGGCCTCGATATCTTCGAGGCGTTCGGTCACCGAGCGGACCGGCTCGTCGGCCGCCTGAAGCGCCGCGGCTCCAAAGAGCGCAGCCATCAGGGCCAGCAGAATCATGCGAAGGGTTCTGTTCATGGTAGTTTTGTCTGTGGGCTTGGATTGTTTGTGGGCTCCATTGGGTTTCGGCAGGCTCAAACGGCCGCGTCACCCCGCTCCTCCGTGCGGATTCGGAGGGCTTCATCAATGGTCGAGATGAAAATCTTGCCGTCACCGATCTTCCCGGTCTTCGCGGCCTTCACGATCGCTGCGGTGGCGTCACCGACCTTGGCGTCAGACACTACCAGCTCGAGCTTGATCTTGGGGAGGAAGTCGACGGTGTACTCGCTGCCACGGTAGATCTCCGTGTGACCCTTCTGCCGACCGAACCCCTTGACCTCGCTGACGGTCATCCCCTCGATGCCAACGTCGTGCAAGGCATCCTTAACTTCCTCCAGCTTAAACGGTTTGATGATTGCTTCGATTTTCTTCATGCGCAGCGTTCCACCGGTTTCTCCTTTTCGAACCCGATTGCCGGATCAACTCAGGTTCGCCCCGCAGAAGCCCTGTGCGCTGCGGACGAATGCCGTAGAGCAATGGGGATGCCATGTTGATCAGGCGTCATCTCATCCCATTTTCCGGGAGATATTTACGCATTCATCTTTTCCATGAACAATGATTCAGCCGGGTGGAAACTGTCCCTTTTTGTCCACACGGCACATCCACAACCAGCAAGGACACCCAAGAATTTTCGAGGTCTGAACTTCCCCAACCGAGCCGGGATGTGAGAGGTTCTCAGCATCCCCCCGGTTACTGGCACCGCGAGTGCTAAGCAGTCAGGGGAAAGGCGTTGACACTCCGGGTCGTCTCCCTAAAGTGCGCGCCGCGTTAAGCCCGCTAAATTCACACAAATCCTATGAATCGTCTCCATACCCAGCGTCGGGGCGCGTTCACGCTGATCGAGTTGCTCGTCGTGATCGCGATCATCGCGATCCTCGCCGGCATGCTTCTCCCGGCTCTCGCCAAGGCCAAGTCCAAGGCGCAGCGCATCAAGTGCGTGAACAACCTGAAGAACGTGGGCCTCGGCCTCCGCATCTTCTCCACGGACAACAACGGCCAGTTCCCCTGGACGGTTGATGTCGCCAACGGTGGTACGGCCACCAACGGAGCCCAGACTTGGGCGCACCTCGCAGCCATCTCCAACGAGCTCTCCACGCCCCGGATTGTGGTTTGCCCCTCGGACGGCCAGCAGGCCAGCGACACCGCTGCCCGCCCTGTCGATGCGACCAACTGGCTGCATGTCGTCCGTAGCGGTAACAACGTTGTGACCGGACCTCGCGGCAACCAGCACATCTCCTACTTCCTCGGCCTCGATGCCTCGGAAGAGAATCCCCAGACGATCCTCGGTGGTGATCGTAACGTCTCTGGTGACACCACGGCGGCCACGGTGGCTCTGATGAGCCGTGCAGCCATCGCCAACTGGACGTTGATCCCCGCGGGTGAGCCCTCGGGCCTCCAGATCCTCCCGAATCAGGCTACCGCGCTGGTGGCCAACACCAGGTTCGGCTTCACCTTCCGCACTCACGATGCCGCCGGTAACATCCTCTTGGGTGACGGCTCCGTGCAGCAGGTCACGTCCTCCCGCTTCCGCGAGGCCATCCGTGACGCCGCCGCGAGCACCATGCAGAACCTGAAGTGGTCCCTCCCGAACCACATCCAGTAAGGTTCGCGGTCCACAAACGAACGAGGGCGCCTTCGGGCGCCCTTTTTGTTTTCCAGATCGGGTATTTCTTCACCCGGCGAGGACGCCAGGAACGATGCGCGCCCCGCCCGCAATCCCCGTCAGTCGCTCGTCCCGGCCGTCCACGCGGAAGGATAGCCCTTCATGCTCCAATCCAACGGCTTTCAGGATCGTCGCGTGAAGGTCCTTGAACGAAACCGCCGATTCCACGGCCATCAATCCGAGATCGTCGGTACGCCCGATGCGGACGCCGGGATTCACGCCGCCACCCGCCATCCACAAGGTAAACCCGGCCGCGTTGTGCTGTCGTCCAAGGTTTCCCTGCATCATGGGTGTCCGGCCAAACTCGCTGGCCCAGACCACAAGGGTTGAATCGAGCAAACCCCGCTGCTTGAGGTCCGCCAGCAGCGCCGCAACGGGTTGATCCGTCCAACGTGCCCGCGGGGTATGGTTCTTTTCGAGCGTGTCGTGCGCATCCCAGCCGTCTTTGTCCGGCATGTCGTACAACTGGACAAAACGAACCCCCCGTTCCACCAGGCGGCGGGCCAAAAGGCATTTGCGTCCGAAGCTGGCCGTACGCTTCTCGGAATGGCCCAGACCGTAAGCATCCCGGACATACTCCGGCTCCGCATCCACCGCGCCCACGTCCAGGGCGGCCGACTGCATCCGGTAGGCCAACTCGTAACTGGCGATCCGTGCGTCCAGTTCGGTGTGTCCGGGAGTGCGTTGACGATGCAGAAGGTTCAGATCCCGAACGGCGTCGAGGGTCTGGCGTTGTCCGGACGCGAATTCCGGCGGTGGAAGCAGGTCCAGCACCGGCGTCCCCACATCCCGAAGCCGTGTGGGCTGAAAGGATGCGGGAAGGTAACCGTTGGTGTAATTCGCGGCTCCACCCAACGGGCCCGCATCGAAAAGCATCACATACGCTGGGAGATCCTGGTTTTCGGTCCCTAATCCATAGGTCACCCATGACCCGAGGCTTGCCTTGCCGGGGCGGATGTCGCCCGTGTGCAGCTGATAGCTCGCCGGCGCGTGGTTGTTGGACTCGGCCTGCATCGAGTGGATGAAGCAAAGGTCATCCACGTGCCGGGCTATTCCGGGGAACAGATTGCTCACCCACATGCCGGTCTGGCCGTGCTGCCGCCAGGTGTAGGGACTTCCCAGAAGCTCGTCCTTGCATCCGTGAAAGACGTTGGCGTGGCGGGTGGCCTCCACCGCCTTGCGAAAACTCGCGGGCACGGGCTTCCCATGCAATTCCTGCAACAGGGGCTTGTGGTCAAAGGTGTCCACCTGCGACGGACCGCCCACCATGAACAGGAAGATCACCGACCGGGCACGCACCCGGTCCTGCGGAATCCGCGCGGCGAAGGGATTCAGCGGGTCCACCGCAATCCGACCGGCGGCAGCCTCTGAGCGCACCATCGCCCCGGCAACAGCGGCTCCGAGGCCCGTCCCCACCTGCTGGAGGAAGCGCCGTCGCGAACCAGGCTGAGGAACCACGAACATGTCGCCATCCTGACACGCCGTCTTCCCGCCGTCATTCGTGTTCTCCGGTCGGGACCGTCGGTGGCACACGTTCCTCGGTACGGATTTGATGACTGGATCGGGACGGCGATGTCCTCATCGACTTGCGATACGTTGTGGAAGGGCGACGAGGACGTCACCCCCCCGTTCGGTGGAAATGGTGATGTCATCGGGGAATCCGTCATCCAGAGCACCTCTCCACACCCACATGGGGCATCGACCCCACCTGTCTTTCCGTCGCAGGATCTCCTCATGCATTCCCGCTTCCTTTCCTGCCTCGTTGTCGGAGTGGCGATTATTGCGCGGACTTTGGCCGGGGCGCTGGAAGTCGCCCGGTTTGACGCCGACGCGACACCTGCCACCGGAACGATGCTGGCCTACGATCCGATGGTCGGCACCGGGGAACTGACGTTGCGGTGTCGCGGCCTGATCCTGCGGGGTGCTGGCGAACCGATCGTCCTTTGTGCCATCGACTGGATCGGCGTGGCCAACGATTCGCACGACCAGTTCCGGGACATGCTGGCGGCAGCGGCCGGAACACGGCGGAGTCGGGTTTCCATCCATGCCCTCCACCAACATGACGCACCGCAGGCGGATGCCACCTCGGAGCGGATCCTCGTTTCGCGGGGCATGGCCCCGGGACCGTTCGACAGTGGGATCGTCCTTCCGGCCATGCTGCGCGCCAGCAATGCGGTCGCGGGCGCGCTGACGCAGTTCAAGCCCGTCACCCACATCGGCTGGGGTCAGGCCGAAGTCCATCAGGTGGCCTCGAACCGCCGGATCGCCGGTCCGGACGGCAACATCCGGGCGGTGCGCTACACGAGTTGCAAGGATCCAGCGCTTCAGGCAGCCCCCGAAGGGTTGATCGATCCCAACGTGGTCCTGGTGAGTTTCTGGCAGGAAGACGTTCCATTGGTGGCCCTGAGTTACTATGCCACGCATCCGCAGAGCTATTACCGGACGGGTCTGGCCAACCCGGACTTCCCCGGAATCGCGCGCTTCCTCCGCGACCAGTCCCTTCCCGGGTTGCTCCACGTGCACTTCAACGGTGCCGGCGGAAACATCGGGGCTGGGAAGTACAACGACGGCTCACCGACGAACCGTGCCGTCCTGGCAGGAAGGCTTGCCGATGGCATGGCCCGCGCCTGGAAGGCGACCACCCGGACGGCGATCCGGTCCGAGGATGTCGAATGGCGTTCGGAGACCCTTGTCCTCCCGGTGGCTTCCCACCTGAAGGCCTCGGAACTCGATCAGGCTGTCCGCCGGCCAACGCCCCAGATTCACGTATTGGCAGCGCAGCTGGCCTACGTCGAACGGGTCCAGGCCGGGAAAGGCTGCGACATCGGCTGCCTGAGCCTCGGCAACGTCCGGATCCTCCACATGCCCGGCGAGCTGTTCGTGGAGTACCAGCTGGCCGCACGGGCCATGCGTCCGGACCTGCAGATTGCCATGGCCTCCTATGGCGATTACGGCACCGCCTATATCGGCACCGAAAAGGCGTATGAACTTGGCGGCTATGAGACCGAGCCCCGCTCCTCCAACGTCGCCCCGAAGGTCCAGGGCGTGCTCATGCAGGCAATGCAACGCCTTCTGGAAACGCCCACCGCTCGCTGAAACCTCGAACGCGTCTCCCACCCATGAATCGTCCCCCGCCCTCTTGGACTGCGGCCATCGCCGCCCTTCCCCTGTGGATGGCAACAGTCCACGCGGAACCCCTCCGCCTGCGCATCGCGACATTCAACGTTTCCCTCAACCGCGAGCAACCCGGAGCACTCGCCGCGGACCTGCGCTCCGGCACCAACGCCCAGGCCGCCCAGATCGCGGCCATCCTGCAGAAGGTCCGACCCGACATCGTCCTGTTGAACGAGTTCGATGAGGATCCCTCGGGCGCGAGCGTCGCAGATTTCCAGAAGCGTTACCTGGGTGTTGGCCAGCACGGCCAAAGTCCGTTGAACCTGCCACACCTCGCGATGCCCGAGGTCAACACGGGCGTCTCCCCCAATCGTCCCGGCAAGGTCGTCCATGATTTCAACCGCGATGGCGAAGCCACCCACACCCCACCCTCGGCCACCGCCACCGCGCGCGAACGCAACGCCTATGGTGGTGATTGTTATGGGTTCGGCACGTTTCCCGGCCAATACGGCTTCGTGGTCCTGTCGCGGTTCCCCCTTCGCCCCAACGCGATCCGCACCTTCCAGAAACTACTGTGGAAGGACATGCCGGGCGCGGTGCTGCCGGATGACCCCGCCACGCCCGAGCCCGGCGATTGGTATCCGCCGGCCGCACTCGCGGTGTTCCGGCTTTCCTCCAAGAGCCACATCGATGTTCCCGTCGAAGTGCGCCCCGGAACCGTGGTCCACGTCCTCGCCAGCCACCCGACGCCTCCCGTCTTCGACGGACCCGAGGATCGCAACGGCCGCCGCAACCACGACGAAATCCGCTTCTGGGCCGATTACGTCCGCGGCGATGCGTGGATGAAGGATGATGCCGGCACTCCGGGCGGCCTGAAGCCGGACTCGCGCTTCGTCATCCTGGGCGACCTCAACGCGGATCCTTTCGACGGCGACAGTTTCCAATCGCCGGCCCGACTGCTCCTCGATCACCCACTCATCTCGGCGCAGCACACCCCGGCCAGTGCGGGAGCCATCGAAGCCGCCCGCACCCAAGGGGCCAACAACACGCGTCACAAGGGGAACGCCGCGTGGGACACCGGCGACTTCGCCGACCGCGGCAACGCCCCCGGAAACCTCCGCATCGATTACGTCCTGCCGTCCAAGGCCGGGTTCAAGATCATCGATTCCGGCGTGTTCTGGCCTGCCTCCAGCGAGCCTGAATCCAAATGGGCCGAAGCTTCCGACCATCGACTGGTCTGGGTGGACGTGGAGGTCACGGAGTAAGCGATAGTCCTTACGCCCTCCGTTCGCGGATGGCAGCAACAATGTCGGCGACGGCTTCGGCGCGGGGCTTGGCTCCCTGGGGACCCTTGCTGTGGAGGCGGACGCTGACGGCACCGGCGTCGAGGTCGCGGCCGCCGAGCACGAGCATGGTGTGGACCTTGGCCTGTTCGGCGTCCTGGATCTTGGCCTTGATCGGATTCGTGGACCAATCGCCCTCGGCCCGGACCTGATGGCCGCGCAGTTCGGTGACGATGGAACGGGCGTAGTCCACGAGACGTTCGTCATCCCCGATGGTCAGCACCCGGACCTGCTCGGGCGCGAGCCAGAGGGGGAAGTTGCCGGCGTAATGCTCGATCAGGAACCCGATGAAGCGTTCGTGCGTGCCGAGCGGCGCGCGATGGATGCAGAGTGGCGTCTTCTCGGTGTTGTCGCGGTCCTTGTACACCAGGCCGAAACGCTGCGGGACGGCGAAGTCGACCTGGTTCGTCGCGATGGTGAACTCGCGTCCGATGGCGCTCCACACCTGGACGTCGATCTTGGGACCGTAGAAGGCGGCCTCGTTGGGAACCTCGACGAAGTTGATCCCGCTGCTCTTGAGGACGTCGCGAACCATGTCCTCGGTCTTCTTCCAGAGCTCGGGTTCGTTGACGAACTTCTGCCCCAACTTCGACGGATCGTGGGTGCTGAAGCGCATCAGGTAACGGTCGAGACCGAAGATCTTGAAATACTTCAGGTACATCTCGTTCACCGCATTGAACTCGGCAGCGAACTGTTCGGCCGTGAGGTAGATGTGAGCGTCGTTCATCTGCATCGAACGGACGCGCATCAACCCGAACAACTCACCGGACTGCTCGTAGCGGTAGCAGGTGCCGTATTCGGCAAGGCGCAGCGGTAGGTCGCGGTAGCTGCGCGGTTCGGCCGCGAAGATGCGATGATGATGCGGGCAGTTCATCGCCTTGAGGTAATAGCGGGTGGCCACCTCGTCGGCCTCCGCCTCCTTGAACTCCATCGGCGCGAACATGCTCTCGGCGTAGTAGGGAAGGTGCCCGGAGGTCTTGTACATCTTCTCCTTCGCGAGGTGCGGGGTCCTTACGCGCACATAGTTGGCGGCGAACTCGGTCTCCTTCGCGAGCCGTTCCAACTCCTCGACGAGGACAGTTCCCTTGGGCAGCCACAGCGGCAGGCCCGGGCCGACGTACTCGGAATCGAAGGCGAACAGGCCCATCTCGGCGCCGATGCGACGGTGGTCGCGCTTCTTCGCCTCCTCCTGGAGCTTGATCCAGGTTTCGAGCTCCTCCTTGTTCTTGAAGGCGGTGCCGTAAAGGCGCTGCAACTGCGGGTTCTTCTCGTTGCCCCGGAAATAGGCGCTCGCGACCTTCAGCAGCTTGAACGCCTTGACGTTGCCCGTGCGCATCACGTGCGGCCCGGCGCACAGATCCACGAACTCCCCGTTCTGGTAGAAGCTGATCGCCTCGCCCTCCGGGATGTCCCCGAGACGCTCGACCTTGAACTTCTGTCCCTTGCCCTCGAAGTAGGCGCGCGCTTCCTCGCGGGTCTGGATGCGCTTCTCGAAGACCTGGTTCTCCTTCGCGACCTTGCGCATCTCCTCCTCGATGCGCGGGAAATCGTCCGGCGTGAACCGGTGCGACGGCAGGTCGAAATCGTAATAGAAGCCCTCGTCCGTCGGCGGACCGATGTCGAGCAAGGCATCCGGCCAGATGCGCAACACGGCGGTGGCGAGCATGTGCGCGCACGAATGGCGGATGCGCATGAGCTCATTCATCTGCTCGCGCTGGTCCAGCGACTTGCGCTGCACGTCGGTCTTGGCGGCCTCGAAACTGGCGTTCGCTTCGGCGTTCTGCATGTCGATCTCCGGTTGGCCCCGATCTCTGACCCCTGCGACAACAAAAACGCCCCGGACCTTCTCGGTGCGAGGCGTGGTGCGTTCATCCGTTGGGGATGAACGCTAGCAAGTCGTCGTGGTGCGGATCGGAGGCACGGACGGATGAAGCCGCACCCGCCGCCCGGAGGCAAGTTCCGGCTGAAGGGAGTTCCAAGTTTTCAGTTTCCGGCAGGGATCATGAAACGCCGGGTGAGGGCACCCGGCCTACAGACGGGAACCACTTCTGGAAACTGGCCTCTGGAAACGGGGAACTCCCCCCTGTAGGCCGCGTGCCCCCACGCGGGCGCATCTGGACACTGCCCCCGCATGGAACGGGGTGGCGACGTCCTCGTCGCCGTTCCAAAGCCGTTCGCAGGGCGATGAGGACATCGCCACCCCGTTCCCCTTCTCAAACGGGGCAGTGTCAAGATGCGCCCCCCCACGCGGCGCTCCGGCTTCAATCTTGAAACTTGGAGCTTCAAACTTCCCCTCTCAGAACGACAGCGACAGGCCGGCGTAGTAATTCCGTCCGTAGGCCGGGTCGATGCCGTCGGGTCGGATGCGGGCGTAGTAATCCTCGTCGAAGAGGTTGTTGATCCCGGCGGTGACCCCGACCAAATCCTTGTAGACCTTCCACTCCACGGTGAGGTCCCAGACCATGTACGAGGGCACGCGGAAGTTCGCGGCGTTGTTGTCGTTGGCGGAATGGTCGGCCACGAACGTCCCCAGAAGAGCCACCTTGCCACGGTTCATCCAGCGATAGATGCCGCCGGCGCGGACGATGTGTTCGGGGGCATACGCGGGCGTATTGCCGACGAGCGCCGCCGTCGCGCTCGACCGGATCTCGGCGTCGAGCAGCATGGCGTTCGCGTACAGGCTGAACTGGTGACCGTCGGGCTTTCCATCGCCGCCGCCGATGGCATCGGCGAGTCCCAGCAACTCCAGTTCAAACGCCATCTCCGCGCCGCGGTGCACCGTCTGGCCCACGTTCTGGACCGTGTTGCCGACCGTTCCCACCTGATCATCGAAGTTCATCCAGAACAGGCTCGCGTCCCAGTACACCCACGGCACCGGTTGCCCGCGAAGTCCCAGGTCCGTCTGCCAACTGCTGCCCGGATCGAGGTTCCCGTTCACCACGGCACCGCCGGCCGTCGGCACCGCCTCGGTGAAGATCTTGGGCCGGTAGGCCTGCGAGAAGTTTCCGTACACGGTGACGTCCTTCGGCAGCGCGTATTCCAGGCCCAACCCGGCCAGCGGAACGAAATCGTGCTCCGACACATCCGATAGCGGATTGCCCGCCGCGGCCTTGTCGACGTTCACGTTCTCCTCGACCCCCTGCCAGATGTTCTCCAGGCGCAGGCCCGGGACGATCGAAAGGTTGCCGAACACAAAGCGGTTCTCCACGAACAGCGGCGCGTAGAACACCTCCCGATCGGAATCGCGAAGCACACTCCCACGCTCCGCCGTGGGCGAAGTGCCACGCTCGTCCGAGCGCGGCGATGCGGTGTGGTACAACTGCGCGCCCGCCGTCAACGTGTTGCTGTTGTCGTCCCACGCCCAACCGTGACGGACGCGCGCCTCGATGCCCTGGGTATAGAACTCCTGATGCTCGATGTTGTTGGCGTTGCCCGTGGCCATCGTTCCGAAGCCGCCACCCGTCTGGCGTCGGCTGTACCGCGAGTAATACCCACCCCACCCGGTCACCGTCAGCAGCGAGTCTTCGGAGAAGTCCTTCTCCCACGCCAGCGAGGCGAAGTAGCGATCCAACTGGAATCGGTCGAACAACCGCGAGGCGGCATCCCGGTTGTCGGTGTAGAGCACCGCGTTCGCGCCCGGGGTCAGCGTCAGGCCACCCGGTTCCCCGTGCTCCTCCATGTACCCATCGAACGTGAAGATCCAGCGACTGTCCGTGGTGGCATCGAGCACGAGACGCACCGTGCCGCTATAGAGGTCGAAATCGCTGTTCGCCGTCCTGAACCCATCGCTCTGCCGGTGATTGAACGAAGCGTAATAGCCCAACCGGCCCGAGGTACCATCCACCGAACTGAACGTGGAAAACAGGTTGTCGCTGCCGAAGACGTTCTGCGTCCGAAAGGAGAACTCCTTGTCCAGCCGCGGACGGTGCGTGACGTAGTTGAGGGAACCGCCGGGCTGCGGGCCGTACATCAACGAAGCCCCGCCCCGGGCGAACTCGATCCGGTCGACGGTGTCCAGTGGCGGCGTGTAATACGCCTCGGGATACCCGAAGGGATCGGCATGGATGGGAATGCCATCCTTCAGGACCTGGGTGAACTGCGCGCGGTGCGGGTTGAGTCCGCGATACCCGATACTGAGGAGCGGGCTGGTCTCCTCGCTCAGGAGCAGGCCGGGTGCCTTGGCCAACGCCTGACGGTAGTTGTTGTTGATGATCGAGGGCAGTTCATCGAAATCGAGCACCGAGGTCTTCTTGCCCGCATAGACCTGCGTCCCGAGGACCGGCGGCAGGTAGGGCGTCTGGACCGTCTGCTCATGCTCCGCCTCGCCAATGATGTACTGACGCGCCGTCTCCACGGGAGCTCCAGGCTCCGGCAAGGCCTCGGCACGGGCGCCCGTGACCCCGGAAGCCGCCGAGAGGATCGCCACCCACCAACCCAGGGAACGCGGGGTTCCCGTCGCCACCGACCACCGTCCTCGATTCAGCTCAAACATCAGGCCGACAAGCTGCCATCGACGGGAGTGGTCGCGCTCCCGGAGGCTTGTGAAGTCTTGGCGCGACCTTGTTGCCGGCCGGTTGCGGCCGCTGTCGACGGGTTGCTTCGGGGGAGTTCCCAGTTGCCAGATCCCAGTTTCCAGACCCTTTCACACACACTCCGCCGGGTGAGGGCACCCGGCCTACAACGTCGTCTGATCTGGGAACTGGTTTTCTGGAATCTGGAAACTCTCCACTGTAGGCCGCGTGCCCTCACGCGGCGCTTCACACACTCCGCCGGGTGGGGGCACCCGGCCTTCAATCAATGCTCCCGATGCACAGATGCCAGTCTCCACCCGGATCGGGGATTGCCTTTCAGACCCGACACGACTAACGAACGAGCATGCGATCCCTGTTGCACCACATCCCGGGTTTCAACCCCCGTCGTCTCCTCATGCAGGATACGGATTCACGGTCCAAGGGCGGATTCACCCTGATCGAGCTCCTCGTGGTGATTGCGATCATCGCGATCCTTGCGGGCATGCTTCTGCCGGCGCTGGCCAAGGCCAAGTCCAAGGCCCATCAGGCCCGCTGCGTTTCCAACCTGCGTCAGGTCGGGATCACCTACGCCATGTACGCGTCGGACTTCCGCGACCAGTTCCCCTACTCCGGACGCGACTGGCCGCAGATGGGGTTCGTGGATGTCCTCAAGCTCATGGGGCCGTACATCAGCACGAACAACCGGGGCTTCTATTTCTGCCCAGCGGAAAAGGGACGCGGGTTCAACATCGAGTGGGCCGTCGCGAACAACTTCCCCATCCGCACGAACGAACTGCTCTTCCCGAACTCGTACTATTACTACAACCAGTTCTATCACTCCGACGACAACGCGCGTCTGCAGGTGCGCCGGGTCCCGGACGTGAAGTCACCGACGAAGAAGGCCATCGCGCCCTGCTTCGCCAGCACCAAGGGCAAGTGGCATGACATCTACAAGGGCACGAGCAGTTCGGCCCATGGCCCCAAGGGAATGAACCTGCTGTTCGTCGACGGACACTCCGAGTTCGCCCTCTACGACCGTCTCAACGCCCCCTTCCGCGACGGAGCCAAGCTCATCTACAACCTCGACTGGACCGTGGGCGGACTGGGTGGAGAGGATTTGAAGTAGGGTCTGGAGTTCCCAGTCTCCAGTTCCCAGTTGCCAGTTCCATCCGCCCCGAAGGGGCAACCGGAGAAAGGGTGGAACCCCGGGGACCACCCCACACAACAACCTCCGTGCCCTGAAAGGGCACACGGAACAGCGTTCGTGGGGTCACCGTTCGCCCCGTTGGGGCGAGGTGCCATGGGGGGTGGGGTGACCCAGGGTTCCGCTCCGCTCCACCCCGGGCTGTCGCCGTGCGCCGCGTTGCGGCGAGGGCGGGCGGGGATGCATGTCCAGGAAGATGCGTCCCCAAAGGCACAACCGCTGACTTCAAGTGTCAGAGCCCTGCGGTGACAGCCTTGAATCAGGACGTGACACGTTTCACACACCGCCGGGTGAGGTCACCCGGCCTTCAACCACGGGTCTGACAACTGGCTTCTGGCAACTGGGAACTCCCCTGTAGGCCGCGTGCCCTCACGCGGCGTTTCACACACCGCCGGGTGGGGGCACCCGGCCTTCAACCACGGATCTGGGGACTGGCAGCTGGCAACTCACCTCAACGGCTTCTTGCGGCGGTCCTTGGCGGGCGGCTCGATGTCCGTGGACAACGGTTGTACCGGGGCTTCCGGCTTCACCGGCAGCGTGTCGATCAGGCTGTCGAGCTCGGTCTTGGGAATCATCTTGGGCTTGAGCGTGGTGCGGTCGCGCTCCTCGGCGGTGATGCCCGCCAACTGTCCCGGGGCAGCGATCACCACCGGCGTCAGGAAGATCATCAGCTCGGTCTTCTGGTTCGACTTGATCTTCCGCTTGAAGGCATTCCCCAGGTACGGGATGTCCCCCAGCAACGGGATCTTGCTCTCGGACTCGAGGATCTGCGTCTGCATCAGACCCCCGATCACCACCGTCTGCCCATCGGGCACGACCACCACGGTGTCCGCGAGGCGCGAGTTCACCACGGGCGCCAGCGCATTGGCCGAAATGGGAACCCAGCTCGATCGATCCGCCAGCGAGGACGTCTCCGGCGACACGATCATCTCCACCATGCCATCGGGCGTGATGAACGGGGTGACGCGCAGGATGATGCCCACGTTCTGGTAGGTGACCGTATTGATCTGGCCGTTGACGGCATCGAATCGCGTGTTGGACACGAGCGGCACCTGCTGACCGAGGGAGATGGTCGCGGGCTGGTTGTTGCGCGCGAGGATCGAGGGCCGTGACAGGATCTCGGCCTTTCCGGCCTGCGCAATGGCGCGAAGGGTGGCCTGGAAATCCGAGCCCAGCACCTGATACAGGCCCGCGCCCGGAGGCGTCGGGAGCATGCTCTGGACATTCTGGCCAAGAACATTGGGAACACTCGATGTGGCCGCGCTGCTGATGGCCGAGGCGCCGAAAGCGTTGGCGATCGATCCGGTCCCGGTGTTGCCCAACTTGCGCACGTAACCGCCCTCGACACCGATGTCCGAGCTGTTGTTGTGGGTGACCTCCAGGAACACGACCTTGATCAGCACCTGCGGGCGCGGGTTGTCGAGGCTGGTGATCACGTCCTTGATCTGCGCGTTGGTCTCCTCGTCGGTGATGACGATGATCTTCCGCGTTTCCGGATCGTAGGAGATGGTGGCGTCGCCGACCTGGGTGTTGTTGGGATACTCGCGGGTACTGCCGCCACCGCCGCCGGCGGTTGTGCGGCGCCCGGTGTTGCCGCCGCCGCCGCCCTGGAACTGGGCCATGGCGGACCCGGCAACCAAGGCCGCCAGGCTGGCCGAAAGGATCCGGTGCGAAAGGGAATCTGGTTTCATCGTCAGGGGGAAAAGAGAGGTTGGGCCTAGCGACCGAGTCCACCACCGGCAGCGCCGCCACCGCCGCCACCACCGCCGAAGCCGGCACCGGTGTTGCGGTTGTTGTTCTGCTGCTGCTGCTGCGTGGAACGCGTGGTCAACGCGCTGTTCTGGTTGCGGTTCTGGGTGCTGCGGTTCTGCGTGTTCTGGCTCTCGAACAGGCCGCGCAACACTTCCTGCACCTGCTGCGGATCGGCGTTCTGCAGGTCGTAGACATAGACCTTCTGCTTCCGCGCCGGATTGGCATCGAGCTGTTTCACCATATCGGCGATCTGATCCATCATCTCGTGGTCGGCACTGACGATGATCGAGCTCGTGCGCTGGTCGGGCACGGTGATGACCTTGCCCTTCTTCTTCGCGCGGTCGCTGGAGGTCGTACCGGTATTGCCGCCACGGTTTCCGCCGAACATTCCAAATCCACCGCCGAAGCGCTGGTTGCGCTGGCTGTCCGCGCTGGTCGTCGGATCCGGGAACAATCCCGCCAACACCTCCGACATCTCGACCGGGTCCGCATGCTGCAACCGGAAGACGCGAAGCTCCGTCACGTCCTGCACGTTCGTGTCGACCGAGCGGATCAACTCCTCGATCGCAGGCATGGCGTCGTCGGGCGCATTGATGATGATCGAATTGCTATGTTCGTCCGCCACGGCCACGACCCGTGAAGCGGCCGCACGGTTGCTCGATCCGCCGGAGGAACCTCCCCCGCCGGTGCCGCCGCGGTTGCCGCCGAATCCGCCTGGAAAGCCACCGGGAAATCCGCCGCCACCAAACCCACCGCGGGTGTTGCCGCCGCCGCTGCTGCGCGAATCCTGCGCGGGATACAACTCCTTGATCACGGCGGCCAACTCCTTGGCGTCGGCGTACTGGAGCGGATAGACCTTCACGGAATTCGCGCCGGCCAACGACGTGTCGAGCGCACGGATGATCTCCGCGAGACGGTGGATCGAGGTCTGCGTGTCGGTGATGACCAGGGCGTTGCCCGCGTCATTCGCGGTCATTGTGGCCTCCGACGGCAACAAGGGCTGCAGGTCGGTGGTCAATTGCGTCGCCGAGATGAACCGGACCGGGATGATCTGCGTGACCATCTGCTCGTCCTTGGGAATGGCCTCGGGATCGTTGCCGCTCTTCACCGGGATGTCGCGCTTCCGGGCGCCTTCCTTGCTGACGATCGTCAGCGTGCGGCCGTTGCGCAGGGCGGTGTATCCGTTCCGCGCCAGGGCGGATTCCAGGATGATGAACGCCTCTTCCTTGGTCACCGGTTGCTTGGCGATGACGTCCAGCTTCCCGCGCACCTCGGTCTCGGTGACGATGATGTATCCCGCGGCTTCGCTCAGGTAATTGAGCACGCTCTCGAGCGGTGCCCCGCGGAAATTCAGCATCAGCATGCCCTCGGGCACGACCATCGGCGGCGTCTCCGGCGGCGGCGGTGTGGCTTCGGTCTCCTTCACCGCCGGGGTTGGCGGCGGCGTTGGCGCGACGGGGGGCAAATCTGCGACCTTCTCCGCCGGCTTGGCAGCAGAAGGCGCGTCCTGGGCCTGGCCCCGGCCATGCATCGTACCCGCCACCACCAGGGCGAGGAGGACCGAGGGAATCGTGTTACTTCTCATTTTTCATCTCCTGTTCGCGCTTCTGCAGAAGCCTCTTCAAAATCTCATCCGCACTGCCACCGCTTCCCGACCCCGACGAGGCCGTGGAAGTACCGCTGGAACCACTCGAGGACCCACTGTCGCCCGAGCCCGAACCACCCGAACTGGTGATCCCGCCCGCATAGGGACCACTCGCAAACTCCCACTCGCCCTCGTCCTCACGGCGCATCTGGGATCCGATCTTCAGCTCGTTCACCTTGCCCTTCGCCTCGATCCGCACGGCGGCATCCGAGACCGAAAGCACCTTGAACCCGGCGATCGAATCGCCCGCCTTGTAGGCCTTCCGGTAGTCCGAGTTCGAACCATCGAAGAACGCCATGTCGCCCTTTTCGTACCGAAGCGTTCCCACGAGCGAGAAGGCATCCACCTTGGGAGCCTTCTTGACCTCGCGGCTCGACGGACGATCCGGACGGTTCGGCTGCCGTGCCGGATTGAAGATGTTCCGGTCGTTCACGACCTTGAAATAGGCGTAATCCGTCTTCGGGATCTCCGGAGCCTTGTTCGTGGATCCGTCCTTGTTCCGGCCCGCGGAACCAAACGAACTCCGCCAATCCTTGGAGCTCCGCTCGCGCGAACGGCCCTCGCGACGGCTGGACGGCGGACCTCCGCGGGGGTCGCTGACCGATGCCGGAGCACCGTTCGATCCACCGGCGGCGGCGGCGGCACCGGCTTGAGCCTCTCCCGGCATGGCACCGCGATCCTCGCCTTCGCCCG
>JAIXZE010000312.1 GCA_027489875.1 Verrucomicrobiales bacterium
ACCCCGGGAACCACGCCACACAACGAACTCTGTGCCCTGAAAGGGCACACGGAACAGGGTGCGTATGGTCACCGTTCGCCCCGTTGGGGCGAGGTGTCATGGGGTGGAGAAACCCAGGGTTCCGCTCCGCTCCACCCAGGGCTGTCGCCGTGCGCCGCGTTGCGGCGGGGTGCGGGCGTGGGGTTGATGTCCGGGGGGGATGCGACGGGTGTGCGTGCCCCGAAGGGGCAACCGGTGAGAGCCCGGGGTGAAACCCCGGGGATCAGGCCACCCAACGTTCCCTGCGCCCTGAAAGGGCACACGGAACAGGATGCGAGTGGTCACCCTTCGCCTCGTGACCTCGTCGACTACGTCGTAGCAGCCGACGTCAGGAGGCTGTGGAAGAAGCGTCCAGTTGCCCGTTACCGACCGATCACAACATCGAGGAGGGGGTGGCCGTTGGCGAAGCGTTCGAGGTTGGCGAGGAAGTGGCGGACGAGCGCTTCGGCTTCGCCGTGGTGGCCCCCGGCGGTGTGGGGCGTGATGAAGCAGTTGGGGGCCGAACGGAGGGGATGTTCGGCCGGGAGCGGTTCCGGGTCGGTGACGTCGAGCCAGGCCGCGGCGAGGTGGCCGGAGCGGAGGACCTGATCGAGCGCGGCCTGATCCGTGGTGGTGCCACGCCCGATGTTGTAATACACGGCACCGGGACGCAGGGCGGCCAGGAAGGTGGCGTCGACGAATCCGCGGGAGTCGGCGTTGTCCGGGAGGATGTTGATGACGTGGTCGACCTCGGGCAGGAGCGCGGCGAGTTGCTCGGGGGTGACGGTCGGAACGCCTTCATCGCCGCGTGGGTTTCGGCGGAGGGCAGTGACCCGCATGTCGAACGGGGCCAGCATCGGAAGCAGATACCGGGCAATGGTTCCGAATCCCAGGATGAGGACGTGCTGGCCACGGGGAGAGCGTGGGATGGCCCGCAGGTGGAGCCATTCGGCGGAGCCGTTGGGTGTCGAAGAAGCGATTTGGGCGGGCAGGCATCGCGACTGCGCCATCAGGAAGGCGAACACGTGTTCGGCGCAGGGCTGGGCGTAAACGAGGGAACTGTTGGTGACAACGAGGCTTCGTTCGCGGGCGAGTTCGCGGAACACCGGGGTGTCGTAGCGGGTGTATCCGGCGCTGGTGAGGTGGATCCAACGGAGCCGGGTGGACGCGCGGATGGCGTCGAGGTCGGGTTGGCCAAAGGCGACTTCGGCGTCGAGGAAGGCGGGGTCGAGTTCCGCCTTCGCCAGGACCGAGGCGGTGGGCCGGCGCGCCTCGATCAGCGTGTGTGGACGGACGCCCTCCCGCAGCAGCGACTGGGCGATGCCGGACAGGGCGAGATCGGAGAACAGTGTCATGGACGTACGTGCCCGGCGGTTGCTGGCCTTCAGGCGTACAGGCTGAGGAACCGACGCCGATAGACGGCCTCTTGGGCCGGGAGCCGTTGGCGGAGTGTCTCCTTGGGCAGCGCTCCGTGCTGGAAGCGGCGCTTCTCGAAGATCGGCATGTCGAGTCCGGTGATGGCCTTCACGCCGCGGCGCACCACCTCGCCCTTGAGCGAGTAGAGCGTGGGCACGTCGTACTGGGTGAGGTCGATGAAGGGAATGCCTTCGCTGACGTTGATCACCGAGGGACGGGTGAAGGGACTGAAGGCATCGAAACCCATCTGGCGCGCGGGCGCGTACGTGCGGACATAACCTCGGCTGAGTCCGCCGCTGTAGGTGAGGCTGTGCTTGATGCGGCCGACGCCCCAGCCTTCGTGGTAGAGCATCAGGTTGTGGACGACGCTGCGGATGGTGAGCTCGGAGTTTTCCTCGATCGGGTAGTCCTTGAGGTTCTCGTCGCCGCCATCGCCGTCGAGGAGGAGCTTCCAGTCCGGGTAGCGCTTGCGGATCCCGCGGCACAGGGCCAGGCCCATGGCGGCGCATTCGACGTCGAGGGGTTTGTAATCCTCGATGGTGCGCACGGTCTCGGCGGGATCGATGTCGTCGAGGCTGGCGGGAATGGTTTCGAGGAAGAGACCGAGGTTCAGCTGTTCAAGGAATTCGCGGGCCTGGCGGCCGTCGGGTCCGTCGCCGAAGTCGAGGGTGAAGGCCTTCAGGCGGGACGGGCTGATCCCGAGCTTTCGGAGGACGTGGTAGGTCGTGAGGAACACGGCACCCGAATCGATGCCGCCGCTGAAGGCGACGCCGATGGGTTCGTGCGCGGGGACGGAGGTGACCCACTTGGCGATCTCATCGGCGAGCGCGCCGATGTAGCGGGCGCCGATGACGTCGAGGTCGGCGGGTTGGGAATTCCGTTCCGGGGTGAAGTAGCGGGTGTAGACGGGATCGGGGTCGGGGCATCCGAGAAGCTGGATCTCGACGACGTAATGGGCGGGGACCATCCGGGTGTAGCTTGGATGGAACTGGTCGGCGAGGCCCTCGCGTTCGAGTTGGGCACGGATGGCGTCCATGCGGTCGGCGACGATCAGCGCGGGGCCCTCGTGGCGTTTGGCGAGGAAGTACCGCATGGGGCGGTCGAGGGAACGCGCCATGCGCACGGTCTTGCCGTTGCGTGCGAGGATGGCGAAGGAGCCGTCGATGGTGCGGACCGCGTCCGCATCGCCGGAGAGCACGCGGGCGCGGGCTTCGTCGAGGGTGAGGTTGTGGAGACGGTTGAGGCTGGGGTCGAGGAGGTCGACGACCCGTTCCACATATTGATCCGCGGGATTCACGGCGGGAAGAGTGGCGGGTGGGTCTGGGATTTCAAAGTTTCAAGTTGGACGGGGGGACGTCGCCGCCCCGGCCCTGCGATTGTTGGAACCGCGGTCATTCGGCGATGAGGCGGTAGAACTGGAGGTCGGTTGGGGTGGCGGGAAGGGAGACCTCGATGGGGGTGCCATTGCCGTTGAAGTTCTGGAGGTTGATCCACTGGGTGCCCAGGGAAGCGGCGGCTTCGAGGCGGTAGCGGTTGCCGGAGATTCCCTGCCAGCGGAGCCGGAGACCCTCGGGGGCGAGCGTGGCGGTGAGGACGGGTGCCTCGATCACCGGGGCGGGATTGCGGGTGCCAGGGGTGGGCGCGAGCCAATCGCGCTGGAAGGGCTGGCCTTCGGGGAAACTCGTGAGGGCGCGGCCCGCAACGGGAGCGCCGTAGGTGACGAAGTCCACGATGCCGGAGCCGTTGGCTGCGGGGCGTGCGAGGGACAGCCATCCGCCAGCAGCGGCGGGACGGAGGGCGGCGTGCCATTCGGTTGGGGTTCCCTCCGAGGTTTCCCCGTCGAGGAAGACGAGGCGACGTTCGCCGGCGCGGAGGATGGATCCGGTCGGGAAGGTCCAGGGATTGGGTGCGCCGGATACGGCGAGGGTCCATCCGGTGAGCAACTCGTCGGCGTTACCCGCGTTGAGGAGTTCGACCCAGGGTTCGGCATCGCCCGCGGCGTCGCGCAGGGTTCCGGCCACGGGAGCGAGTTCGTTGATGAAGACGGCCGGGAAGGCTGGAAGGCTGCCGACCACGTTGTTGGGGGCGCCGGGCGAGAGGCTGGCGACGGTGCCGCCGACGATGTCGAGCTGGGCACCGAAGACGATGTCCGAGCTGGCCGTGTTGTTCTGGTGGACCTGGACCGCGAGGACATTGGTGCCCTGGCGGAGGAGGGAGGCCGGCAGGTTGAGGGGGCCGGTGACGACCGCATCACCGACTCCCGTCTCGGCCAAACTGGTCGGGGTGACGACCGTGGTCGCGGCGAAATTGAACCGGGTGAGTTCCGTGCCGTTGAGGTGGAAGACGGCGCCGTCGTCGATGATGTGGGACAGCGCGAGGGTCGCGTTCTGTGGGAGTGCGGGCAGGACGAACGCGGTCCGGAAGAAGTAGCTGCGTTGGCCCAGGGTGATCTGGGTGGTCTTGGGTGCCGGTAGGGCCGAAGCCTCGTTGTAGAGGAGCCCGCCGCCCGAACGCCACCCGCTGTCATCGAAGTTGGGGGCGGTCCATTCGCCGATTGGGGCGCCGGAGTCGAGGTACCGCCAGACCGAGGTGTAGGCCACGGGTTGTCGGGGCCCGTTGAAGGCGGCGACCGCGGACCAGTTCCCGGCGCGGGCATTGTCCTGGGTTGGATCGATGAGCTGGAGGGCGACGCCGCCCTGGGCGGGTTGCTCCGGCCACGGGGCACCGGTGGTGAAGATCACGCGATCGAGGATTTCGCCCGAGGCCGCGAGCAGTTGGAGGTCGTCGCCATTCGCACCGATGGTGCCGGACCACGGACCCGAGATCGTCGGCGTCGTTCCGTAGGCGGTACGGAACGCGGTGCTGTTGGCCACGACGCACAGGGCGGCGCCGGGCTGGAGGACGGTGCCCGCTGGAAAGGTGTGGCTGAAGGCGCGTCCCACAAGCCGGGTACCGGAGAGATCCCACGCGGTGACGGCGGATGTGTTGAGGAGTTCCACGTAGGCGGCTCCGTTGACTGCGGGACGGTTCATGATTTCCGAGAGCACGACCTTGAAACGGGGGAGCACCCGGACTTCGAGGACGCGGGTCGCTTGCAGGGGTGGGAACACGTCATCGCTGACGCGCACGGTGAGCGACAGCTGGGTGGCTCCGGAGTCGGCTGGAAGCTCCCAGCGAAGGTTGCCGGTCGTGGGGGCGATCGAGGCCTTGCCCGCCGGGGTGCCGTCGATGGCAAAGGTGAGGGGCTGCGGCGGCAGGTCGGTGTCGGCGGCAATGGCGGTGAGTTCGACGACGTCGCCCTCGATGCGCGTGAGCGTGGGCAAAGGCGCAAGCGTGGGCGCGGTGTTCGCCTCGCGGACAAGGATGGAGAAGGTGGCCTGGGCGGTTTGGCCGAGGGCCGATTGCTCGGTGGCGCGGACGATCAGCGGGTAGGTGCCCGGGCCCTGTTCCTCGGTCGGGGTCCAGCGGATCTCGCCCGTGACCGGATGGAGGGTGAGGCCGGCGGGTGGCTCGTTCTGGAACGAATATCGCACGGCGGCACCGTCGGGATCGGAGGCCGCGAGCGTCATGACAAGCTGGGATCCCTCGTCGACGTCCTGGGGTGCGGGTTGGGCGAAGGCGGGAGGGTTGTCGACCTCGTCGACGCGGACCTGGAACACCCGGGTGGAGGACGCCGGAGGAAGGCCGTTGTCGGTCACCTGGACGGTGAGTTCGAAGTTGCCGGGACCTTGGGATTCGATGGGGATCCACGACAGGAGTCCGGTCGCCGGATCGATGGAAGCGCCAGCAGGAATGTTCCCGATGAGCGCGTAGGTCAGGGACTGCGGAGGCAGGTCTGGATCCGACGCGGCGGCGGCGACGTTGACGTTGAGGAGGGCACCTTCACCGATGGTTTCAGCGGGGATCAAAGCCAGCACCGGGGCGCGGTTGGCCTCGGTGACCTGGACCTGCAGACGAAGGCTGCCGGTGCGGGGAGGCGTGCCGGAATCGGTGGCGCGGACCGTGAAGGTGAAGAGGCCGGGGCCCTGGGCCTCGGTGGGGGACCACGTCAGTTGGCCGGTGGTCGGATTGATGTCTGCGCCGGAGGGGGCGTCGGCCCCGAGGGCATAGTGGAGGGTCTGGCCGGCGTCCGGATCCGTGGCAAGGATCTGGAGGGTCCATGCGGATTCCTCGGGGATGACCTGGAGGGGTAGGATTGTGAACCGCGGCAGGAGGTTGCCGCCGGGGATGAAATTGACGTTCCCCGGCGACGGCGCTTCGAGGGCGATCCACTGGCCATCGGGACCGTCCGGGTAACGGCCGGTGGAAATGTTGTTGGTTTGCGGGCCGAAGGTGTGGCCGTCGATGAGGGATCCATCGGGAGCGAAGAGACCGACCTGTTCGCCATTGCGGGAGAGGCTGAACCCGGCGTGGAACTGGCGGTTGGTGACGTCGGTCTGGCCGGTCTCGCCGTCGGCCCAGACGAGCAGGAACCCGCCTGCCGGGATGACGGTGCCGGGCGGAAGGATGGAGGCGGTCCGGTTGGTGAGGTTGTCCGTGAGGAAGTAACCGGAGAGATCGGCGGGGGCGGTGCCGACGTTGTGGAGTTCGATCCAGTCATCGAAATCGCCATCGGCGGGATCGGTGATGCCGGTGGTGTTCTGGGCGAGGAACTCGTTGATGACGACGCTGAGGGAAGGCACGGACGGGTCGTTGGCGGCGGCAGGCGTGATCCCGTAGAGGGGGCGACGGGCGTAGGGATTGCCATCGGGGATGGATCCGTAGCCGCGGCCTGGCGGCAGGGCCGAGTAGTCGACCCAGTCGAGGATCGCCGGAGCGGCGGGCGTGCCCTGGAGTCGGGAGAGCACGACACGGCCGGAACCGGCGGGGAGCCGGAAGCTGGTATGGAAGTGGCCGGGCGCGGTCTCCGCGGGTTCACCGTCGAGCCAGACACGGAGGAACCCGCCGGCGGGAATGGAAAGACCGCTGGGGAAGGGCCAGCGGTTGGGCGTGTCGAAGGTGTCCGAGAGGAAGAGGCCGGTGAGCGTGGTGGAAACGGGACCGTCGTTGAAGAGTTCGATGAACGGGGACGGTTCGCCCGCGTTGTCGAGGATCGGGGCGGCGGGTTCCGGAACGACCTCGTTGATCCAGACGGACGGGAACTCGGGGAGGGTTGCGCGGGTGGCGTTGACGGCTCCGGGGGTGACACGGATGGCGGCGTTGGTCGCGGTCGCGGCCCAGTTGGCGGGACGCCGTGTGTCCTGCGCGGGGTCGATCAACTGGAGCGACGGGCCGAAGCCGTCGGCGGCCGACGGCCAAGGCGTGCGGTCGAGGTATCGGACGTCGCTGAAGGTGGCTTCGGAATCGGCGGGAACAAGGCGGAGGCGTTCGCCGTCGTTGTCGAGGTTGCCGTTGAACTCATCGAACACCGGAATGCCGAATCCGAAGGCGGCAGCGAAGGCGGCGCGGTCAGCGGCGAGCACGAGGTAACCGTTGGCGGCGATGGTCGCGTTGGTGGGGAAGGTATAGCCGATGCCGTCGAGGCGGTAGCCGGCGAGGTTGAAGGGGACGGTGGTGTTGCGGTTGTGCAGCTCGATGAACGACGTGCCGGCGAGGTCCGGGTTGTAGTGGATTTCGTTGATGACGACCCAATCGCGGGCTTGTGGGATGGCGCCCGGGTAGAGGACCCGGACGGTGTCGATGTCGGCGAGCGGTTGACCGTTGCGGTCGAGACCGACAAGACGGAAGTCGTTGGTGGCACCGGTGA
The DNA here is from genome assembly GCA_027489875.1 of Verrucomicrobiales bacterium. Lineage (GTDB taxonomy): Bacteria > Verrucomicrobiota > Verrucomicrobiia > Limisphaerales > UBA9464 > UBA6176. The sequence goes on from JAIXZE010000312.1 coordinate 7,181, forward strand.
GCGGGACGTTGATCGAGAAGGTGGTGAAGCCGGTCCAGGTGACGGGCAGGGAGACCCCGTTGACGGCGATGGTGGCGACACGGAAGGGCGCGGTGCCGGTGAGGGTGACGGTGGGTGCAGCGGACGTGAAGTCGGCGCCGCCATTGGAGGTGATGGCGAAGCTGGCGGCATCGGCGGCGCGGTATTGGTTGAGGATATAGGTCCGTCGGCCGTTGAGGTAGTTGGTGACGGAGGCGGTGCTGGAGATGCCGGTGACGTTGTTCTGGAGCTGGGCAGCGCGGTAGGCATCGACGACAGGCGCAAAGTTCTGGGCCTGCATGGGGCCTTCCGCGGCGCGGGACAGGGCACGCCAGAGCATGCGGCGGAAGGTGGGGTTATTGAAGAAGCGGGTGTTCATCACCGGGTCCTGTCCGCCCCAGAGGGCGGCTCCGGTGCCTTCGCCAAGTCCGAGGACGAAGTCGATGTCCCAGGGCAGCAGGATCGCGCCGCGGCCGGGTTGGCGGTAGAGGTACATGTTCTGTCCGACGTTGTACGTCCACGAGTCCCAGTTGCCGGTGACGCGATGAAAGGCGAAGACGTGCATCCACTGGTCGACGTCGGCCTGCTGGAGGACACGATCCACGAAGCCGGCATCGGCGGGGGAGTTGAGGGCGGTGACGAGGTCGAAGATCGTCTGGTAATTGCTCTCGGGGAATTGCTGGGCGCGGCGTTCCCAGTTCCAGCGGTAGCGGGCGAGCTTGAGTTGGTTGTTGGACAGGAACCGCTCCATCGTGGCCTGGGTGGCGTTGAACTGGGTGTTGCCGTCCGTGAACTCGAACCAGATCGAGATCTTGTAGAGATCGCCGTCGACGTTGTCCGGTTGGTGGTGTTCGGCGTAGCGGTGGTCGGGTTCCTCCTGATCCTCGACGACGTTCGCGAAGCTGGTGCCGTTGACGTAGAGGAACTGGTATTTGCCGCTGAGGGAGGGCACGCCCATCTGGGAGGCGATCCACGCGGAGACGCGGCCGCGGAGGGCGGTTTCCTCGGTGCCCCCGTTCCCGGTCCTGGAGAAGAGGCGTTCGCTGACGCCGTGGAGCTTCTCGTCGTCAGGGGTTCGGGCGGTGAGGTCGCCACTGCCGCTGTGGAAGGGGCTGCCCTTGTCCCGGAAGACGGCGTTGTAGATCACACGGGTGTTGCCGTAGACGAGGGTGCAACGTCGGTAGGCGTTGTTGAGGGCGGTGCCACCCGTGGCATTGCGCTGGGAGGCGATGGTCCAGAGGTGGACGTGCGGGAAGGTGCCGAAGTTGACCGTGTCGCCCCAGCGGATCAGGCCCTCGTCCTGGGGAGCGTTGCGTGGCCATGCGGAGGTGGCCCCGGAACCATCGGTGGCCGCGATGGTGAAGGCCATGAGTTGACCGAAAGCGCGGCCGGCGATGCGCGCCGTGAAGAGGCCGTCGCCGGCAACCGCGTCTCCCTGTTGGCCGTCATCACGCATCGCGACCTCGGTGATCGTGGTGGCGGGGTCCATGCGCGAGCGGACTGAAAGTCCGGTGACCGCGTCAGGATCGGAAGCGCGCGCGGTGATGAGCACGGCCTCGTTCGCGCGGGGCAGGGCGGGGGTGTGCGTGACGTCGTAGATGGCGGGCCCGGCATTGGGGACGCGACGGCTGTTGGCGCGGCCAGGTGTCCCAAGATTCGCGGGGACCGAAAGCGGCGCGGCGAAGTCGGCGAAATTGCCGCGCAGGCGGAAGAGGAGTTCGGGCCAGCCAGCGATCCAACGGACAGAGGCGCGGATGGTGATCTCGTTCCCGGTAACGAGGCCGGTGCCCAGAATTCCCCGGATGGAATTGATGGCGGTGTCGAGGCCACCCTGCGCTCGTAGGTGGAGGCCGAGGGCACCGTTGCGGGCCCCGGAGGCATCAATGGTGGAGAGGGCGTGGTTTCCGCCGAGGACCCAGGCGGGCGTGGCAGATTCGAAGCCCGGGTTCTGGAGGAAGTTGGTGCTGGCTCCACGGAGGACCTGGATGTCGTCGACGAGACATTCGCCGTCGTTGAGCAGGCCGAGGTGCAGGCGGTTGACGCCGTTTCCGGAATACCCGTTGTCCATGCGTCCGGTCCACTCGACCGTAGTCCATGCGGCCTTTGCGGATTCATCGGAATCAGCCCAGCTGGCCGCGAGCGCGGGATCGGCGTCCGGATCGATCAATTCCAGGCTGGAACCGCCACCGTCGGCCCATTTGCCCCAGGCACCGCCATCCACGTAGCGGATCTCGCCGACAGTGATGTGGATGGTGTCGATGACGACCTCGCCCAGGTTGTTCGTGGTCCGGACTTCGTCGGGTTTGGAGAGGCGGATGACGTCGCCACCATTCCCGAGGGAACCGGAATACCCGCCGACCACGGCAGAGGCGGGGAGCGTGGGATGATTGGCCTTCAGGCGGTCGGGGTTGCGGGCGACCACGAGGAACCCGCCGGGTTGGAGGGTGAGTCCGGGAGGGAAGTCGAACTGGATGCCGCCGCGGAGCCGCCAACCGGTGAGCGGAGCGGGCGTGTTGCCGCGGTGGTGCAGTTCGACGAACTCGTCCTCGTCGTCCTCGGAAGGCGGGTTGAAGAAGATTTCGTTGATCACGACGTCCTCGTCGTGAAGGGAACCGTTGGGGGTGCCCGGCGTGGGGACTTCGAGGCGGCGGAAGGCAGCGGATCCGCTGGGCAGGCGGCCAGTCGAAACCCCGTTTTCCTGACCACCGAACCGGACGGAATCGGCGACACGGGAGGCGTCGGGCACGAGCAGGTGGATATCCTCGCCGGCCGAACTGAGCCGGAAACCCAGCTGGGTCTCGGTGAAGGCGATAGCTTCGCCCGCGGCGAGGAGCGCCCCGTCCGGAATGCGGAAGCGGTTGGTCGTGATGTTGTCGGTCAGGATCCAGCCGGAGAGGTTCACCGCGGTGGTGGAACGGTTGTAGAGTTCGATGAAGTCGAGGGCCGGCGGATCCGTGTGGGCGAGGAATTCGTTGATGACGACCGGTTCAATGGGAGCAGCGGAGATGGGGTCACGGCGACCGGGGGATCCGCCACGGCTCCAGCTGCCGGACCAGGCGCGGGGATCCTCCTCGCCGTAACTCGGGGAGGTCAGCACCAGGGAGTGGCCTGTGCCGTCTGCGGCCACGGGCCAGGGAGCATCGGGGGAGTACTCGATGTGGAGCTTGATGGCACCGATGTTGTCGCGGAGTTCGATGACTTCGCCGGCGTTGTTGAGGTTGCCGGTCCAGGGGCCGAGCACCGGGGTGGTGCCGGCGAGTGGGGCGATGTTGGCGGGCGTGGCAGCGACGACGACGTGGGCACCGGCTTCGAGTCGGAATCCGTCCGGGAAGCGGTATTGGATGCCGCCAGTGAGGGTCCAGCCGGTGAGTTCCTGGAAGATGTCGCCGTGGTTGGCGATCTCGATGAACTCCATGCCTCCGGTGTCTCCGAACGGGTGGTACTGGATCTCGGAGATCACCAGGCCGGTGCGGCGGCTGGAGGGGGTCGCGGATTCGCGGACATGGGTCCAGGCGGATTCGGCCGTCTGGGTGGTATTCCCCAGGTCCTGGAAGCGGGCGGTGCTGGCCACGTTCCGGTTCTGGCTGGAAACGGCGAGGCCGACCCAGGCTTCGTCGGGCATCGTCACGCTGGTCGACCCGAGTTGGGTCCAGCGGGTGCCATCCACGGAAGCAAAGGCGGTGAACTGGGTGCCGACGCGGCGGAGCCGGAGCCACGTGTTGGGCGGCGCGGACGGAAAGCCGCCCGTGGCGGAAGCCCGGGTGGGAGTGGCACCAGCGGTCAGGCGGCTTTCGGCGAAGCAGCCCGCGGTTCCGCTCGAGGCGAAGGCGGCGGCGAAGGAGCTGTTGGCGTTGGTGCTGGTCCGCGCCATCAGGCCGGCGCGGACGTGGGGGCTGGAGATGGTGAGGTCAGCGACCCGCACCTGGACGTCGAAATCGCCGGTGCGCATCGCCCCCGAGAACATCAGCTGGTCCAGGCCAATCGTGCTTCCGGTGCCGCGTGCGGTGAGGTCGTAGTCGTCTGTCCCGCTCTTCACGGAAGTGCCGAGGTCGGCACCGATGGGGAGGGGTTGGAGGTCCTGTGCGAAGCCCCGGAGGCCAATGGACAGCAACAGGGAAACAAGGAACTGCGCGACGAACCTCCCGAGGCGCCCATGAGTGTTGAGTGACAGATCCATGGAGAACAGGTGGCAATGGGAGCACGTTCCGCGCCGGCCAACAACCGCCGTTCTCGGTCGGAGGAAGGCATTGTGTGTAACTGTCATTTGACACCCCAATGGATTGTGGTGTAGCGGAGAGGGAGATACGGCCGGTTGTTGTTGTCGCGTCATGAGGTGTCCAAAGTGCGGTACCCAGGAAGACCGGGTGATTGATTCACGTTCCTCGAAAGAGGGGGCGACCATCCGGCGTCGACGCGAGTGCCTTGCGTGTACCCATCGCTTCACGACCTACGAGGAGATCGAGCACGAGTTGCTCACCGTGATCAAACGGGATGGGCGCCGGGAGCCGTTCTCGCGGGACAAGTTGGTGACGGGCATCCAACGGGCCTGCCAGAAGCGTCCTGTGAGCGCGGAAGCGATTGCGGATGCGGTGGAACGGATCGTGGAAGGTTTGGCAGCGGAGTATGAGCGGGAGGTGCCCGCCCAGGCTGTGGGGGAACGGGTCATGCGCGAACTTCGGGCGCTGGACCCGGTCGCGTACATCCGGTTTGCCAGCATTTACCGCCAATTCGAGGAGATTACGGATTTCGTCGAGGAAGCGACCCGACTGGCGTCGTTGCCGCGTCCCGACAAACGGCAGATGGAACTTCCGGTCGCGGGTGAGGCCGGAGACGGAAAGCGAAAGGATCGGACATGATCGAGCTTCGACGTGATTGCATCTGGCTGGCGCAGGAGGGGGGGGAGGCGATCCCCTGCTCGGTGGAGGACCTGACGTTCGAGGTGGTGGGGGGCGCAGGCACGAACGTGGATCCGGATGTCCTGCGGAACGCGGCGGCGGGCGTGTTGCACTTTTTCAAGGCGGAGCAGGGGAAGGTGCGGATCACGCTGGGCGAGTTCGCGGAGGCGTTGGGCAGGGTTCTGGCGGGACTGGGATACGCGGTGGAAGTGCTCGGCTCCGAAGCGGAGGGGAGCGACGGTGAGATCCGGCAGGAATCGGTGATCCAGACCACCGACCTTCGCGCGGTGGCCTGTGCGGCCGGCAAGATGGGGGAACTCGATTTCTTCCCGCGGTTGCGGACGTTGCTGCGGGACCAGTTGGCGGTGGCACCCAAGGCGGTGGAGTTCCATGGGCTGCGGCCGGCGGTGAAGCAGTTGCTGGGGCGCAAGCATTGGACCAAGGAATGCGAGGACCTCGAAGAACGCATCCTCGAGTCGTTGCGCGGGTGGTGGCTGCGGGAAACCGGGAAGCGGGACACTCGACTGGTGGTGCGGTAGCCGGGTGAGGGTCCGGTCCGGGAAAGCCAACGTGCCTCTTGCGGGCTTCAGCGCCGGCGGGAATCCTGCGGCATGACGCTTTTTGAGAAGATCGTGGCCCGCCAGATCCCGGCGGACATCGTTTACGAGGACGATCAGGTCCTGGCCTTCCGGGACATCAAGCCACAGGCCCCGGTGCATGTGCTGCTCATTCCCAAGCGGCTGATTCCACGGATCGGCGAAGCTCAGGCTTCCGATGCGGCCTTGCTCGGGCATCTCCTGACAACCGTGCCCGAGGTTGCCCGGCGCGTGGGCGTCACCGAGGGCGGTTACCGACTGGTGATCAATAACGGTCGCGATGGCGGCGAGAGTGTGCCCCATCTGCACTGTCATCTTCTGGGCGGACGTCCGCTGGAGTGGCCACCCGGTTGAACGGAGGCTCGACGCCGGATCGATGCGCGTGAAGCCTAGGCGGATGCGAGGTCGATCATCGGTTGGTGGTGGGTTCCTGGGTGGCGTGTTGTCAGCGGTCCTGTGGTGCGGCGGGTTGCACGCCGCGGACGCACCCGACTCCAAACAGGCCGTGGATCGGCTCAGGACCTGGCTGGCGAAGCCCACGGAATCCCGGGGTTCCATTGCTGAACAACCTTTCGCCAAGGCGGCCTTGACCGCGGCGGACGCCGAACGGGCGGCAGATCTCCTGTGGACGGCCCGTCTGGAGGAATTGCGTCGGACCCGCAAGGCGGAGATGGAGGCGAAGCGGATCGAGGCTTCGGGGAAGGTCCTGCGTTATGAGGTGGTCCGGTTTGGATCGGCAGAGGTGGCACCGGCGGGCGGCCGCAGCCTGTTTATCTCGATGCATGGGGGTGGGGGAGCCCCGGCCCGGGTGAACGACAGCCAGTGGACCAATCAGGTCCGCCTCGCCAAGGGCTATGCGCCGTCGGAGGGGATTTACGTGGCTCCTCGGGCCCCCACGGATACCTGGAACCTCTGGCATGAAGCCCACATCGATGTGTTGTTCGCGCGTCTGGTGGAGAACTTCGTGGCGCTGGAAGGGGTGAACCCCGACCGGGTGTACATCATGGGATATTCGGCGGGTGGCGATGGAGTGTACCAGTTGGCACCCCGCATGGCAGATTGGTGGGCGGGCGCAGCAATGAGCGCCGGTCATCCGAACGAGACGCAGCCGTTCGGCCTTCGCAACGTTCCGTTCGCCTTGCAGGTCGGTGAACTGGACGCCGCCTATCGCCGCAACGCCATTGCTGCCGAATGGGGGGCCAAACTCCAGGCGCTGCACACAGCCGATCCGGGTGGATACGAGAACCTCGTGAAGATCCCGGCCGGTAAACCGCACTGGATGGGCATGGAAGATCGCGTCGCGATCCCGTGGATGGAGGCTCGGAACCGGAATCCCCTCCCGAACCGCGTGGCGTGGCGTCAGGATGACGTCGTTCACCCGCGCTTCTACTGGCTGGGAGTGCCGGAAGGGACCGCCAAGGCCGAGCAACAGATCCTCGCGAGCCGATCCGGGGCTGTCGTGACCGTCGAAGCGTCCGACGTTCCGCAGATCCGGGTCCTCTGGAATGACGCGATGGCCGACCTCGACAAGGACGTCCAGGTCACGCTCGCCAATCCACCGCTCACGCTGTGGGACGGCAAGGTCGAGCGGACGATCGGGACGCTTTCCAGGACGCTGGAAGAACGCGGCGACCGGCGACTGATGTTCAGTGCGGAGGTTCTGGTCCGGGTGCCGTGAATGGGACCGGCTTCAGTCCTTTGAGAAGGACAGGTGCTTCCAGCAACCGGCGACGATCACGGTGCTGACCAGGGCGATGGCAGCCATGGCAAGGCCAGGCATCAGGCGCCCGTAGATCAGGTAACCGCTGGCGAAGATCAGTGACCAGATCCCGGCGGTGGCGGCGGCGGACGCCAGGAGGCCGATGGTCATGTCGGACTTCACCTCGGGATTCCGGATCTGGACGCGCTCATGTTCGGCGCGTCCGAGGATGTGGGCCCATCCGGGGCCGCCGGGTTGGATGCGGCGGTAAAATTCGCGGAGCGTCGATTCGTCGGTGGGCGGGGTGACGAGGGCGACAAGGATCCACGAGACGGTGGTGACACCGACGCCCCAGAGCATCTGGGCAGCACCGGATGGCGGTGGGGTGCCGCCGTAGCGTTTCCAGAGGAAGAACAGCACGGCCATCCCGAAGGACACGATCATGGCGGTGATCTCGGCGGCGGCATTGATCCGCCACCAGAACCAGCGCAACAGCAGGAGGAGTCCGGTGCCGGCGCCGACCTGGAGCAGGAGTTCAAACGAACTGAGGGCGTCCTGGAGGATCAGCGCGACGCCACAGGCGGCCGCCATGAGTCCGACCGTGGCGATCCGTCCGACCCAGACCATGCCGTTCTCGGTGGCCTTGGGATTCATGAAGCGCCGGTAGACGTCGTTGACCAGGATGCTCGATCCCCAGTTCACCTGCGTGGACATGGTGCTCATGTAGGCTGCGATGAGCGAAGTGACGACAATGCCCAGCAGGCCAGCGGGAAGGCGCGTCAGCAACGCCGGATAGGCAAGGTCATGGGCGATCTGGCTTTCGGGCATCTTCGGGAACGACGAGCGCAACGTGGTCACGCCCCGCGCGGCGAGGCGTGTGGCTTCATCGACCTTGTCGGGCCCACCCGCCTTCTCGATGGCAGCGGTGGCGGCGGCCATGCGCTCGGGAGGATCCATCGGGTAGATCACGAGCGAGGCGAGGGCAACGAGGATCCAGGGCCACGGGCGCAGCGCGTAGTGCATCACGTTGAAAAAGAGCGTGGCACCGACGGCATGGCCTTCGGATCGGGCGGCGAGCACGCGTTGCACGACGTAACCGCCGCCGCCAGGTTCGGCACCCGGGTAATAGGCGGACCACCACTGGACGAGCAGCGGGAGCAGGAAAAGGGCGAGGAAGGCCTCATTGTGGACCTGGGAGAAGTCGGGAAGCATGGCCATCTTCGCCTGGACTTCGGGCCGGCTCACCAGTGACGCGAGGCCGCCGATCTCGGGCAATCCAACGATGAAATGCGCCGCCCAGATCGATCCGACCATCGCGATCACGAACTGGACGAGGTCCGTGAGCAACACGCCCGTGAGACCGCCGACCATGCTGTAGGCGACGGTCACGACCGAGGCGATCAGGATGCTCTGCATGGGCGTGAGGCCGAGGAGGACACCACCGATCTTGATCGCGGCAAGGGTGACGTTGGCCATGATCAGGACGTTGAAGAACACGCCGAGGTAGATGGCGCGGAATCCGCGCAGGAAGGCGGCCGGCTTGCCTGAATACCGCAGTTCGTAGAATTCGATGTCGGTCAGGACGTTGCTCCGTCGCCACAGCTTGGCGAACAGGAAGACCGTGGTCGTGCCCGTCAGCAGGAAGGCCCACCATACCCAGTTCCCCATGACGCCATCGCGCCGCACGATGCCCGCGACGAGGTTTGGGGTATCGGTGGCGAATGTCGTGGCGACCATGGAGGTGCCCAGCAGCCACCACGGCATGGAGCGACCGCTCAGGAAGTAGCTTTCGTAGTCCTTTCCGGCGCTCTTGCCCACGAACAGGCCAATGAGGAGGTACACGGCAAAGGCCGCGGCCATGATGATCCAGTCGATGGTCTCCAGATGCATGTTGAGATTCCTTGTTCGTGCGATGCCAGTTCCCGGACGAGCGTCTGACAGGGTTGTGGCAGCTGTCGAGTGTTCGGATGGTCCTGCCTAGAACCGCCAGTTCAACGAACCGTTCAGCCGGTAATCCGGGACGTTCTGGAATCCGCGGGCGGTGATCTGGAGGGGGATGTCGACACTGGCCACGCACGAGAAGCTCCCGCCAAGGGTCAGGACGCACTGCGGACCCGCGTACCACGCCGTCAGGCCAGTGTGGACGGATTCACGACCCCGGTACTCATCCGAACCGCGGGAGTCGTACACCGTGTTGAACTGGAGGCTGAAGGAACCGGACTTCGACAACCACAGGAACGCCCCCGGTCCACCGGAAGCAATGAACTCGTTGGCGAACCGGTAATTCCCGGCGCCCTCGGTACGGATGTAGTATTGCCACTGGTGGTTCAGGAACGCCCGCTTCCATCGAAATTGTCCGGCCAGCCCGAGGATGCCATCCACCGATCCGGACCCCAGCGCGAGATCATGCAGGTGGATGCCGGAGATGACCTGGCCGAGCGCGTCGTGGTCGTGCCCGGGACCCACGATGGACTCGTAGCGATCGATCGAATCGGCTTGGAGATCGAGGGCGTCGGAATCGCCCGTCGGCAGCTTGATGCCCCCCAGGACGTTGAGGACGACGCCACGTTCGGCGGTGGAGCGGTTCCAGGCCTGCCATCGGCCCACCAAGGCGAGATCGCCCAGCCCGGTGTCAGAGCCCCGGGTCCGGACGGGGGTGAATCCGTCGGTGATCTGGTTGTAGTCGTACCGGACGTGGACGATCGGAAGATTGGCGCTGAACCCGAGGGTTTCGGTGGCATTCCAGCCGACCACGACGTGGGTCATGGAGCGGTCGAGGGTTTCGGCGTCGGGACGTTCGAACTTCGTTCCACCGAACTGTTCGGTCCGGAACGGGATGTACTGTTGGGCGAGGCTGACGTTGACGCCAGAGGAGTACTCGCCGCGGGCATCGGCGGCGCGGTAGATCGCGCACAGGTCGCAGGCCATGCCTGGATTGGCTCCGAGCATCACCGAGGTGAGGCCGAGGCCCCGCAGGGCGAGCGCTACGGTGAGACCACGATTCGATAGCATTTGGCAGGTGCGTTGGTGATGGGGTCGAGCACGATGTAATGATTCACGAAAGGCACCGGCGGAACGGTGTAGATCGTGGTCCACGGAAGGGTTCCGTTGATCGAGGCGAGAAGGTTGGTGGTGGACTGGAGTTGGTAGCGCTTGAAGGCCAGCGTGTCGAAATGGAGGAGAACCCCTGTGTCGAGGGTGCGCTCGATCAGGTAGAAAGGCGCGAGGTTCTGGGCAACGAGCGGCCCCATCCCTGCCGCGGTGAACAAGGCAATGCGGAGGGCCCGGAGGAGCGGAAGCCAAGGGTTCCGCGACAGATCTGGACCTGGGGGCGGTGAAGTGGCCATCGCGGAACGTGCGTCCATGAGGGGAGCATTCGGTTGGCGACGATGTGGGCAAGGCCAAAAAACCATGGGCGGAAGAACAATGCGCCATCCGATCCAGCGCCTGCCTCAAGCGGGGTGGCGACAGCCTCCTCGCTGTTTCATGACGTTTCCCGCGGCGCCGAGGATCCCGCCGCCACCGATTAGTGATCCTCCAATGAGGTCTTGCGAGGCGGTGGATCGCGAAGAACCAAAATAATCTCTTGATGCTGGTCCCTGCGGCTGGTACCCACTGCGCTCCTTTTCGAAAGAAGGTTCTGAATTATGTCTCGGATTTGCAGCGTGACCGGCAAGCGCCCCATCAAGGGCAACCACATCTGGCGTTCGGGTAAGGCGAAGAAGAAGGGCGGCATCGGCACGCACGTGACGGCCATCACCAAGCGGCGGTTCTTCCCGAACCTGCAGCGGGTGAAGGTGCTGCTCCCTTCGGGTGAAGTTCGCTATATCCGCGTCGCAGCGACGGCGATCAAGAAGGGCCTCATCGTGAAGGCTCCGCCCCGTACCTGGAAGAAGGACGCTGCTGCCGCGAAGTAATCGCGACGGGCGCATCTGACGGCGGCGAACCGCTGATGGCCTGATGGGTCCCGGAAAACCTTTGGGACCGCTCCTCAGGTCAGATCGTTTCGCCTTCCATTGCCAGCGAATGGCCGCTCCGGGCTCGGAGCGGCCTTTCTGCGTTGATGGAGGGCGTTCGGGCGGGGCGTCGTCCGTGCGCAAACGCCCGAATCAACTGGGGTATCCTGCCGTTGTTTCCTGACACCGCGTGGGGGCAGGCGGCCTGCATCGAGAGTTGGCAGTCGCCAGGTGCCCGATTCCAGAGAGTCGGAACGGTGGTCTGGGAGGCTGTAGGCCGGGTGGCCTCACCCGGTGGGATCCGAGAATCGCCGCGTGGAAATCCGGGCGGTTGTCAGCGGCCCTTGTCAGCGGCCTTTGTCGCGATGGGCAGTGGCCCGCTTCATCTCCCGGTCGGCTTCGCGCTTCTTGAGGTCTTCGCGTTTGTCACCGAAGTCCTTTCCGCGGCCGACGGCGAGGCGGACCTTGACCCGGTTGCCCTTCCAGTAGAACGCGAGCGGGACCAAGGCGTGCCCCTTGATGTTCGAAAGTCCTTCGAGGCGCCGGATCTCGTTCTTGTTGAGCAGGAGTTTCCGGGGTGTCTTGGGGATGTGGTTGTACACGTTCCCGTGGGAATACTCGTCAATGTGCGCTCCGTAGAGCCACGCCTGGCCCTTTTCGACGCGGGCGAAGGACTCCGTGATCTGACCCCGGCCCGCACGGAGCGATTTGACCTCGGTGCCGCGCAGGACAAGACCGGCCTCGAGGGTTTCAATGACCTCGTAGTCCCGTCGGGCTTTGGCGTTCTGAAGGATGTCCGACACAAATGAAGAAGCCGGAGACGCGGTCTCCGGCCGTCAGGAAAGGGTGGCCCATTTCAGCGGCATCACCACCTTTTCTAAGGGAGTGATGCCCACGCGGAGGTCAGGTGATCTCCGTGTCCTTCAGCTTCCAACCAATCTTTTCTTCGATGATCTCCAACAAGGCGATGTCCGCCAGACCCATACCGGGGTCGACTTCAACGAGGGGACGGCTGAAGCCGCCACCACCGTTGAGTTGCCGCACCCTGCGGGAGATAAGGTTCACGAGAACGTGGGGGTTTCCCACCTTCTCCAAGGCTCTCTTCGTCAGTTCCGAGTTCATTCCCAAGTCGCTCCAAATCGGCCTGCCACACTAGCTTTGTGGAATCGACGCAGCAACGTGATTTTTCCTTCGCGCCAAGTTTGATCTTTCCAAGGGTCCCCGATCCCGGCACAAGCTGGCTTTTCGGTTACTTGGGCCATGGAACAGATCGTCATCCTTGATTTCGGGTCGCAATACACACAGGTGATTGCCCGCCGAATCCGCGAGTGCAACGTCTACTCCACGATCGTGCGTTTTGACACGCCCGCGTCGGAGATCGCTGCCATGAATCCGAAGGGGTTGATCCTCTCGGGGGGGCCTTCCAGCGTTTACGCGCCGGATGCGCCGTTGCCGGACAAGGCGATCTTCAAACTGGGGATTCCGGTTCTGGGCATCTGCTTCGGGGTGCAGATCCTCGCGCAGTTCCTGGGCGGCAAGGTGGAGCGCGGCGACAAGCGCGAATACGGCAAGGGGACCCTGACGGTTTCGGCGGCCTCCTGTGCCCTGTTCCAGGGGTTGCCGGCGCAGTTGCAGGTCTGGAATTCGCACGGCGACAAGCTCACCCGGCTTCCGAAGGATTTCGTCGTGGTGGGAACGACGGAGAACTCCAGTTACGCCGCCATCGAGCATCCGAAGCGCCGGTACTTCGGCATCCAGTTCCACCCGGAAGTGGTGCACACGCCACAAGGGCGCGAAATCATTTCGAACTTCGTCCACGGCGTCTGCGGTTGCGGCAAGAACTGGACGATGCGGAACTACGTCGAGCAGGCGACCGAAGAGATCCGGCGTCAGGTGGGATCGGACCGCGTGATCCTGGGCCTGAGCGGCGGCGTGGATTCCAGCGTGGCCGCTGCGCTCATCCATCGGGCGATCGGCGATCAGTTGACGTGCATTTTCGTCAACAACGGTTTGCTGCGGGCCCGCGAGGCCGAGGTCGTCCAGGAGGTCTTCGGGCGGAACTTTGCGCTGCGGCTTCAGTATGAGGACGCGACGAAGCTGTTCCTCCAGAAGCTGAAGGGGGTCACCGATCCCGAGAAGAAGCGGAAGATCATCGGCAAGGCGTTCGTGGATGTCTTCCAGGCCGCCACGAAACGCGCTGGAAAGGCGAAGTTCCTGGCGCAGGGAACGCTTTATCCCGACGTGATCGAGTCGGTGCCCATCGCCGGCAATCCCGCGGCGATGATCAAGAGCCATCACAATGTCGGTGGCTTGCCGAAGAACATGAAGTTCGAGTTGCTCGAACCCCTGCGGGCCCTGTTCAAGGACGAGGTCCGCCAGTTGGGCGTGGAACTCGGGTTGCCCAAGGAAATCGTGCAGCGCCAACCGTTCCCCGGGCCGGGGTTGGCGGTGCGGTGCCTCGGTGAAATCACCGGGAACAAGCTTGAGATCCTGCGCAAGGCCGACGCCATCGTCGTCGAGGAGATGAAGGCTGCGGATCTCTACTACAAGACCTGGCAGACCTTCGCCGTGTTGCTTCCCGTCCGCAGCGTCGGTGTGCAGGGCGATGAGCGGACGTACGATTTCACCCTCGCGATCCGTGCGGTGGAATCTCAGGACGGAATGACCGCGGACTGGGTCAAGGTGCCGTACGGACTTCTGGAGAAGATCTCGACCCGCATCACCAACGAGGTCCGCGGCATCAACCGCGTGGTGCTCGACATCACCAGCAAGCCGCCCGGGACCATTGAGTGGGAGTGACCCCGCTCAGAACCGGGAAGACGTCTCATGAACCCACGGTTCCGCTTCTTCCTGTGGGTTGCCGTGTGGACGGGCGCGGTGTGGGCGCGTGAGGTTCGCCTACCACGGGATGCGGTTGATCTCCGGTATTGGCTGGAGAACATGGTCGCCCACCACGGCTACTCCGTGACCGAGGCGGCGTCCGCGACCGGGTTGGGGGAATCCGAGATCGATGCGGCGTTGGGGCGTTGGAAGATAGCGCCTTTTTCGATTCCGGCGGCCGATCGACCAGTGCGTTTGCGCGTCCTGCCGTATCCGGGCGGGCGCCATCCGCGGTTGGGATTCTTCGACGGGGCGATCGAACCGCAGCGCGAGACCAAGCTCAGCCTGTTCACGCCGTGGGACCCGAAGTCGTACGTGGTGGTGGACGTTCCCGAGGCCATCTTCACCGACGCGGGCTTGGTGTATCTCGCGCATACCCACATCCCGACGGTCTGGGACCAGCGGGGGACGAACCTGGCACGCATGGAATGGCAGCGGCGCGCGGACGGCGTGTTCGAGATGGAGCGGCAACTGCCCGATGGCGTGGTGTTCGGGGTGATGGCACGTCCGGAGACCAACCGGTTGTCCATGCGCTGGTGGATGCGGAATGGATCCGCCCATCCGGTGCGGAACATCCGGGCGCAGGTCTGCCTGATGTTGGGACGGGCGGTTGGGTTTGAAGGCCAGACGGCGACGAACAAGGTGCTCGAAGGTCCCTTCGCTGCCGTCGGCAATGCGGCCGGCGATCGATGGGTCATCACCGCATGGCAGGGGCTCAATCGCGCATGGCAGAATCCTCCGGTGCCGTGCATCCACTCGGATCCGCGCCTGGACGACCTGGCTCCCGGAGCGATGGCATCGGCCCGGGGGTGGGTTTGGTTCCATGAGGGTCGGGACCTGGCGCGGGAGTTGGCCCGCTTGCGCCCCACAACCGTGGATCTGCCTGATACGGGACCGGTGCGCGTTGCGACAGCCGTGAAGGCACCGATTCCCGATCGGTTGGTGGTCCTGACCTTCGATGATTCGGTGGCGTCGCAGTATCACGTGGTGCGCCCGTTGCTGAAGAAGGCGGGATTCAACGCCACGTTCTTCATCACCGAAGGGTTCAGCTTCCCGACGAACAAGGTGGATTACCTGACGTGGGCGCAGATCCAGGAGTTGCATCGCGACGGATTTGAAATCGGCAACCACACGCAGACCCACATGGGGGTGGCGGCGTCGAACCTCGGCCGGTTGATCCAGGAAGTGGAGTACATCGCAGGCCGCTGTGCCGAACACGGAATTCCCAAGCCGGTCAGCTTCGCCTACCCAGGCAATGCCATTCATCCTGGGGCGCTACCCATCCTGCGGAGTCATGGGATTCGCTTTGCACGGCGGGGAGCACAGCCGGAGTTCGCCTACGACACCGGTCGCGGGGTGGCCTACGAACCGGGGCGGGATGATCCGCTGCTGGTGCCCACGGCCGGAGACGCCCGGCCGACGTGGACCCTGGACAACCTGAAGGCCGCGGTTGCCGGTGCCCGGGACGGGCGGGTGGCGGTGCTGCAATTCCACGGCGTCCCCGATCGTGATCATCCGTGGGTCAACACGCCGGCCGAACGGTTCGCCGAATACGTGGCGTGGCTGAAGGACAATGGCTACCGGTGCATCGCCCTGCGTGACCTTGAACAATTTGTGGATCCCGCCGTTTCGATCCCGGATCCGTGGGCGGTGATCGACTGGCGCCGGACGGTCGGTGGACATCCGTGAAGAGGGTGTCGCCGGGCGTGACGCTGGATCGAGGCGCAAAAAAACGCCCGCAGGCCAAGGGCCGGGGCGCTGCTGACCGAAGGGATTCCGCGCCGAGGCAGCGGATCCAGAACGGCGAGTTGGAAAGGGAACTGATCCTGGCCGTTGGGCTCAGGACTTTTTCCGTGCGGCCGCGGTCTTGGCGTTGTCCTTCTTGCGACGCAGGTAGGATGTGCGGCGGCGACGTTTTTCGTTTTTGTTGTGTTGCTGGCCCATAGCTTCTTGTATTGCGGAAATGACTTTTGCTTCGCGATGAAAATGCGGCTTCGACCGGGGTGCATCAACCTCTTTTTCGGCCTGATCCTGTGGCTCGGCCTCGGGGTGGGATGTGCGTCGGATGACGGCGGCGGGACCAAGGACGGCAAGACGCCCGTCGAAAAGGACGCCGCCAACCCGGACAAACAGGCGAGCACGATCCGGTTCCACATGGAGACCGAGTCCATCGGCATGGGTACCGGGAAGATCAAGGTGATCCGCTCCTCGCCCGTCACGCTCAACATCGAGAAGAACCATTTCGTGGACGAGGGCTACGTGGAGGACGCCCGGGTCCTGGACGGCATGGGCAGTCCGCGGATCCTGATCAAACTCACCACCTCGGGTGCCCTCCGGTTGCAGATGTGGACCGTCTCCAAGCAGGGACGTCGGGTCGCGATCTGGAGCAAATGGACCGAGGGACGCTGGTTGGCCGCTCCCCAGGTGATGAAGCCCATCGAGGATGGCGTCCTTGTGTTCGCCATCGATGGCACCCGTGAGGAAGCCGAGCGCATCGTGCGCGGGTTGAACAACGTCGCGGTGAAGCTCGGCAACAAGCCGAAGCCGGACAAGAAGGCGGAGCAGACCGCCAAGAAAGCGAAGCAGAAGAACGCCAAGAACGCCTCCAAGGTCGCACGGGACGCGGAGAATGGCACCAAGTCGGACGAGGAGATGTTCCTGAAATGAGGGGGTGCAGGTTCGGGGCGGGGCTTCTTCTGCTGTTTTCAGCCAGTTGGTTCGGTCTTGGGGCGGGTTTTTCCCTTCCCACGGCCAACCGTGCGTTGCTGGAAGCCGGTGGCGGCGGCGAGAAATACTTCGTGGGCACGGCCGGCAAGCCGTGGACCAGTGGCCAGTTCGGGTGCGTCCGCACCGAGGGTCGGCAACTGCATGAGGGGTTGGACATCCGTTGCGTCCAGCGCGACCGCAAGGGCGAGCCGATCGATCCCGTGCTGGCGGCGGCGGATGGGACGGTGGCCTACGTCAACCTGAAGCCATCCCTGTCGAACTACGGCAACTACGTCGTCGTCCGGCATGTCGTCGATCGCATCGAGATCCACACGCTGTACGCGCATCTGGCCTCGGTGGTCCCCGGATTGAAGGCGGGGCAGGTCGTGAAGGCCGGGGAACGGCTTGGAACGATGGGCCGTACGTCCAACACCCGGCAGCGCATCACCCAGGATCGGGCGCATCTGCACTTCGAGATCTGCTTCCGCGCCGGGCAGAACTATTCTGCCTGGCATCGGAAGTTCCAGGTCGGAACCCGCAACGATCATGGCGAGTTCAACGGACGCAATTTCCTCGGCATCGATCCGGCCCCGGTCCTGCTCGCGGCCCAGCAGGGCGGCACGAATTTCTCCCTCGCGCGCCATCTGGCGATGCAGCCCGAGATGGTCCGGGTGTTTGTGCGCGATCCCCGGTTCTCGTGGGTGAGCCGGTTCCCCGGTCTCGTCCAGCGCAATGTCGCCGCCGAAAAGGAAGGGGTTGCGGGATGGGAAATCGCCATGGCCTTCAACGGTGCCCCGCTACGCCTGATCCCGCGCACCGCGAAGGAGGTTCCGGGTGCCGACCGGATCCGGTTGCTCGCGGTCAATGAGGCCGTCTGGCGGAATCATCCCTGCTCGAAGCTCGTGGTCCGACGCGGGCAGGCCTGGACGGCGCTGCCGGCGATGGAGGACATCCTCGGCATCGCCGGATTCTGAGCGTGCTCAGGTTCAGTGGCCCTCGTGGTCGCGCACGTATTCCTGCTTCAGGCCCAGGGCTTCGGGCGCATGGAGCACGAGCATCTTCATCCGGATGTCGGCGGGGACGTCGCTCCGGGTGATCATCGAGATCACCACCATCAATCCGATGGCGAGGGGCACGCACCAGATGGCCGGTTGCTCGCACAGGATCCGGACCAACGGATGCGCGGCCCAGAATCCGCCCAGGTCCACCAGCTTCAGATCGCTGACATTCGTCAACACAACCGCGGTCAGGGCGCAGACACCACCGGTCAGCATTCCCGTGGCCGCCCCCTTCATCGTCATGCCGCGCCACCAAACGGACATGAACAGCAGCGGAAAGTAACTCGCGGCAGCGATGGCGAAGGCCTGGCCGACCATGAAGTTGATTTCCAGCTTCTCGACGAAGCATCCCAGCAAGGTCGCCGCGCCTCCCACGCCAAACGCGCACCACTTGAACATCTGCATCCGTTGGGTGGGCGTGGATTCGGGTGCCAGGATCCGCCCGTAGACGTCATGGGCCAGGGCTCCGGTCATGGAAACCAGCAGACCCGAGAAGGTGGACATGAACGCCGCGAACGCTCCGGCACAGGTGATCCCCGACAGGATGGAACCCCAGGTCCCGTTGATGACGCGTGGCAGTTCGAGGACGACCTTGTCGGTTCCCTTGGATCCGAGTCCCTCGTACAGCGATGGCATCAGGTTGCGTCCCATGACCCCGAAGACCGGGGGGAAGACGTAGAACACGCCAATCAGGATCATGACCCACATGGTGGTGCGCTTGGCGGCGACGCCGTCCGGGTTGGTGTAGAACCGGACCAGGATGTGCGGAAGTCCCGCGGTGCCGCAGACCAGGGCGATGATCAACGAATAGGTGTAGAGCAGCGCGTATGGGCGGGATTCCTCGGTGGACAGCTTGGCGGCCTTGGCGGCCTTCGAACTCAGCCGGCCGAAGGGATTGATCCACGTGGCGTCATCGGGGGCGACGGCCGGAAGCGCGGCACGGACAACAGTGGTGCTGTCCGGGGCGGCCGGTGCCGAGATCATCGCGACGGCATTCGTGGCCGCAGGCCCGGTGCTGTTCTTGCCGAGGTGCGTTCCGTAACCGCCATACAGCGAGAGAAGGACAAAGATCGGTGCCGAGATGGCGAACATCTTGAGCCAATACTGGAAGGCCTGCACCAGCGTGATGCCCTTCATGCCGCCGATGGCCACGTTGAGGGTGATGACGGATCCCACGACGATGACGCCGACCCAATAGGGCAGGCCGGCCGTACCGAACCAGGTGATCTCCTTGAAGACGTAGGCGAGCGTCGTTCCCGCCCCCTTCATCTGCGGCATCGTGTAGAAGAAGCCGATGAACAGGACGAAGACGACCGCGATCTTCCGGAAGAGCGGGGAATCAAAGCGGCCTTCGGCGAAGTCTGGAATCGTGTACGCACCGAAGCGACGGAGTGGGCCGGCGATGAACAGCAGCAGGAACAGGTAGCCGCAGGCGTAACAGACCGGATACCAGAGCGCGTCGTAGCCGCTCGACATCACGGTTCCGGCCACGCCCATGAACGAGGCAGCCGAAAGGTATTCGCCGGAGATGGCGGAGGCATTCCAGCCCACCGACACCCCGCGGCCGGCGACGAAGAAGTCCGAGGCGGTCTTCGCCTTGCCGGCCGCCCAGTACCCCATGACCAGGGTTGCGGCGACGGTGACGAACGAGAGGGCAAAGATCCAGGGATCGACAGCGGCAATCATGGGCTGAAAAGGGGAGGGCAGGGGTCAGCGGCGGGCTTCGTTGGCCGCGTGGCGACGCGCGGTCTCGGCTTCCTGGTTTTCCAGGGCGATGGAGCGTTGGATGAAGATCCACGAAATGACCCAGACCAAGGGGAAGAACAGCACGCCCAGCAACAGCCAGTTGAACGGGAACCCGCCAACCCGCGTCGCCATGAGCCCGGGGAAGAAGAAGTTCAGCGCCGGCAACGCCAGCAGCGCCGTCAGGAAGGACGCGGCACAGAGGACCGAAAGTCGGAACTGGCGACGTTGGAGTTCGGCAAGGAACTCCTCCGAATGGATGAAATCCGTGTGCTTCGGATCCGGCGTAGGCATCCCGGAGGGTGATCTTTCCGCGGCCCCGATGGCAATCGTGCATCCGGGTCTGTCGGCGCATC
Organism: Verrucomicrobiales bacterium; assembly: GCA_027489875.1. Lineage (GTDB taxonomy): Bacteria > Verrucomicrobiota > Verrucomicrobiia > Limisphaerales > UBA9464 > UBA6176. The sequence continues at coordinate 27,088 of JAIXZE010000312.1, forward strand.
TTGACACTGCGCTCATGGTGGGGAGGGGCGGGGGAATTCCTGATTGTAGGCCGCGTGCCCTCACGCGGCGTTGTGCGGAGATGCACCAGGGCACCGGGTGAGGGCACCCGGCCTTCAGATGCGGAACGGGGTGCGGATGGAAATCCTTGCCCATGGAGTCCGGGCGCATCAGAAAGACGACCAACACATCCTCCCATGCCCACCCCGCGCCCATCGATGTTCAACGCGTGCCCGAAGGCTGGAGGGCACCGTGC
>JAIXZE010000256.1 GCA_027489875.1 Verrucomicrobiales bacterium
ACCAGCGGCAGCAATGCCTCCGCCACCGCCCAGCGATCCGCATAGCCAACCGCCGGATTGGGCACCAACCGCCCGCTCAGTGTATACGGCCCGGGCACCGACGCCTTCAGGGTCACGCCAAGACCGGGATGCGAGGCTGCGACCACCTTGCGCAGCCGTTCGAACTCCTCGACCGCACCCAACCCGCGCGGTGCCCGCAGGGGACCGGTCACCGCATGGCGCCCCCGCTGATCGTGGGCCGGCGGACCAAAGCGCCGCGGGGAAGCCGACTCCAGTTCGATCCCCTCGATGTAGCCGTAGAAGGAGAGGTTGAAGTCCAGACGCGTCTGTTCGCCGTCGGTGATGACGTCCAGGCCTGCTTCCAACTGGTCGTGGACCGCCACGACCACGGCGTCGTGCTGCAATTCCGCGAGGTCATCCGGGCCGAAAGCCGAAAGGTTCTGCGAAGCCATCTCCAGCCAACCCGGGAACGGGTAGCTGCCAATCACGGACGTGCGGAGCGGACAGGATTCCATGCCCCCTTCCCTACTCCCCGCGCCCCCGGCAAATCAACGCGCAACCCAGCCTCAATCGAAGATCACGGTGCGGTTCCCCGAGAGGAACACCCGATCCTCCAGCACCAACCGCAAGGCCTGCGCGAGCGCGAACTGTTCCACGTCGCGCCCCGCCCGAGCCAGATCCTCCGCGCTCCGCGTGTGGTCCACCGGCAACGTCTGCTGCACGATGATCGGGCCCGCATCCAGCGCGTCCGTGACGAAATGCGCCGTGGCGCCGATCACCTTCACCCCACGCTCGAACGCCTGATGGTACGGACGCGCTCCGACGAACGCCGGAAGGAACGAGTGGTGGATGTTCACGATCCGATGCGGGAAGCGCCCCACGAACTGAGGGGTCAGCACCCGCATGTACTTCGCGAGGACGATCACATCCGGCTGGAAAGGTTCGATCACCTCCAGCAAACGGGCCTCATGCGCGGGGCGCTCCAGTCCTTCGGCCGGAACAAACTGGAACGGGATGCCGAAACGCTCCACGAACCCGCCCAGCACGGCGTGATTGCTCACCACGGCGGCCACTTCCGCCCGCAACTCGCCAAAGTGCAACCGCACCAGAAGATCGGAGAGACAGTGGTGTTCCTTCGAAGCCATCACCACCAATCGCCGCGGCCCTGTGGCCGCCAACCGCACCACCGCTCCCAACGGCAGCACCGATCCCACTTCGGCCTCCAACCCGCGCAGCGACTCCTCCGTGCCCACCTCAAACTCCGTCCGCATGAAGAACCGCCCCGCCGCGCGATCCACGAATTCCTGGTTCCCGACGACGTTCGCGCCGTGCGCCAACAACACCCCCGCGATCCCATGGACCAATCCCGGGCGATCCGCACACTCCACCAATAGCACCTGCGCCTTCATCGGCTTCTGGAACGTGCATCCCGTCCATCGCGCCCGGTCCGCGGGGCCGACCGATCCGGAGCGTTCGCCGGTGCCTTCGCTGCCGGGCGCGGGGCGCCCGGGCTCCACCCATTGGAACGGCCCTCCGCCTCCCGGCGTTCGTCGGGGCGCTCTTCCCGATGCCGACGGGGCTCAGGTTTTGGAAAGCGTTCGTGCGAGGATTCCCGACGATCCTCGGAACGCGGTGCCGCCTTCTCCTGCGGCCGGGCACGGACCTCGGACTCCTTGGCCATCGCCGGCCGCACGCCGCCTGGAGCCGACGACGCGGGGATCGGGCTCGGTTTGGGGGCCGCGCCAATCTCCGCGTACAACTTGGCCAACCGTCGCGCGTGTTCGTCGTAAGCTGCCTCGAACAGTTCGGTCGCGCGTTCCTTGCCCACCAACGCCCCTGCGGTCAGCACCAGCGGCGGCTTGCCCGCCTTCGTGAGACGGTCCGCCAACTCGGCCTTGATCGCGTTGATCAATAGACAGCCGCCCACCGTGGAACCGGGCGCCACCGGCGTGTCCAACCCGGGAATCTTCACCATGGCGTCCCCCACCGGCGCGCCCGTGTCCAGCACGAGGTCCGCGAAATCCTGCAGCTTCTTGCCATCGGCCCGCTGGCTCCGGCTCTTGTCCGAATGCTGCTTCGAGATCACCGCCACCACCCGGATCCGGCGCCGCAGGAATTCCTCCGCCATCTCGATCGGCACGATGTTGCATCCGGACGACGACGCCACCAGCGCGGTGTCCTGCGGCGAAAGGTCGAAATTGCGGAGGATCCGCGCAGCGAGACCGGACACGTTCTCCAGGAACATCGCCTGACGCTGTCCGTTCGCGCCCACCACCAGGTTGTGAAAGCTCAGCGAGAGCTCAACGATTGGATTGAACCCCGGGAACGATCCGTAACGGGGCCACATCTCCTCGACCAGGATCCGGCTATGACCGGACCCAAACAGGTGGACCATCCGCCCGGCCAGGATGGTTTCCGAGAACCAGCGCGCCGCCATCCGAACTTCCGGCAACTGCGCTTCGACGCGATCCACCAACCTGCGGCTGCGACTCAGGTAATCTGCTCCGGGACTCATGGGGGCCGGACGTTACGGAGGACCCATGCCCGCTGGCAAGGAGCCGAATCGAAAAGCCTGCTTCAGGACGGGGCGGCGACGTCCTCGTCGCCCTCCTCAAAGCCCCTCCCACGGCAGGGCGGCGATGCCCTCGTCGCCACCGGTCACCCATTGGAAAGCCCTACTCAATCCCCAGCAACCGCCGGCCATCGGGTGTGATCATGCTCTGGTGCCAGGGCGGATCCCATACGATCTCGACGCTGGCATCCTCCACCGACGGCAGGCACAGCAGCTTCTGCTGGGCATCCCCCGCGATGGTGGCTCCCATGCCGCAACCCGGTGCCGTGAGGGTCATCTTCACGAACACCTTCTTGTTGCCCGTCGGGAGATCCTCGATCCCCATGTCGTACACCAAGCCCAGATCAACGATGTTCACCGGAATCTCGGGATCGTAGCAGGACTTCAGCGTCTCCCAGACCATCTTCTCGTCCACGCTGCCATCCAGCACGGGTGCAGGAGCTGCTTCCTCCACCGTCAACCCGAGGGCGTCGGCATCTTTGGGCGCGATGCGGAAGAGTCCTCCCAGGGCGTGCACCGTGAACGAACCTCCCAGGCGTTGGGTGATGTCCACCTCGGTCCCGGCAGGAAGGGCGACAACATTGCCGGCAGGAATCTGCACGGCGTCACAATCGCGGCTCAACGTCACTGTGGTCACGGAATGCATGGCGGCGGCAATATAGGCACCCAGCCACTTCCGGAAAGGGCAAAGCCGTGCGCAGGCGGAGATCCCAGACCCCAGTTGCCAGTTCCCAGACGTTTGCAAACGACGGCTAAGACCACCTTGCTCCCCCTCGGGCTGTCGCCTTGCGCCGCCTTGTGGCGAGGGATGCCGCGGGATATGCATGTCGGTGGGAGATGCGCCCCCACCCGGCACCCCCTCGTTTCCAGCCCCCGATCCACCACAAGCGCATCCCAATGCCGCCTCGGCGTCCTCATGGCCCCCGGGCGACGAGGACGTCGCCACCCCGTTCCATGGGGGGCAGTGTCAAGATGCGCCCCTTCGGATCTTCAGCGGATCTTCAACCTTCAAACCTCCCTTCCGACCCGCTAGGATCCAACCACTCCACCATGAAAGCCCTGATCACACTCCTCTGGGTCGCTCCCGCGCTGTTGGCGGCGGACAAAGCCAGGATCGACGTCTCGAAGATCCCGCTTCCAGTCCCTCGGAAGGTGGATTTCACCCGCGATGTCTACCCCATCTTCAAGGAGTCCTGCTTCTCCTGCCACGGCCCGGAAAAGCAAAAGGGCAAGTACCGCATGGATACCCGCGAAGGGGCCTTCAAGGTCACCGACGACTACGGTCCGTCGATCAAGGCCGGCAAGAGCGAGGAGAGCGCCATCATCCACATGGTCTGCGGGCTCATCGACGAGATGCTGATGCCGCCGCCCTCCGACAAGCCCGGACAGTCCGAGAAGCTCACCCACGAACAGATCGGCATCCTCCGCGCCTGGATCGATCAGGGCGCGGAGTGGCCCGAGGGCCCCATCCGCGAGGTCGTGAAACCGGTGACCTTTGCCGGCGACATCCAACCCCTCTTCGCCCAGGCGTGTGGCACCTGCCACTCCGGCGCGTCTGCCAAGGGAGCCTTCTCCGTCGATTCCGCCGAGTCCGTCCTGAAGGGCGGATCCACCTACGGGAAGGTGGTCACCCCCGGCAACCCCGCCAAGAGTTCCCTCCTGACGATCCTCGCCGGCAAGGACGAGGACCTGCCCGAACCCGAGAAGCACAAGCTCCCCGCCAAGCAGGCCGCCCTCGTCGAGAAGTGGATCGCCCAAGGCGCGAAGTAATCCCTCCCATGGTAGCCAGTCAGGAGGGTAAGGAAGAAGTTCCCAGTCGCCAGTTCCCAGTTTCCAGTTCCCTGTGCTGGGGAAGGAGTTGCCAGTCTCTGTCACGTCCTGGACGAAAGTTGTTAAAGGAGGTGCCTCCACCGGAAGTCCATGGTTGTGCCTCCTGCGTACGGACTCCGGCATCGAGCAACCCCAGTCGGGTGCCCTCGCCCGGCCCGCGCAGGAATCTGGGAACTTCCTTTGGGACGCCAGGTGAGGGCACCCGGCTGTCGCATCTGGCAACTGGCAACTGGCAACTGGCATCTGGCATCTGGCATCTGGCATCTGGCTTCTGGCATCTGGCTTCTGGCATCTGGCTTCTGGCTTCTGGCATCTGGCTTCTGGCATCTGGCTTCTGGCTTCTGGGAACTCCCAGTCCGATCATTCCGATTTTCCGGGTTGAAACTTCCCCCCGGAAGCCCGCCCACTGTTCCCCATCATGTCGTTGCTCGAAATCCGCGCGCTCCGGAAGGGCTTCCGGTCGCCGGACGGCCATCTGCTGCCAGTGGTCGACATCCCTGAATTCTCCCTCGCCGCCGGCCAGGCCGTGGCGCTCGCCGGTCCCAGCGGCACCGGAAAGACCACCTTCCTGAACCTCATCGCCGGCATCCTCACCCCAGACTCCGGAAGCATCCGCATCGACGGTCAGGAGATCGTCGGCATGACCGAACACGGCCGCGACCGGCTCCGGGCCAACGCCATCGGTTACATCTTCCAATCGTTCAATCTGCTCCAGGGCTTCACCTGCCTCGAGAACGTCGTCCTCGGCATGAGCTTCGGCGCGGGAGCCAACCCGGCGCGCGCCACCGACCTCCTCCGACGCGTCGGACTCGGCGACCGCCTCCACCATTTCCCCCGGCAATTGTCGACCGGCCAGCAGCAGCGCGTGGCCGTCGCCCGTGCCATGGCGGGCAAGCCCCGACTCGTCCTCGCCGACGAACCCACCGGAAACCTCGATCCCGCCAACGCCCGGGAAGCCCTCGCCCTGATCCGCGAGACCTGCACCGAGAACGGTTCCGCCCTCCTCCTGGTCTCCCACGACCGCGACATCCTCGGGGCCTTCGACAACGTTCCCTCGCTCGCCGACATCAACCGGGCTGCACGCCCCCAACCCGCCCGCGCATGACCCTCTGGCTCCTTGTCCGGCGCAGCCTGCGCCAGCACCTGCTCTCGACCATCGTCACCGCGCTGTCGCTCTCCCTCGCGGGCGGCCTGCTCATGACCGTGTGGTCGCTCAAGACCCAGGCGCGACAAACCTTCGAGCGGATGGACGGCGGCTGGGACGCCGTCCTTGGCGCCCGCAGTTCCAAGCTCCAGCTCGTCCTCAACGCCATCTTCCACCTCGAAGCCTCCCCGGGAAACATCCGCCCCGCCGACCTTGCCACCCTCGCGGCGAACCCGGCCGTCAAGGCGGTCGTCCCCCTCGCGATGGGCGACAATTACCTCGGCTTCCGCATCGTGGGCACGACCACGAACCACTTCACCGATCACGAATTTGCGGAAGCCCGGAAGTTCCGGGTCCGCGAAGGCCGCGTGTTCGAGGACGGCTATCGCGAAGCGCTGCTCGGCGCCTTCGCTGCCCAAAAGCTGGGCCTCAAGATCGGCGACGAATTCAAGCCGTACCACGGCCTGAACTACGCCTCCAAACCCTCCGACAACGTCCAGCATGAGGAGATCTACGTCGTTGTCGGCATCCTCGACGCCTCGAACACGCCCGCCGATCGCGTCGTGTGGATCCCCGTTGCCGGAATCCAGAACATGGCCGGCCACGACCCCGCCACCGCCCAGGACGTCAGCGCCGCCCTCGTCAAACTGCGCGACCCCGCCGCCGGCTTCCGCCTCGACCAACTCTACAACAAGCAGGGCGACAGACTCACCTTCGCGTGGCCCATCGGGACCGTGATGGCGCAGCTGTTCGACAAGATCGGGTGGTTCGACAACGTCCTCACGCTCGTCGCGTGGCTGGTTGCGGTCGTGGCCGCTGCGTCCGTCCTCGCTTCCATCTACAACTCCATGAGCGCCCGCCGGCGCGACCTCGCCATCCTGCGCGCGCTCGGAGCCCGACGCCGGATCATCTTCACCGCCATCATCGCCGAGGCCACGACGATCGCCGCGATCGGTGCCGCGTGCGGATTCTTCGTCCACTTCGCCCTGCTCTTCGGTGCGGCGACGCTCGTCCGCACCCAGACCGGCGTCGTCATCGAACCCTTCCAGCCCGGATGGGTCTGGCTCTGGGCGCCCGCCGCCCTCATGGGCCTCGCCGCCCTCGCCGGCACCGTCCCCGCCTTCAAGGCCTACGACGTCGACGTCGCCTCATCCCTCTCGCCGGAATCCTGAAAACAAAGATCCCGGTCCACGTCCGGGCCCCGAGGCCCCGACGCGACCGGGATGTCCACGCGCAACCTTGAAGCGGCTGTGCGTTGTCCGCAGATGGCAAGCAATTCACGGATGGACCAAACCACCGTGTCACCCGGCCAATCCGTGAAATCTGTGCAATCTGTGGATCGAACCGCCTTTTCCAGGCCCAACAACCGGGCATCCGCCCGTCATCATTCCTTCCGGATGCGATAGAACGAGCCCGGCACCGGGGTCGCGATCTCGGTCACGGTCGTGTCCCCCTGCGACGCCACGCCGGTGGCCACGGGCAGCCACGTATCAAACTTCTGCGTCACCTCCACGGTGTAGGTGGCGGCGGACTCGGAGTTCCACGTCAGCACCAGCGCGTTCCGATCAGCGGCGTAGACGATCGACGTCACCTTGAACACCGGCGGGCTCACGTAACTCAGGCGGAACGCCGAAACCGTGTAACTGCCGCCCACCTCACCCAACGCGAACAGGTCGTGGTTCATCAGGTTGAAGCCCAGGCATCCGATCTGATCCAGTGCGCCGTGGCCGCTGGGAGCAGGAGCATCGATGTAGGGGGCGCTGTAACCGGATTCGAGCACCTCCTCACCCGCGCTGTTGCCCCACGTGGCACCGATCTTCAGGCCGCCCTCAACGCGTTCCATCGTCATCGAGATCGTGTGAACCACACCAAGCGTTTCCTGAACACCGAGGCCTACGCCATTCGGATACGCTCCGATACCACCCGGGTACTGGCTACCGGGCGCGTTCAGGCTGCCGCTGTTCAGGAAGTGACTGTAGTTGCCGGACACGAACCCAAGGTTCGGGCCCACCGTCGGGTAGTTCAGCACCGTGGCGTCCGCGAGGTTGCCCGCCGGATTGAACGCCGCTGCGCGCAGCGTCAGCCCGTTCGTGTCCGTCGTTGTCGCATCCGAACGCCAGCCCAGCGTCGTGCCGCCACCCTCGCCGGAATCGATCTTCAGGTAGAACGATGAGTTGTTGTTGGTGTTGCCGAACCCGAAGCGCACGAACTGGTCGCTGGGTTGGAGCGCATGGTTGAACTTCAACTGGAAGCTCGCCGAGATCTTCTGGCCGATCCGCGAAAGATCCAGCGACGGAAACTCGCGATAGATCGTCGGACGCCCTGCGGGCTCGATGGCCCCGTCAGCCCCCTTCTCAAAGGTCGTGTTGTTCACGACGTCGACATCATTGGTCGACACGTGCGCCGTGAAGCTCGTCGCGGTCTGGTTCGACAGCACCAGATTCCCCCGGCCGCCATAGAGGTACTGCTTGTAGTCCCACTCACCCCACGGCCCCGAGATCAACCGCGGTGGGCCCTGCTTGATCGCGTGGTTCACCGCGTTCAGGAAGAGCTTCTGGCCATCTTCGGTCAGGTCCATGGCTCCGACTTCGGGGTTCGGCGGACCCGCCGGCGAACCGGTGGCGTCACGTGTCCCGCACGCAAAGAGCAGTCGATAACTGGCGTTCGTTTCGCCCTGCACCTGCGTGGTCCGGACCTTGGTCCCGACGGGCCATTCCACGATCGCATACCCCTTTGCCACGTACGTCGGATCCACCGCCGGTGCCTGGCCAGCAGGAATGTTCACTCCCGGATCCATCGGATTGAAGTCGATGGTCGCCAGCACGCGCCCCCCCGGTTCCGTCGGGTTCACGATGCCCTGGTCCACGCCATTGATCGCCAACTGGAAGTACTGCACGGAAGCCCCCCGGTTGTTCAGCGGCGCACTCAGGCGCCGGAGACTCGGCTGATCCATCACCAGAGCCCCGCCCACAGAAGTCCGCGCGATGCCTTCGAAGATCGGATGCGTCCCGTTCACCAAGGTCAGCTTGCCACTCGCCGTGACGCTCGTGTCCGCACCACAGTCGAATTCCTTGTTGTCGAGCAGGTATCCCATGCGATCCCGGCGGATCAGGGTCGACTTGGTGATGATCATCGGTTTCGTGATCATCGTGTTCCACTTGGGTCCCCGGGAATTCAGGTTGAACGGCCCACTGTTCAGCGCCGCGCCCAGGATGATGAGATCGTGCTCGTTGATCAGGGGAACGTCATCCAACGACATTGCCTGCGGGTTCGGATTGAACCGCGTGACCGTGTGGCCTTGCGCCAGCAACAGGTCCACGAATCCCTGGTCCACATACGGGGTCCCATCCGTTGCCGACGCCGGATAGAACGCGCCGCGCACGACGCCGTCGGAGCCCACCTCCGTTCCCTTCAACCCATTGTCGCTGACCCAGAGGATGAACTCGGCATGCAGGCTTGCGCTGACCAAGCCCAGGCTCGCCGCGCAGGCCCAGAGCCACGATGAAGTCTTCATTTCAATTCAGGATGTCGCCACCACACCTCCGAACACGGGCACACCCCGTCCGCACGTGACATCACGACGGCAGGTCACCCCGCAAAGTTCGATGGAATAACCGACGCTGCGCGCCATGCCTCGCCCGCGTCAAGCCGCAGGACCGGAATAGGAAGAATCCTCAATCCTGGAACTCCTGCACCCACCCGATCTGCGGCCACGGCGTCACCGAATCATACGGCTGGGGCGCCCCCGGCGTGCTGCGGCCGTCCTCAATGATCTTCCGCAGCGCGCGGCCCAATCGCTTCACCTCCTCGGGATGCTCCGTCATCACGTTGCGCGTCTCCGCGGGGTCGGCCTCCAGGTCGTACAACTGGAACCGCGGCATCCCGGCCGTCAGCCCCTTCCCGGGCTGCGGAAAACTCCACCCGCCGGAATCCGGAACCAGCAGCAGTTTCCACCGCCCCTGCCGGATGGAGAACGAACCGTTGTTCGAGTGATGCACCAACCCGGCCCGTCGCGTCAGCGGTTCATTCCCACCGCGAATCAGTGAGAGGAAACTGACGCTGTCCTCTCCCGCGTTCTCCGGCAGCGTCACCCCAAGGATCTCCGCACACGTCGCCATCAGATCCAGATGTCCCACGGTCTGACCGCACCGCGTCCCCGCCGGTGCCTGCCCCGGCCACCGGACGATGAACGGCACCCGGTGCCCGCCTTCGAACAGATCCGCCTTGTGCCCGCGATAGCCCGCGTTGGGATCGTGCCCAAACCCCTTCAATTCCTGAAGGTTTGCCGCCGGCGCGAAACCATTGTCCGCCGTGAACACCACCAGCGTGTTCGTCCGCAGGCCCAACCCATCCAGCGTTCCCAACAACTCTCCGATCGCCGCATCCACCTGCAGCACGAAGTCCCCGTAGGGATTCGTCTTCGAACGTCCCTGGAAGGCCGGCGTCGGAACGATCGGCGTGTGCGGCGACGCCAGCGCGAGGTACAGGAAGAACGGCTTTCCATCCCGCGCCGAGGCCCGGTCCTTCAGGAAACCTTGCGCCTGCTCGATGAAGCGCGGCTGAACCTCCTCGAACCGGAAATCACCCGCGATCGGACCCGCCCGCCACATCCTGGGCGACGGGCTGTTGGTGACCTTCCCATTCGGCACCGCCGTCACACGATCGTTGTCGAGATACACGTAGGGCGGCATGTCCAACGAGGCACTGATCCCAAAGTACCTCTCGAATCCGCGCGACAGCGGCCCCTCGGTGAACGGCCGGGTGTAATCCACGTCCTCCAGTTTCGATCCCGACTTCGCCCACTCAAACCCGAGGTGCCACTTCCCGACCCCGGCCGTTGCGTACCCCTGCGACTTCAGGAACGCCGCCACCGTCATCCGCCCCGGCTCGATCAAAGGCCGATCGTATCCATGCAACACGCCCGACTTCATCGAACCCCGCCACGAGTACCGACCGGTCAACAGCGTGTACCGGCTCGGCGTGCACACCCCGGAGGCCGAGTGGGCATCGGTGAACACGCGTCCGTCCGCTGCCAACCGGTCCAGGTTCGGCGTCTTCCAGACACACTTCGGATTCAGCGCCGACACGTCCCCGATGCCCATGTCATCCGCCAGGATGTACAGGATGTTCGGTCGCAACCCATCCGCTGCGCGCACGGCACCCCACACCATCAGCACCCAGGCCAGCATCCAACCGACCCTGATCCACCGTGTTCCTGTCGTTCTCATGGGAAGTCCCCAAACCCTGCCTCCAATCCCCCGCCCCGTCCCACACGAAAATTCCCTGTCTGCCCAAACGGGGCGGCGACGTCCCCGTCGCCCTTCCCAAAGCCCTTCCCCATGGCGATGAGGACATCGCCGCCCCGTTCAAGGTCCATGGCCGGGGTGGCGACGTCCTCGTCGCCCTCCCCAGAGCCCCTCCCCCGTCTTGGCCATTGCCCCGCAACGGCACCGCCGTTACCAACACCCCCGACGTGCGCGCATCCGTCCTTCGTTGGTTCCTCCTGGCCTTGGCCTGCCTTTGTGGCGGGAGCGTCCCTGCCTGCGCCGACGCCCTCACACGGTCCAACCTCCACGTCCAGATCCGCGCCCGACACCAGGCCCTGCCCTACTCCAGTTCCACCCGCTTCGACACCGCCGACGCCCTGGCACAGATCGACCTGCTTCCCGAAATGCCCGGCAGGGTCCGTCTCGTCTATGGCGGTTCCCTCCCCACGTCCTCATTCGCCGCCGCCACCGGATGGAACCGCGAACATCTCTGGCCCAATTCGCTCGGGATCGATGACCGGTTGCCCGCCTACTCGGACCTCCACAACCTGCGCCCCTGCGACGCCAACGTGAACTCCGCACGCGGGAACAAGTGGTTCGATGTCTCCCTCCCCACCGATCCCGGCTACACCCGACCCGCCCACGCTGAATCTCCACTGTCCGCCACCGACCGTGACTCCTGGATGCCCGCACCCTCCGAACGGGGCGACCTGGCCCGCGCCCTCTTCTACATGGATCTCCGCTACGAAGGCACCGCCGGCGAACCCGACCTGCGCCTCGTCGAGGACACGCGCCTCATCACGAGCACCGGATCCGCCATGGGCCGCCTCAGCACGCTCCTCCGATGGCATGGCGAAGATCCACCCGACGCCGCCGAACGTCTCCGCAACGACGCCGTCGCCCGACTCCAGGGAAATCGAAATCCGTTCGTCGATGAACCCGGCCTCGCCGCTGCGGTTTACCTCCCACGCCTGGAGATCGTCCTCACCGAGGGCCGCCCTGTCATCACGTGGGAATCCGAACTCCCCCTCGTCCTGGAATCCGCCCCGGTTCCCGCCGGACCATGGACCCGAGCCCAGGCCATCCCTTCAACGGTGGATGCCTTGGAATCAGTCCGGCTCTTCCGTCTGACGCTCGCGCCCTGAGTGCCGAAAGAACGGCACCGCTCACGCCTTCGGCCGGACATCGAGGCACACCAGATCGCCCTTGGCGTTCCGGACGTACAATCGGCCCTGGGCCAGCACCGGAGACGTCCAGCACTTACCACCGATGACCTGGCTTCGCGCCAGCAACTCGAACTTCCCGGGGTTTGCGCGGACCACGCTCAGCTCTCCCTTGTCGCTCAGCACGATCAAGCGATCCCCGGCCGCGATGATTGAACCCTGGCCAAATCCCTTCTCACCCCACTTCACCGTGCCCGTCTCCAGATCGACGCACCGCAATTCCTGGTTCGCTCCCTTGTAACCCGCCGTCTCGTGACCGTAGAGCATCCCGTCGATCAACACCGCCGTGCCCGTGAACGTCGACAGGTTCTTGTTCTTCCAGACGCGGTCCGTCCCCTTCCCAGACACCTTCAGCAATTCGCCTCCGTCGTCCCCCGAACTGATGAACAACCGGTCCCCGACCACCACCGGATCCGAACAGTGCGTGCGATAGCCCTGGCCGAACTTCGACTTCCACAGCTTCCGTCCATCCTTCGGATCCACCGCCACCAACTCCTCCGACATGAAGAACAGCGCTGTGCGTTGCCCGCCAAACTCGGCCACCACCGGAGCCGCGAAGGTCATGTCCTTCCCCGATCCGGAATCCCACATCACCCGGCCCGTCTCGGCCTCCAGCGCAACGCCTGCCGGACCGTAGGCCAGCAACAACGTCTTCGCGTCCGCCATCACCGGAGATCCCGAGACGCCCCAATCGGAGATCTTCGCGCCGATCTTCTCGCCCAGATCCACCTCCCACCGGACCTTGCCCGTCGCGGCTTCGAAACAGAACGCGTGGCCCGTCTTGCTCACCGTGAACACCCGGTCCCCGACCACCAGCGGCGTCGCGTTCGGACCGCCTTCGTACATCTTGTTCCCCAGCTTCTCCTTGTAGGCGTGGCTCCATAGGAGCTTTCCCGTAGCCGCGTCCAGACACCGCACCGTGTCCTGCTCGTCCGCCCATCCTGCCGTGTACAACCGTCCCTCCGAAACCACCATCGAGGAGAACCCGATCCCGACGTTCGCCGTCCACGCCTTGGCCGGACCGGCGGCATCCCAAGCCGAATTCCAACCCGCCTCCTTTGAGATCCCGTTGCGATCCGGCCCGCGCCACGACGGCCAATCCGCCGCGTGAACCGTGAGACCGGATGCGAGGACCAACGAGGAAAGCAGGGCGCGGCAGATCATGTGGCCCACTCTTGCTCCATAACCAAAATTGGCAACCTCTCTCCCCAATCCGGAACGGAGCGGCGATGTCCTCATCGCCCTGGGAAAGGCTTTGGGGAGGGCGACGAGGACGTCGCCACCCCGTTCCCTGTGGGAGCGGTGTCGTGACGCGCCCGATTCCGGGGCGGTCACTTCAACCTTGAATCTTCAAACTTCAAACTCCCTCCCCGCGCCCGCCGTTCCACCCAGTAGCAGATCAGGTTCACCACACCGATCCCCGCCGGAATCAACCCCAACGCCGGGTTCGGCCCCTGCCAATGTCCGCCGGGCGTCCGCTCGACCTCAAAGGCGAAGAACAACGTGAACCCCAATCCGGTCACCAGCCAGATCAGGCCGCCCTTCAATCCCTTCGTGGGAGAAACGTGGCCGGTCCTGGCTGCGGGCGGTTCCCCCACCAGCGTTCCCGGGATTTCCGGCAACTCCAGCCCCTTCTCGAGCGCCAGCATCCGCTCCCGATGAATCATGTCGATCAGGTCGCGCCGCTTCCGGTAATCCGTCCAGATCGCGAGGAAGGCCAACCCGAATCCGGACGTCAGCGCGACGAATCCCATCCCCATGCCGAGGTACTCCTTGATCGAATCATCCTTCGACCGGGGCTTCCGCTCCTTGCTGACGCTGGCGACCTCCGGGATCTCCACAGCTTCCGAACCTGGGACATTGGTGCCCACCGCCGCCACCGCTTCGGCGGGCGTCGCGGTCACGACGTCTTCCGCATGCACCCACCCCGTTCCCATCCACAACAGGCAACCCAGTCCCAACCGCTGCCACCAAACCTTCATCGAAGTCTTCATTCGCCGGTTCCTACTGCGCCGGGACGCCCCGGGTTTCAGCCGACGTGGAAAAATCTTCCTTCGCCGGACACTTCCCGGAAAAGCCCCGTTAGGCCCCATGCTGCACCCATCGTGGGGAGGAACAGGGTGGCGAGGTCCTCGTCGCCCGGTTTGCTGGGATAAAGGGTTCTCTTCATGCCGACCTGCCCCCCCAAACAATTCGTGAAACCCTGCGCACCTCCCCCAAGTATCAACCCCATGCCCCCCGGTACCGGGGCGTGTGGATGGACGAAACCGAGATCAGGAAACTGTTGGATGCGGGCGAACACCGTGAGGCGTTCGAACGGATCGTCGACGCCTTTCAGGAGAAGGCTTTTCACCTGGCGCTGAGCCTTACCCGCAATCACGCCACCGCACGCGACCTCGCCCAGGATTCCCTGCTCCGCGTCTGGAAGGCCCTGCCCTCCTACAACGGCACCGCCTCCCTCTCCACCTGGATCTACACCATCACCCGCAACTGCTGCCTCACCGAACTCGCCCGCGCCCGACGCCGGCAGGCCTTCTCACTCGATGAGCCCGATTCCGGCCTGAACGCCGACACCCTCGCCGCTCCCGATCTCCCGGAGGCGACGTCGGGCCTGGATGTCGAGGCCATGCTCTCGCGCCTGCCCGAACGGACCCAGCGGGTGGTCCGCCTTTTCTATCTCGAACAGAAATCCTACGAGGAAACCGCAGCCCTGCTCGGCGTTCCTCTCGGCACCTTGAAGACCCTGCTGTTCCGCGCCCGAAAGGAACTGGTCCGCATGGCCGCCGAATCCCCTTCCCACCTTGCCGCCCACCTTCAAGCCCAGGAGTACCGATGACTCCCATGACCTGCGAACAATGCGAGGAGCACCTCTTCACAACCGAGGATCCCTCCTCCCCCCTGCCACCGGAGGTCACCGAACACCTCCTGACTTGCGCCGAGTGCACCCGCCTCCGTCAGGAACTCGCCCACATCGACGAGACCCTGACCTTCCATGCCGCCGCCCAGTCCGACGTCCCCCCGGACTTCAAGGCGTCCCTCCTCGCCCGGATTCCACCGCCGCCCGAACGCCTCCCGCCCTCCCTCGCTGCTTCCGAACGGTTGGAATCCAACCACCGGCACCAGCAGGCGGTCGCCGCACTCGAGCGACGTTACCTGCTCCCGCATTTCAGAATCCTCCCGGGATTCCTGACCCTGGCCGGCGTGGTCACCCTGACCGTCCTCGGCCTGTTCGAGCTGGCTCGCCATTTCGAACTCGACCCTGTCCTCACCGTCGGCTGCGGCTCAGGTCTGTTGGGACTGGGACTGGCCCTTTATCGCATCCGCCCCTTCGCCAGCCGACCTGCCCAACCGCGAACCCACCCTTCCCGTGCATAGCGCAGGCAACGCCCTGCTAGGGCTTTTGGCGCTGGATGTTCTTCACACCGCCACTGGTCAGGTCAAAGCCGAGCCTGACCGTCGGGAAATCTCCCATGTCTGAGGTCCAGTCAACAAACCGCCCCTCGGCATCGAACAGGTATGCGGACGGGCCTGATGCGAGATGCCGGCCGGCAGGAGCCAATACCACCGTGTAAGTCACACCCGCGCTCTCATAAGTTCCCGTTCCCTTGATTGCGGGTCCCTTCCAAACCCGGAAATCCTCAATCGTTGTCATGCTCTTCGGCGGGCGGGCCGCCCTCATCGGAATACGGTCCACGTGGTCCAGGAGGAGGCATCCGCCGAGGAGAACCATCGGAGTGCCGATCAAGATCGTAGCCCGCAGCCATCCCCGTTTTCGTGATGCTGTCTCATTCATGATGGAACTCGTCGGCCGTAACTGCGTACTGCCCGAAAAGGTCAGCGTTCATACCCTCCTTCAGCACCGTTCGGTTTCGTGGGTTCGGTTTTCGGCTGAAGGCCCTCCA
>JAIXZE010000034.1 GCA_027489875.1 Verrucomicrobiales bacterium
CCTGCTCCTGGAGGAGCAACGCGCGTTGCAGTATCGGTGAAAGTCTCATCCAGGCAGGGCGGAGGTGGCTCGGACAATGGTCGGTGCGGCCGGGAGCAAACCCCGATCCTGCCGCACGCGGCAAGCATGCAGAACAGGCGCAACACCCCATGGCGACCCTGTGTCCGGAGGATCCCGTCAAGATGGCACTTCACCGGGGCTGTGGCGGAATGCCGGGACTGGAAATCTTCACGGGGTCAGCGCACGCTGTTTGCATGACTCCCGATCGCCTCCCCGTGGCCGCCGTCATGACGGCCGTCCTGGCTTCCGCAACCGTCTTGACCGCCGCCGAGAATCCCCTGCTCGCCCCCGATGCCAAGATCGAGAAACTGGCCTCCGGGTACCAGTTCACCGAAGGCCCCGCCGCAGACAAGCAGGGCAACATCTACTTCACCGATCAGCCCAACAACCGGATCGTCCGCTGGGACGCCACCACCCGGACGTTTGCGGACTGGATGAAGCCGGCAGGCCGGGCCAACGGGATGTTCTTTGACCATCAGGGCAACCTGATCGCCTGTGCGGACGAGAAGAACGAGTTGTGGTCGATCGCCCCGGACAAGACCGTGCGCGTGCTCCTGAAGGACTTTCAGGGAAAACTCTTCAATGGGCCCAACGACGTGTGGGTCCGGCCCGATGGCGGCCTGTATTTCACCGACCCGTTCTACAAGCGCCCGTATTGGAATCGGGGGCCTTCGGAGCAGAAGGGCCAGCACGTCTACTTCCTCCCGGCCGATCATTCCGCGCCACAACGGGTGGCGGACGATCTCAAGCAACCCAACGGCATCGTCGGCACCCCCGACGGAAAGCAGCTGTTCGTGGCCGATATCGGCGCCGGAAAGACCTACCGATACGACATCCAGGCTGACGGCACCCTGTCCGGGAAGAAGTTGTTCTGTGAGATGGGATCCGACGGGATGACGCTGGACGCGGAGGGCAACGTGTATCTCACCGGCAAGGGAGTCACCGTGTTCAACCGCGAGGGGAACCGGATCGCGCACTTCGAGATTCCGGAGGGTTGGACGGCCAACGTCCGATTCGGAGGCACGAAGCACGATTACCTGTTCATCACGGCGGGTACTTCCATTTACGGAGCGCAGCTGAAGGTCCAGGGCGCCCGGTGATCCCAGGGCAGCTCCAGCAGGCCCCTGACCGCCTGAATCGGGCTTGAATGCCGCGCCATCCTTCCGACGGAGGATGCGCCGGATTGACTAACGGGTTGCCCAGAGGGGGTGCACTAGGGTAGCACCCCCGGCCGGGTAATGCGTTTCGTTTTCCTCACCCTTGGGTATCACCCCGATCTGGATGGCGGCGGCTACCGCTATGCGACCGAGGTCGCCGAGCGCTTGGCCGCGCTTGGCCACGAGGTTCACGCCGTCTACCCGAACCCACGGAACGCCCTGCCCCCGATGGAGTCCCGCAACGGGGTCCAGCTCCATCGGGTTCCCGATGGGACAGGATCCTTCTTCGCAAACTGGCGCACCGAGAATGCGGCGGCCCGCGCCGTGCTGGACAAGCTGCTTGGCGCTGGTACGCCTCGGACATTGCTGGCCACCCATCAGGCCTATTTCGAAGCTGCGGCCCGGGGCCGCCCCACGGTCTTCATGTTTCAGGGAGCCTGGGGTCTGGAGTACGCCTTCAGCCAGAAGGCCAAACCCCGGGGCCTGCTGCGTCGCCTCCTGGATCCATGGATCGCCCGCCAGCTTCACCGGACCGAGGGTCGGGCCCTCGCTGCGGCACCGGAAATCTTCGTTGCTTCGGACTACACCCGGAAACGCCTGCCGACGTGGCACCCGAAGGTGTCCTCGCCCGTCCGCATTGTTTCGGGCGGTGCCAACTTCGCCCACTTCTTCCCTCCTGCCGACCGCGCCGAAGTCCGCGCCCACTGGAATCTTTCCCCGTCAGACTGCCTTTTTCTGACGGTGCGCCGTCTCGACCCGCGCATGGGCCTCCGTTCGTTGATCGAAGCGTTTGCCACGGCATCGAAGGCCTATCCTGGCGCACGCCTTTGGATGGCGGGTCGCGGCCCTCAGCGCGACGAACTGCAGGCCCACATTGAACAACTGGGCCTGGCCGCCAAGGCCCGCCTGCTTGGGTTCGTTGCCGAATCCGACCTTGCAGCGCTCTATGGGGCGGCCGACGTCACGCTCATGCCGTCCCTCGATCTGGAAGGCTTCGGCCTCGCCACCGTGGAATCCCTCGCCTGTGGCACGCCGGTCCTCGCATCAGACGCCGGGGCAAACCCGGAACTCGTGGGTCCCCTCGACCGGGCACTGGTCTACCCTACCGGTGATTCCCGCGCCCTCGCCGAACGACTCGAAGCGATCCTGGCAGGACGCCTGGCGCTTCCTTCCCGAGCCCGATGCGCCGAATTCGCGCGCACGGAGTTCCGATGGGATCGACCGGTCAACGCGTTCATCGAAGCGTTTGACCGACACGCCCTGGGAGGAAAGACGGCGTGAGGATTCTCGAATTGGGCAAGTTTTACCCTCCCGAGCGCGGGGGAATGGAAACCCTGTTGCAGATCTGGGCCGAAGGTTTCCGGGATCAGGGAGCGCAAGTCACCTGTGTCGTCGCCAACCGCTCTGCACAGACCGTCGTCGAGCGTCAGCCGGGCCTCGAAGTCCACCGGCTCGCCAGCCACGGACAGTGCTTCTCCGCCTCCCTTTGCCCCTCGTACCCCGGGGCATCCCGACGATTTCCTGCGGACATCATCCACGCCCACTTCCCCAATCCCCTGGCGGACATTGCCGTCATCCGGGCTCCGCGGAACGTGCCCGTGGTCGTCCATTGGCACAGCGACATCGTCCGTCAACGCGCGCTGCTGAAGCTCTACAAGCCCATCCAGGATGCGATGCTACGCCGGGCGGACCGTGTGGTGGTCGCCACGCCCCAGCACCTCGAGTACTCGGACTGGCTGGGACCTTACGCACACAAGGTAGTGGTCATCCCCTTCGGATTGGATCTTTCCCGGTTCCAGCCAACCGCCTCCCTCCTCGCCCGCGCGGCGGAACTTCGGGCTGATTCCCGCAACTCCACCGTCTTCCTGAACATTGGCCGACTCGTTGGATACAAGGGCCAGCGATACGCCATTGAAGCCCTGCCCTCGGTTCCGGGCGCGGTCCTCTGGCTCGTGGGCACAGGCCCGCTCGAACAGGAACTCCGCTCCCTCGCGGCAGGTCTCGGAGTCGGCGAACGCGTCCGCTTCTGGGGAGATGTTGCGGATGCAGACCTCCCTGCCCTCCTCCACGCATGTGATGTTTTCCTGTTCCCGTCGATCACGCCGAATGAGGCGTTCGGACTGGTATTGGTCGAGGCCATGGCGTGCGGGAAACCACTGGTAGCTTGTCACCTGCGGTCCGGGGTGCCATACGTCTGCCGCAGCGGAGACAACGGCGTACTGGTTTCCCCGATGGATCCCGTCGAACTCGGTCGAGTCATGGCCGAATTGGGTGCCTCCCCGGAACTGCGGAGTCGCCTCGGCCTGCGAGGATCTGACCGGGCGAAAGCCGAGTTCAGCAAGCAGGCGATGATTCAACGACACTGGAAACTTTTCGAAGAACTCCGAGGCCGGAAGTCCTCAGGCGAATGAGCCAATACAAGACCTACCTTCTCGTCATGCTGATGTCGGGCGTTGGCGCATTCCTGCTGGCCCCGCTCGCCATCCGTCTGGCTTTCCGGTGGGGTGCCGTCGACATCCCGAATGCCCGGAAGGTCCACGCGAAACCCATGCCCCGAATGGGAGGTGTCGCTGTGTTCCTGGGTTTCTGCCTGCCGTGGATCGCCCTCTATTTCATCGATAACCCGGTGACCAGCACCTTCCGCGACTTCGAGAAGCGCTTCGCAGCGCTCCTCGGTGCTTCGACGGCGATGTTCCTGCTGGGGATCTTCGATGACATCAAGGGAGCCGACGCTCCGAAGAAGCTGGTCATCCAGATCCTTGCCGCGATCGGACTGTGGTCCGGCGGCGTGCGGATCGAGGACCTGGCGCTGCCCTGGGGCCAATCCTTCGACCTCGGGTGGTTCAGCCTGCCCATCACCGTGCTGTGGGTCGTGGGCGTCACCAATGCCATCAATCTTCTGGACGGCATCGACGGCCTTGTCTCCGGGGTGACGGCGGTCATGGCCCTCAGTCTCGGAATCATCAACATCCTGACCGGCAACATCCTCATCGCCCTCCTGACGCTCAGTCTGGCGGGTGCGTGCCTGGGATTCCTGCCCTACAACCATTCCCCGGCGAGGATCTTCCTCGGCGATACCGGTTCCCTGACCATCGGCATGATCCTCGCAGGGATCGGGATCATGTCCCTCTACCACGAGGGCCGCCAGACCGCCGGGCCCCTGCTCTCGGTGCCCATGATCCTCTTCGGGCTTCCTCTCTTTGATACGGTCAGGGTCATGGCGCAGCGGGCCCTTCGAGGGAAATCCATCTTTGAAGCGGACAAGAACCACGTGCACCACCGCCTCCTGGAAATGGGCATGAACCATCGTCAGGCCGCGTGGACCCTCTACGCGGTCGCGGCAGGTCTCGGAGCCACCGCGATCCTGCTCTCCCAACTCGAGCGCGGCCGGCAACTGATCTTCAGCGCCATCTTCGCGGCGCTCGCCGCCGGCATGTACGCCGTCTGGCGCCTCCGCCTGCGTGACCGATTCCTGGATGATGCCGACGATCCGCCCGGGAGCTGAACGCCGCCGGAGCCATCCCCCGGATGACGGATGCGACGATTGGAGAATCCCGTTGTCACATGGCCCGGCATCCGGAAAGTTCCACCCGTGATGCAGAAGTTCTCCGATCTTGGTTACCCCGGCCGCCTGATCGCTGTCGAAGGCCTCGACGGATCCGGGAAGTCGACGCAGATCTTCCTGCTCAAGCGATGGCTCGAAATGCAGGGCCTCAAGGTCTTCTTCAGCGAGTGGAACTCTTCCGCCCTGGTGAAATCCGCCACCAGCAAGGGCAAGAAACAGAACCTGCTGACCCCAACGACCTTCAGCCTCATCCACGCCACGGATTTCGCGGACCGCTACGAACGTCAACTGGTTCCACTACTCAAGGCAGGGTACATCGTGCTCTGCGACCGCTACATCTTTACCGCATACGCCCGGGATGTGGTCCGCGGGTGCCCACCCGAGTGGGTTCGCGGGGTCTACAATTTCGCCGCCCTGCCGGATCTCACCTTCTTCTTCAAGGCCAGCCTCGACGTCTCCCTCTCGCGCATCCTGGACAACCGCCCCACCCTGAAACACCACGAGGCCGGCATGGACTTGAACCTCTCCCCGGACCCTTACGAAAGCTTCCGCATCTTCCAGGGCCGGATCTTCGAGCAGTACCTGTCCATGAGCACCGAATTCGGTTTCCTCGTCATGGATGCCAACCAGCGGATCGAGGAACAGCAAGGACTCGTCCGACGTCTGGTGTCGACCCACATCGACCTCGGGCAGTTCCGCCTCACCCGCGCCGCCTGAACTCCCTTTCCGCCTCCCGCCATGCCACGCAGCAAATCCGCCCCGAAGGATCGAGTCTCCCGTATCGTGGGCTCCAGCGTCCTCGTTCCCAAGGTCACTCCCAAGACCTTCTACGGTCACGGAATCCCGGACATCGACTCCAACCACCTCACTGGAAAGCTCATCGCCGTCGAAGGCGCGGATGGTTCCGGCCGTTCAACACAGATCGCGCGTCTGGTGCAGTGGCTGGAGGCATCCGGCCATCACACCGTCCAGGTGGGACTCAAGCGGTCCACCCTCGTCTCCGAAGAACTCGAACAGGCGCAACAAGGGAACATCCTTGCCCGAACCACCCTGTCCCTGTTCTACGCCACGGATTTCGCGGACCAACTCGAGAACACCATCCTGCCCGCCCTCCGGGCCGGCTCCATGGTCATTGCCGACCGCTACATCTACACCTTGATGGCTCGGGACCTCGTTCGTGGGGTCGATGAGACCTGGTTGCGCAACCTCTACGGCATCGCCCTCGCGCCGGACGCCGTGTTCTACCTGGAGGTTTGCCCGGAACTCCTCGTCCAGCGGGTCTTCGCGAAGAACCAATCCCTCGATTACTGGGAAAGCGGCATGGACCTGGGCCTTTCCCGCGACATGTTCGACAGCTTCCTCCGTTATCAAGGGCTCATGCGTGACACCTTCCGCCGGCTCCAGCAGACCTACGGATTCGATATCGTGGATGGCGAACGTTCACCGGACGCCATCAACGCAGAACTGCAGAGCCGCATCGAGGCGGTGCTTGCCGGCCGTTGAAGGAAGCCAGAGCGTCAGCCTCAGGCCTCACGCCTCGGGCGTGAATCCGAGGACCACGTCGAAGCGCGCCGTCAATTCTCCGGCTTTCGACCCTTCCATCGGCGCAAAGGGAACGATCACCGATTTCCGGGCCTTTGCGTCCGCAATGCCCTTCAGGACGCCGTCCTTCTCGTTCCCGGGTTCGCCCAGCACGTAGCACTGCGTGGTGAACTTCGGCTGGCCCGGCACCTTCACCGAGTAATGGATGTGCGGAGTCCGGCCGGGATACGGCACCGGCTTGATGGTCCGGAACTGATACTCTCCCGTGGATCCGGTCAGGAACCGACCGAAGCCCTGGAAATGCTTGTCCCGGCGATTGCCACCGTCGCTGTCCTTGTGCAGGTAAACGCCGTTCGCATCCGCCTGCCAGATTTCCACCACCGCATTGCGGATCGGCATGCCCCGCGCATCCAGGATGCGCCCTCCCAACCAGGTGACAATGCCTGCGGACGGCGTCAGTGAATCGTTGAGGACCACCAGGTCGTTGTCGGTATCGAGCGGCAGCTTGTCAGGATAGAACGGTCCTTCGGTCTGCGCCGGCGTCCGCGTCAAGGCCTCGGCGTACAATCCCGGAACGGCAAAGAACCCGGCAGCAATGCCGAGTCCGCCCAGAAACCGACGACGTCCCAAACCACCCACAATGCGCTGATTATTCATGGCTCTGTTTTCCTGATCCGTTTCCCGTATCGAAACTCGAACTCCAGTAAAGATCCGCCGATCACTTCGCAGGCTTGGAGGCCCAGACGATTCCGCGCGCCAGCATTTCGAGGAACACTGGATCCCGGAACGCGTCGTCCGAATGACCGTAGGTTGTCCCGAAAACGCGGGTACCGTGGTAATTGTTCTCCCAAGCCACCGGTTGGTCCGCGCCTGTCTTCTCGCTGCGGGAGGTGGCCAACGCGCGCGCCGAGGCCGCCATCTTCTCGATGATGTAGAGCTCGTCCATGGCGGTCACCCACTTGTCCGGGATGCCAGCCATGGCGGGATGCTTTCGGTCCATCACATACACGGGATACCGGCTCTGGTGTTCGTGGTAGCGACTGGTGACCCCGAGAAACTCACGCCAGTCATCAAAGCTCGTCGCCCGATAGGTATGCATGGCGCAGTGCACGACGACCGCGGGCTTTCCGGCGCGATGGGCCGCGGTGATCTTGCGGATGTAGTCGATGTCCGCGGTGTCGGCGAAACACTCATTGTGGACGACGACATCGTAGGGTTTGGCCCAATCCGGATTGTCATACAGGGCAATCTGCCCACGCGTTCCGTTGCCACCCTCGTTGACCACCGTGAACGTCACATCCGCACGCTTCGCGACCGCGTTGGTCAACTGCGCTGATTGAAACGGGTAATTGTGGCAGCACCCCCCGGTGATGAGCAGCACCTGGATGGGCTTTCCCGAGTGAAGCTTGGGCGCGTCCTCACCCAGACACAACGCCGAGGAGGCCAGCAACAGGGCACCAGCCCACCATGCACGGAGGTTCATGCCGGCATTCTATTCAGGAGGCACCACCCCAAGCCAGCCCGATTCCATCAGGGGCACCTCTCCCAAAGCACCTCCTCACGGCGATGAGGACATCGCCTCCCCGTTCCAGGGTCAGGGCGACGATGTCCTCGTCGCCATTCAAGGGCCTTTCCCGGGGCGATGAGGGCATCGCCACCCCAAAACCACTTTCACAATGGGCAGTAGCCGGATGCGACCAAACCCTTCATTCATCCCAGAAAAGTTTTGTCCGGAAGGCCCGTTTCCGGCAGAAACCACGGGCTAACGCAATGGCACTCATTGTCCAGAAGTACGGCGGCACGTCCGTCGGCAACACCGATCGCATCAAGAACGTTGCCCGGCGGGTGGCGAAATCGCGTGCGGAAGGCGACCAGATCGTGGTCGTCGTCTCCGCCATGTCCGGGGTCACCGACGGCCTGATCAAGCTGGCCAAGGAGATCACGCCCCTGCCCTCCGAGCGCGAGATGGACATGCTCCTCGCCACCGGGGAGCAGCAGACCATCGCCCTCACGGCTGTTGCCCTGCACGCCGCCGGCGTGCCCGCCGTCTCCCTGACCGGAGCCCAGGCCGGCATCGTCACCGACGGCGTCCACACCAAGGCCAAGATCCAGAACATCACCCCGGACGAGGTCCATCGCCTCCTCGATGCCGGCAATGTCGTCATCGTCGCCGGGTTCCAGGGCCAGACGGAAGAAGGCCAGATCACCACGCTCGGCCGCGGCGGCTCTGACCTGACCGCCATCGCCCTCGCCGCAGCCCTCAAGGCGGATCTGTGCCAGATCTACACGGACGTC
Source organism: Verrucomicrobiales bacterium (assembly GCA_027489875.1). GTDB lineage: Bacteria > Verrucomicrobiota > Verrucomicrobiia > Limisphaerales > UBA9464 > UBA6176. The sequence continues at coordinate 8,620 of JAIXZE010000034.1, forward strand.
GACGGCGTCTACACCGCCGACCCGCGCCTCGTCCCCAGCGCCCGCAAGCTTCCCGAGATCTCCTACGACGAGATGCTCGAACTCGCCGGTGCCGGCGCCAAGGTCATGCAGCTCCGCTCGGTCGAGTTCGCCAAGAAGTTCGATGTCATCTTTGAAGTCCGTTCCAGCCTGAATGAGAATCCCGGCACCATCGTGAAAGAGGAAACCAAGAGCATGGAAGACGTCGTTGTCCGCGGCGTCTCGATCGACAAGAACCAGGCCAAGATCACCGTCGAAGGCGTCCCCGACCAACCCGGTCGCGCCGCCCGGATCTTCAAGGCCCTGTCCGAAGCCGCGATCAACGTCGACATGATCGTCCAGAACGTCAGCCACGCCGGCGGCGTGCGCGTGACGGACATTTCCTTCACCGTCGACAAGCCCGACCTGCTCAAGGCCTCCAAGGTCATCGAGGGGCTCAAGCCCGAGCTCGCCTTCACCAGCGTCACCACCGACGAAAGCATCGGGAAGCTCTCGATTGTCGGCGTCGGCATGCGCAGCCATTCGGGCGTTGCTGCACGCATGTTCGAAACCCTCGCACACGAAGGCGTCAACATCGGCATGATCTCCACTTCCGAGATCAAGATCTCCGTGGTGATCGACCTCAAGGACGGGGACCGCGCCGTGAAGGCCGTCCACGAGGCGTTCATCGGCTGATCCAGTGGGCAGGCACCTTCAGCGCGCCCGCGAAGTCTTCCGCCTCGAAATCGCGGCCCTGCGGGCCGTTGAACGTCTCCTCGACGACGCCTTCACCCAGGCCGTCGATCTCGCCGTGGCCACGCTCAACGCCCGGCAGAAGATCGTCGTCGTGGGGATCGGGAAGTCCGGCATCATCGGCCGGAAGATCGCGGCCACCCTCAGTTCCACCGGTTCCACGGCGGTCGTCCTCGACGCCGTGGACGCGCTTCATGGCGACCTTGGGATCGTCAACGATGGCGACCTGATCCTTGCCCTGTCCTATTCGGGGGAATCCGAGGAACTGCTGAACCTCATCCCCGCCCTGCGCCGGTTCTCGGTGCGGATCCTCGCCCTCACCGGCGTCCCGAAATCCACCCTCGCGAAGCACGCCGATGTCGTCCTCAACGTCGCCGTTCCCCGCGAAGCCTGCCCTTTCAATCTCGCCCCCACCTCCAGCACCACGGCCACGCTCGTCCTCGGTGATGCCCTCGCCATGGCCATCCTCGATGCCCGCGGATTCAAGCAGCGCGACTTCGCCCAACGGCATCCCTCGGGTGCCATCGGCCGGGCCCTCCTCCTCCGCATCGCCGACATCATGCGGCAGGGCCAGCGCAACCCGATCGCGCCCGACTCGCTCCCGGTGAAGGACGCGCTTCTCGCCATGACCCGTGCCAAGGCCGGCTCGGTTTCCGTCGTCAACCGCCACGGCAAACTCGTGGGGGTGTTCACCGATGGCGATCTCCGGCGCCGCATGTCCGTCGATGACGACGTCCTCTCGCAGACCCTGCGCGATGTCATGACCTGCGACCCCATCTGCATCCGCGACGACGCATTGGCGGTCGATGCAGTCCGGATCTTCAACGAGCGCAACATTGACGATCTCATCGTCGTCAATGCCCGCCGGGAACCCGTCGGCCTCGTCGACAGCCAGGACCTGCCCCGGCTCAAGCTGATGTAGCCCGGTGCCCACCTTCCCCAACAACGCATACCTGCTCGCCCTCGTCGGGGCCATGGTCGCCACGGGCCTTTCGGTGCCGCTCTGGCGTGCACTGTGCCGTCGATGGAACTGGGTCGATGACCCCGGCCACCGAAAGATCCACAACACCCCCATCCCGCTCGCCGGGGGCTGGGCCGTGTTCACCGGGCTCGCCGCCGTGCTCGCCGGCGGTGTCCTCGCAGTGGCCGCCCATTGGATCGACCCGGTCTCCGTCGACCGTCTCGCCTACGGCCTTGGCAAGCGCGCTCCGCAACTGATCGCCATCGTGCTGGGTGCGGCGGCGATGCTGGCGTTGGGGGCTTGCGACGACCGCTACGAATTGAAGGCACCCGTGAAGTTCGGGGCGCAATTCCTCATTGCCTTCGCTGTCGCCGCCGCCGGCGTGCGCATCACGCTCTTCGTTCCCAGCGTCGCCTTCTCCTATGCCGTCACCATCCTGTGGATCCTGACGGTCACCAATGCGCTCAACCTCAGCGACAACATGAACGGCCTGTGCGCCGGACTGGCAGCCATCGCAGCCTTCCACCTCGCCACGTTCGCTGCCACGCACGGCCAATACCTCGTCGCCGCTTTTGGATTCACCATCCTCGGTGCCCTCCTCGGTTACCTGCCCTTCAATTATCCCAAGGCCTCCGTCTTCCTGGGCGACGCCGGTAGCCACCTCGTCGGATTCCTCATCGCCATCCTCAGCATCCTTCCGCACTTCTACGCCGAACGCCACGACGCCACCCAGCGTCTGGCCGTCCTCAATCCGCTCCTCGTCCTTGCCATCCCGCTCCTCGACGTCGCACAGGTCACCGTCTATCGCACGCTCCAGGGGAAACCCTTCTGGATCGGCGACACCAACCACCTCTCCCACCGAATCGCCCGCACACCCCTCGGCAAACCCGGAGCCGTCGCTGTCCTCTGCCTTGTCGCTGCGGCCATTGCGTCGCTGACGTTCCGCGGATCCTGAGGTCCCTCACCTGTTGTTCTGCCGGATCGAATACACCCGGATCCCGAACGGCTCCAGGTCGCCCAGCCACAGGCTGTCGGCCGTCACCGCATCCGCCGCCACCGGTGAACCGCGCCAACATTCCTCGACCGCCCGACTCGGATCTCGGCTCTGCATGGCGGACCGCACTTCCTCGGAAAGCTGGACGCGAACGGCCCGCCTGATTTCCCTGCCCAGATTCACGACCCAAACCAGCGTTCCATCGACGCTGACCCGCGCCCACGCATACAGCCAGTGGCCACTCGCGGCCTCGCCCTCCGCCCGGCCGAATTCCGCGTTCCACAGGTTGACCAGATTCAGCGGGGCGAATCGCCCCGAGCGCTGGACCGGATGTTCCATCAACCGCAGGAGCCGTCCGTAGGCCGCCCGCAGTGCCCGTTGTCCGTCCGCCAACCCGCCGCCGTCCCAGGCATGTCCGTTCACCCACTTCGCCAACTCCGGCATCGCGCCGTAATCGAACAGGCTCGTCCGTCCGTTCCCACCACCGAACCCTTCGACGGCCAGCGCCGGTTCCCCGACCTCCTGCCCTGCGTACACCAGCGCCGCCCCCGATCCCGTACCCCACAGGACCGCCGCCGCCGCCACCCCTGCCCACACTCCGGCTCCGCCCCACTGCTGCGGATGCGCCACACGCACCTCGTCGTGATTCTCCACGTACCGCACCCGATGCGACGCCTGCGGATCCGAAAACACCCCATCGAGATCGTTGGCCCATTTCGGCCCCGCCGAAATGCCCTTCACCAAACCGTAGGCGGCGTGGTCGTAAACCAGGTCAAAGCCTGCCTCGACCAACGCGGCCAGGACGTCGCCACGCACGGAACGCGCCGGATCATCCGCGTAGGCCTCGGCCATGAACTCCGTTCCAGGGACACGCGCCCGCGCCCGCGCAATGGCCCATGTCCAGAACTCCATCGGGATCATGTGCGCCATGTCGCAGCGGAATCCGTCCACGCCCATCTCCTGCCAGTGCGCCAGCACCGCATCCATCCTGTGCCACAGGCTGGGAATGGGACGCTGTGGGTGCTCACGCGTCGGGTGCGCCTGCCCTGCCCCCGGCCCTTGGGTGAAGTCCCACCCATAGTTGAGCTTCACCGTCTCGAACCAGTCGTTCACCCCGGGTGCGGCCGATACGCCATTGTTGCCCGTCACCCGGGCCTGTGCTGATTCCCCCTGAAACCTCCGTCCCTCCCCAAGGCCACGTTCCGGCAATCGCAACGGCCCCTGCCCCACCAGATGGAAGAAGTGGTTGTCCGGAGCGAAGAACTTCGAACGGTCGTCCGCCAACCCGAGCTCCAGGTCCGGTCGCACCACCGTGTGATGCGACCGCGCCACGTGGTTCGGAACGAAGTCGATCCAGACCCTCAGCCCAGCCCGGTGGATCCGCTCCACCAAGGTACGGAACTCCTCGCGCCGCCGCGCGGGATCGGTCGCGTAATCGGGGCACACATCGAAACAGTCACGGACTGCATACGGCGAACCCGCAATCCCCTTCAACAGATCCGGTGGATCCGCGGGCAACCCCGCGACCGACCAATCCGTTCCCGTGGCCTGACGCAGCACGCCCATCAGCCACACGTGCGTGAACCCCATCTCCCGCAACGCACCCAGAGCCCGATCCCCAATGTCCGCGAAGCGTCCAACGCCGTTCACCGCCATTGATCCATCGACCCGACGCGGGCTCCCGACGTTGGAGAACTGCCGGAGTGGAAGCTGGTAGATGCGCGCCCGCATGACGCCCTTCAGCAGAGCCCACCTTGGCCACGGTTGTCCATGGTCCCGCCGTGTGTGGGCGCATCTCAAGGCATGGACGGGGTGGCGATGTCCTCGCACGGAGCGGAGTGGCGACGTCCTCGTCGCCCTCCCCAGAGCCCTTCCCGATGGCGATGAGGACATCGCCGCCCCGCTCATGGACGGAGTGGCGACGTCCTCGTCGCCCTGCCCAGAGCCCCTCCCCTTGGCGATGGGGATATCGCCGCCCCGCTCATGGACGGAGTGGCGACGTCCCCGTCGCCCTCCCCAGAGTCCTTCCCCATGGCGATGAGGACATCGCCGCCCCGCTCATGGACGGAGTGGCGACGTCCCCGTCGCCCAGCCCAGAGCCCTTCCCGATGACGATGAGGACATCGATGCCCCGGATCCGTTGCCACAGAGTCACCAAGCCGCGTGAGGGCACGCAGCCTTCAAACGGGATTTCCAAACCTCCGGTCCAGCAAACGAAGCGCCGGGATCGGGCAACTGCCCGTTCCCTTACTGCACGAATTCAAGGGCCGGGGCCTTCGGAAGCACCCCGAGATCCTGACCGCGCTTCAGGAAGCGCCGGATGCTTTCCCGTCCCTTCTCGCCGTAATCCAGGGTCCAGTGGTTGACGTACATCCCCACGAACTGATCCGCGAGATCGATGCCCATGTCGCGCGCCCATTGCATCGCATGCGCGACGGCTTCCGGACGATGATCCAAGCTGAATTGGATGCTGGCTGTCAGGACATCCGAAATGGCCTTCCGCACCGCCGGCGCATGGCGCTTGTGGATGACGTTTCCGCCCAGCGGCAACGGCAACCCCTCATTCTCGCGTCCCCACCAGATGCCCAGATCCTCGCACAGTTCCAGTCCCTCGTTCCGGTACGTGAGTTGTCCCTCGTGGATGATCAGACCGACGTCCGCCCGACCGTCCTTTACCGCAGCGAAGATCTCGTCGAAGGGCACCACGATGAAGTCGAACTCCGAAGCCGGCTTGCCGAGCCACAGTTGAAGCGCGAGGAACGCGCTCGTCATCTTCCCGGGCACCGCGATCCGCTTCCGCGCGACTTCCTCCCGGCTCCAGGCCTTCCGCGCCACCAGCATCGGGCCGTACCCATCGCCCATGCTCGCGCCACTGGGCAACAGCGCGTAGGTATCGCTCACGTAAGCATAGGCGTGGATCGAGATCGCCGAGATGTCCAATTCCCCGCGCACCGCGCGTTCGTTGAGGGTCTGGATGTCCTGGAGGATGTGCTCGAACTCCAGGCCGGGCGTGGCAATCAACCCGCGCGCCAATCCGTAGAACATGAAGGCATCGTCCGGATCCGGCGAATGCCCCAGCGTCAGTTTCAAGGTGCTCATGAAGATGCCTGATCAATGCTTGTGTCCGGTCGCAACCAACTCGTTCACGAGCGCCTTCGCACCGTAAACCTTCCGGAGTGACTCCAGGATTCCCGCGCTGTGGACCGACAGCGAACGCGCCTGGCGTTCCTCAAAGGCGAAGTCGAGCACCAGCGACTGGATGTTTCCGTCGAAGATGATGCCGACAAATTCGCCGGCCTTGTTGACCACCGGGCTTCCCGAGTTGCCCCCGATGATGTCGTGCGTGGCCACGAAGTTGAACGGCACGTTCCCGTCCAACGCCTTCTTCTTGTCCATCCAACGCTTCGGCAGATCGAACGGAGGCCGATATTCCATGCTCGCGGCACGGTCGTAGAGGCCGGACATCACCGTGAAGGGCGGCACCTGTTTTCCGCCTTCCTCGTATCCCTTCACCACGCCGTACGAAAGGCGCAGCGTGAAGGTCGCGTCTGGGTAATTGCTCGCGCCTTCGAGGGCGAACCGCGCCTTCGCGATCGCCGCGTGCCCTTGCCGCTTCACTTCATCGAGGGTCTCGAGGCGTCGGCGCACCTCGCGCGCTTCCGCGTCAATCGAACGCGCCAACAGGATCAACGGATCCTTCGACGCCGCCACCGCCGAAGCTCCACCCGTATACAACCGGCGACGCTCGGCCACGTCCGTGAGGCGACTGCCCTCGATCAGTTCCGCAGCCCGCGCCCGCGGGGACTTGCCCGCCAGCACCCGCTGCACGAGCGGATCCTTCGCGCCCATCTTTTCCGCCATGAACGTGAGGCTGTCGGCGAGGGACAGGATCTCGAGGTCGGCATGGATCGGCTTGTCCGAGAAGAGATCCATCTCGAACGATTCCTTCCCGGCCTCGGCGTATTCCCGCAGGCGGTCGCCATTCGGCTTCACGAACTCGTCCCCGGCCCGCACCAGCTTCCGCGCAATGCCGAACAGGTCGCTGGCAAATCCATGCCCGGTCTCGATCAGCCGCGCCTGGAGCGCGATCTTGCCCATCTCAGCCTGGGCTTCCGCGATCTTCCGATAGGCGTCCTTCGCCTCCACGAATTCATCGCGTCCATCCAACCGCGCACGGAAGGTATTCTCCGCGTCGATCTTCGCCTGCATCACCGCGGGATCGTACAGGCCCGCGTGTCCTCCATCGCGTGCCTTGCGGGAATTCTGGTATCCGAAGAGTTCGTCCTTGGCCCGACGCCCATTCTCCGCGCTGCGCTGGCTCCAGGACGTCAGGAGCACCTCACGACGCTTCAACATCTCGAGCACGTACGGGAACTGGGTGTCCCGCAGGTACTCCAACTCCGCCACCGTCAGCAATCGACTGGTCCGCCCCGGATGGCCGGAGACAAAGGTGAGCTCACCCGGAGCCGCTCCCGACTTCGACCACGCCAGATGATGCGGCACCTTCGCCGGCTTTCCATCCTCGTAGACACGGAAGAAACACACATCGAGGTTGAAGCGCGGATACTCGAAGTTGTCTGGATCCCCGCCAAAGAACGCCACCTGCTGCTCCGGGGCGAACACCAACCGGACATCCGTGTACTTCTTGAAGCGATACAGGTGATACGCCCCGCCCTGATAGAGCGTCACCACGTCGCTCCGCAGACCCGTCTTTTCCAGCGACGCCTTTTCCAACTCGGCCATGACCCGGCGCCGCGCCTTGAACGCCTCCTCGGCCGTCGCGCCCGGGGGCACCGCTGCGTTGACCTTCGAGGTCACGTCCTCGATCGATTGCAGGACGTTCAACTCCAGATCCACACACTGAACCTCTTCCGCCCGCGTCTTGGCATGGAATCCCTCCTTCAGGAGGTTCCGCTTCTCCGTCGAAAGCTTCTGCAAGGCGTCCGCACCCACGTGATGGTTCGACAACACCAAACCATCCTCGGAAACGAAGGAACCGGAGCCGCCCGAATTGAACCGGACCGACGACTTCATGAGGTGATCCAGCCACTCGGCGGTCAGTTCAAAGCCGTACTTGGCGCGGATCTGCTCCCGCGGCGGATTCGAGTACAGCCACATTCCCTCATCCGCCCGGACCGCCTGTGTCAGTGCCGCCGCCACCCATGCGGCGGCGAGCCATCGATTCGTCATGCGCATCACGGGACACCGTGGTCGCGAACCCCGATTCCGGCAAGCCTCCGACCGGGACACCGAGGACTTCCCCGACCAGACCTCGAAACGATTCTGACCGCAGCCCCAGGTGCGGAGCACCGACAGACGGTAGCCCACAGCGTCAGCTGTGGGTTCACGTCCAGGAGGACGCCAGCCCCGGCAGGGGCGACAGAATCCCCGTCGCACTGGCCTCCCTCGATCCTCCTTTCGCGCCCTTTGTGCGCTTCGTGGTTCAACCCTCCGCTGCTGCCCAACCACGAAGGCCAACAACAACACGAAACCCTCGCATCGTACTCCTACCCTGACTCGTACTCGCCCCTGTTTACGCCCCTCCCCTCCCGGCATGGACATTGCTAAAATCCAAGCACTCACCACCGGTCTCGCTCCCATCGGCACCAACCCTCCCCCCCTCCTCATCCCATGAACCAGGTCAGACCTCGGCGGCATCCGTGACGGTCACGGTATCTCCCTCCCCGGCCTTCATGTGGGCGAGGGCTTCCTTTGGCAGGACGAGAACCGCGGAATTGCCAATCTTGCGAAGCTTGAGCTCCGGAATCATGACTCCTACTCGCCGAAGCAATCCGCCCCACCGGAGGGCACCCTGCTTGACTCCCCTGCAATCGATTGGTCGGATGCTCCCTCCATGCGAACCCACGCACACCTCCGCCACCACAGATCCTGCCCTTGGCCGCTCCTGCTCCTGCAGCTGCTGCTGGGTTTGCCGGTACTGGGACAGGATGCATGGCAACCCAGCTTTTCCATCCCGAACCTGAGTCCGGCCGGTCCAGTCTTCATCAGCGAACGCCATCGCGCCCTCATCCGGGGAACTCCCGGCCACAACGAGATCGTCTTTCAGGATTACCGGACCGGTGCGACCAACCGCATCCTCACCCTGCCTTCCGATCTCTTCTCGATGGCCCTCTCCCCCAACCAGCAGTGGCTCTACGTGGTGCCTCTCGACCCCGCAGGCCCACCGGGACGGCCGGCCACCAACATCCTTGAGTTCAACCTGCTCGTCCCCGGCGAATCACGCACCCTCCATGTCCCCGAGCGCATCGTCTCCCTCGTCCCGACGGATCGCCGCCTCGTCGTGCTGAACGTCGTGGGAATCTCGGATTCCATCCCTTACCGCTTGCGGGTGCTGGATGCCGTCTCCGGGCGCCTTGGACCGGCAACTACCGCCACCACGCACCTCCTCGCCCCTTCCATCGAACAGGATTCGGTCTTCGCCGACGCCTTCGTCGCCTCAATCTACTACGAGTCCTTCCGCCACAGCTTCGATCCTTCCACCCTCGCCTGGACCGGCCGTCGCCGCTTTCCCATCATCCGCGGGGAGGAAGGGGCATATCAGGGATTCCCATTCGCCTATACCCCGGACCAGCGGATGTTCCTGACTCCCTTCGGAATCTTTACGAACGCAACCGTAGACGCGTCCATCGATCTCCGGAGGCTCAAGAGCTTCAACCTCTACCGGCCACTGGCAGCCTTCTTCGATCCGCGCGTGCCGAGGTTCTGCTTCGCCGGCGAACGCAACAGACTCTCCCTGCTCCGGACCGATCGATGGGAATCCACCAAGGGCTATTCCCTCGGGGACGTTGGGGATCTGGGTGCCGTGGCTTACGGGCGCGATGAGGAGGATATCATCGCCGTGTTCACCAAGACCGGGGATCCGGACGGCACGGTAGCCCGATTCCGGCCTCCCATCGATCTGCTCGCAACCAACGCCCCGCCCCTTGCCCAGCTCAGCCTCACCAACACGGGACCCACCACGGCCGAGGCCCTCCTGCTCGATGCCAGCGCTTCGGCCGATGACATCACTCCGAAGTCCCAGCTCCGGTTTCGTTGGGACCTCGACGGTGACGGTCAGTTCGAGATCCCCTTCACCAACTCGCCATTGCTGCTCCATCGTTTCGCACACGTCGGCCCCTTGAAGGTCCAGGTGCAGGTCGAGGACGAGCTGGGCGAACGTTCGCAGGCCTCGATCGACATCCACCTCGCCTTCGCCACCGTTCCTTCCCAGCCGCTCCCGCCAGCAACGCCCTGGCAATTCAGTTTCGGCGTCGCCAACGCCGTCTTCGACCTTCCCAGGAACCGTGCCTTCGCCGTGGATTCCGACGGTCATCGGATCGTCGAGATCAACACCGAGACCGGCCAGGCCACCCGGGAATTCCCGGTCGATTCCGCAATCTGGCCTCCGGCCCTCGCCCTCTCCCCGGACGGACGCCATCTTTATTGCGCCGAGATCCACCGCCGCCCACTCCTCCCAATCGACTACGACAACGCCTACCTGGTCCAGTTCGACCTCGAAGCCGGCGTCCGGGCACGGGAGGTCCGTGTCGGATCCCACATCATCAGCATCGCCGTCCTCCCCAACCTCCACATCGCCTGCACGACCGCTTCCCATCTCGAGGTCCGCCGGTGGCCGGACGCCACACCCATCGCCTCGGCTTTGGCTGGCGGCGCTCCGGCGTCCATCTTCGCCAGCCGCCCCGACGGCACCCTCTACTGGGGATATCCCATCGACGCCTCCCTGTCCCTGCGCCGGAGGGTCTTCAACCCAGAGTCCGGGAACCTCGACAACCCTTTCAATGCCACAATCCCAGGCGTGAGTGGCTCCGTTATCGGAGAGGGACGCTACCTCCTCCTCAGCAGTGGGCAGGTCCGCGCCCTCACCCCGGAAACACCGCTCGACTTCCAACGCGTCACCAACATCGTCGCTGAACCGTTCCGGCACGCAGTCGACCTCCCCGGAAGCCAGCTGATCGCCCTCCGTGGGGATGGGCACTGGGAGTTCCTGCGGGCCTCCGACTGGTCGCGTCTCGTCCGACAACCTGCCTCCTCCCTGCCTACGTTTGCCTTTGCAGCTGGAGACGCCCGATACCTCTACGAATTCAGGCACGAATCCCCGCATATCGATCCCACGGGCGGCTCCACCCTGGAACGACGACGGGTACCGGCCACCGATCCGTTGGCGAATGACCCGCCTGTCCTCTCGTGGGCACAGCCACCCGCCTTGATCCAACTCGGCACCAACATCCTCATCACCGCTTTCGCCTTCGACGAGGACGGCATCATCACCGAGCGGGAACTTCTCGTAAACGGCACCCCGTTGCCCCCCTTGCCCGACACCTTCCCTCTCGTCCCCGGACGACGCCAATGGCGTTGGACACCCGCCACCTTCGGCACCTACCGCCTCCAGGTCACCGCGAGGGACAACCTGGGTACGGAGTCCCGCCTCCCGGAACATGTCATCCGGGTCAATCAGGCACCCACCATCGATTTCACCCTGCCCTTCACCAACCGGCAGGAGTCCCCCATCACCTTCAATTTCACCGTCACCGCTTCCGATGCCGATGACCGGGTCGTCTCCGTCGAGGCGTCCTACACCTCCTCGAACGGAATGCTCCGCCGCCTGGGTTCCCTCAACGCATCCCCGTACCTTTTCCGTGTCGATCGGCTCGTGGGGCGCGAAGGATTCATCATCGCCACCGCGACGGACGAGACCGGAGCACGGACCAGCAAGTCGGTCGGCCTCGCCCTCGATCCACCACCTGGCGACAACTTCGCCAAACCACTGCCTCTCGAAGGCACGCACGCAACCACCGGCTTCGCCGCGCGCCAGATGCAATCCGATGCCATTCCCCTGGCCGAACCGCCCGATCCTGCAGTCGGCACCGGTACCGGTGGTGTGTGGTGGCGCTGGACCGCTCCAGCCGACCTCGTCGTGCAGATCGACACCCTCGGCAGCTCCTTTGATACCCTCCTCCGGGTCCTTACCACCAACAGACCGGCCATGATCGTCGATGAAAACAACGACGACCCGTTCCTCGCACCCGCAAGCCGGGTCAAGTTCTCCGCCTCAGCCGGCGAGGTCTTCCTCGTCGGTGTCCTGAGCCCCAGGAATGGCGAGACCGGCGACATCCGTCTCAACCTGCGCTCCACACCGTGGACCAAGCCTGAACCCACCACGCCGCCCATCAACGACCTCTTCACCGCCCGCGCCACCCTCGCCTCGGGAATCCCCGCCGCAGGCACCACCGCGGGTGCCCGGGTGGAGTTTCAGGAGACACTCCTCGGGTACCGTTCAACCAACACCGTCTGGTACCAATGGACCGCACCCGAATCCGGATGGGCCCGGTGCGAACTTACCTCCACCAACATCGACCCCCGACTCACCCTGTACCAGGGTGCGGCCAGCCTCACCCGCCTCCGAGGACTGGGTTCGAAGGACGACAACGCGCTCACAGACCCTTCCGCGACCCTCGTCTTTCCCGTCATCGCGGGCACCAATTACGTTCTCCGCGTGAACGGCGTTGCCCTCGCCGAAGGTCCCTTCCAGCTCGTCGTCCATTCGCCCGTCGATCCACCCAGCACCAATACCCCCCCCCATGACCGGCTCGCCCTGGCCCGGACCATCACCGGCGGCCTGACCGAATTCGAAAGCACCAGCAGGGACGCCACGTCGGAGCCGGAGCTGCAGGACATCCTCAAACTGGCTCAGCCCGTGAACGGCGTATGGTGGCGTTGGACTCCGGAAGCCGATGGGCGGGCCTACTGGACCCTGCGCCAACTGACCGGCGTCAACATCGGTTTGCTCACGCGGCGGGTGCTGAGCTTCGATCCATCCGGGAAGCCTCAGGTGCTCCTGCCACCCACCAACCAACCCAGCGGAAGTCCGATCCATTGGCAAACCGTCGCCGGCACCACCTACTACCTCTTCGCTGGGACGGCGGCCGGCAATCCCACCGCGGATTTCCGTTTCTTCATCAACAACCACATGCTCACGGCCCCCCTCCGTCTTCTGCCGCCGGAACCCACCCCGAGCGGCCACCTTCGACTCGGCCTGCACAGTCCCTTCGAACGTCGTGCCACCCTGGAATCCTCTTCCAACCTCCTTCAGTGGCAGGTCGTCAGCCCTGTCACCCTCCTGCCGGGAGACACGGCGTTCGAACTGCCAGCAGACAATCCAAACCCACAGGTCTTCTTCCGACTCCAGTCCGACGATTGAGCCTGAAAGCAGCAGTCGGGATTTTCACCGAGTTCACAGAATCAGATGGACTGGAATAGGAAACTTGAACCCGGTCCCCTTCACCTGCCCATCGCTCCGCGGATACGATCCAGGATCTCGGGTGATTTGGCGGTGATGATCCCCTGGACGATCAGGGCGAAGTTGTCGGCCAGGACTTCCTCCGGGTGGAGGATATAGCCGGTGTTGCGGCCGATCTTCTCGTGGAAGCCGGTGACCTTCTCGATGGGGACCATTCTCGGGCCGTTCGCGTCGGTGAGGACGCGATGTCCTCCATCGGGGGTCCGTTCCACGAGGAGCAGTTCGAACTTCAGGTAGGCGAAGAACTCGCCGCCGCGTTCGGCATCGTAGGTGGGCGATGTGGAGAAGAGGATGGGAACCCCATGGACCCGTTCGCCGTCCAGGCTGACCTCGATCGCGTGCGCGTTGATGGGTGCGTCGGGATTCGTGATGCGACGTTCCGCAAGCGTGGCCGGATGCCGGACCTCACCACAGGGCTCGAACCCGATGGCGGCATACAGCCGGTCGCGCAGCGCGGGATTGGATCGGGAGAGGATATGGAAAACCTCGTGGGCCAGCATCCCGGTAAGTTGGGCGGCGGGACGCCGGACGGTTCCGCTGGGCAGGATGATGGCGTTGCCGCGGGTGTAGGGGGCGTTGCCTTCCTCGCTTCCGGTGGTCTGGATGAAGTGGATCACGGAAGGCAACGGCACGCCCGTCTTCCGGAGCCCGTCGCGGATCTGATCGAATGCGGAGCGTATCCGATCCTGCTCGCCGGGTTTCCACTCAATGACCGAGTCGGCGACGAAGCGGAGGAACAGGGCTTCGTCGACCGGACCGTTGGTCTTCATCCGGGCAGCGCGATCGAAGGGACTGAGGCGCTCGATGAAGGAATCGCGTTTCCCGAGCAATTCCCGCGCGGCGGACGGCGTGTCGAAGACCAATTCCTGTCCGAGCAGGCGCCCTGCGAGCAGCAATAGCGACAACGACAGGAGCGGCCAATGGGCTGGGGTGAGTCTCATGGAATGAGTCAGTGCAGGCTTCTGGTCACTTCGCGGAGACCGGCGGAACTCCACGAGATGCGATGAGCTCTACCTCTGGAGAGGAGGAAAGGCAATCGGGTCAGTCTCGTCCCCTTTGCGGCTTGGCGGCTTGGCGGCTTTTCCTTGTTGGATCATTTCCCCGTCTGTCGCCCCGCTGGGGCTGAGGATCCATGGGGGACACGGGTCCCACGGCTGACGCCGTGGGCTACCATCTGTCGGTGCTCCGCACCTGTGCGGCGCGTCTGGACGCGCTGCCTCCTCCGCGTTCTCCGCGTCTCCGCGTGAGACACGTCTCTGGCCCCTTCGCGTCTTCGCGTCTTCGCGTCTCCGCGTGAGACGGCCGCCTCGCCACGATACGTCCCCTTCCCTATTCTCTCTCCATGGCCTTCATCGCACCGAAGCCGCTGAGTGAGTACCCGTTCTACCTGCGCTGGTTCTTCCGGCGACAGGAACGGAAGTACGGCATGACGCTCTCGCCTTCGTGGTTGTGGGGCCGGCTTCCTGCCCACTTCGGCGGATTGCTCGTCCTCCTGGGCTGCTTCCAGCGGAAGTCGTTCCCGATCGACACGGCCCTGCGCAGCCTTGTTTCTGCGCGCATCGCACAACTCAACGGCTGCGCGTTCTGCGTCGACCTCAACTCCTACAATCTCCTCCAGGCCACCGGTTCCCTCAGCAAGGCCAAGGCGGTCGACGACTGGCGGACGAGCAGCCTGTACTCGGAGAAGGAACGCCTCGCCCTCGACTACGCCGAGACCATGACCGACACCACCCGTCGGGTCAGCGCTGCCCAGATCCAGGCCCTGAAATCCCACTTCACCGACGACGGTGTCGTGGCCCTCACGGCGTGGATCGCCTTCCAGAACATGAGCGCCAAGTTCAACAGCGCCCTCGGTGCCGAGGACAACGCCCTGTGCCAGATACCTTCCCGTAAAGGCTAGCGCTTCTCCAACCGGTAGAAGCGCGCACCGGTTGTAACAGGCACCACGAGGATATTCTGTCCGCCCGCCGATTGCACCGGGGCTTCGACATCCGACCACGGTCCGACCGCCGACTCGCTCTCCACCGGAGCAAAGCCAACCGCCCCCAGCGGCCAGGCCATCCGCAATTCCTCGCCGGTGATCGTCGTCAGGATCCGTGGATCCCGGATCGGCTGGAGCAGTGCACTCAACTGCAGCTGGAAGCTCAGGTCGCTGCTGTTGGCATCGCTCTGATGGATCTCCACCGCCAGCACGTTCGTCCCCGCCACGAACCGCGCCGGATCAATGTCTGCCTCGAAGATCGCCGATTCATCCTCCCCCCCAACGGAGGCCGACGCCAGCGTCGTGGGCGTGATGGTTCCGGAGGGCATGTTGCTTCGGAAGACCTCGACCCCGTTCAGGTACACCACCGCCCCATCGTCCCGGATGACCCCCAAAGTCGCCGCCAGCATGGTCCGGGGATCCTCTACCTGGAACGCGTGGCGGAACCACGTCGTGATGTACTTGGAGACTGGGTTCGGACCAAAGCTGACGGTGGTGACGACGTCGTCGTCGCCATAACCCAACTGGGCAGCGCCACTGCTCCAGGTGGAATCGTTGAAGGTCCGCGAAGTCCATCCACCGGCGGGCATCGTCCCCTGATCATAGAAGCGCCACACCGCTCCCAGTGGCACGAGGGTCACGTTCTGGAGGTCCCCTGGCGTCGACGCCTCGAAGTTCACCTCGGCCCGGTTCGCCTGCAGGTTCAACGGATTGGTGAATCCCAGCCGCGTGAACAGCAACCCCTCCTGCAAGGCGCGCAGGGTATAACTGCCGCGTGCCAACCCCGCCAGGATGTAGGTCCCATCACTGTCGGTGAACGTCTGCTTCGTGTTCGACGTGTAGATCCGCACGCCCTCCACCGGCTGTCCATCCCGGGTCACGCGGCCTGTCAACCGCACCGTGGTCGGCGAACCAACGCGCACCAGATACGAATCCGATCCCGTGCCCCCGCGCAGGTCCGAAACCACGCAGCGCACGACATACTCCCCGGTGGTCGCCCAGGACTTGGAAGCCGTGGGTCCGTTGGTGCCAAAGGTTCCATCGCCGAAATCCCACGCGTACGCGAGCGTGGTGTCCGTCGGGTCGGCGTCGGAGGCGGTCGCCGTAAAGCGTACCGTGGCATTGAGCGCGGCTGTTGCGGACGAGCCCGTGACCGCGACGACCGGCTTGGTGTTGTTGGTGGGGTTGCCGAATCGCACCGCCATATCGAACCAAACGGGATCCGTACCGCCCTTCGCAAGGGTGGTGATATGGACCCCCGCCGCCCGGTCACTGAAGGTCCGGCCCAGACCCAGCGGCGAATCATTCTTCCCCTCCGCAGAACCGGGAGTCATGTCCAACAACAGGGTGGACGTGTTCGCTGTCTGCCCCCAGCGAATCCCCACGCCATTCTGGACGAAGGTGCTGGCAGTCCACTGCTGACGGGCCTCAATCCAGTAATTGGTCCGGGAGTTCCTTCGCACGGTCAGGGCGCGCACCGAGGTCACGTCGTTGGTGCTGTCCATGGCGAAAACCCGGTAGGTGCCGTTCGTCAGCGCGTTCCGGACGTAGGTGTTGGGCAGCCAATCGAGGTAGTTCTTGTAGCGTGTATTGAAATGGCGCCGGCCGGCCGAGGCGTTGCCCATCGTGTCGAAGCTGTCGCCATACTCCACATTGCTGCCCGACCCGAGGATGGAGTCGCCACCGGTGTCCCAGAAGTTCGCGTGAGAGAGCCCGAGGTTGTGGCCCAGCTCATGGGCCACGACGCCACCCGCCGTGTCGTAAGCCGCCCGGATCCACGAACCCGGGGCACCCACATAGCCCAGCCCAGCCCAACCGAACCCGGGCACCGCTCCGAAGCAGGTCAGGTCAAACGCGTAATTGGAAAGATTGAAGCCGGCAGCGGTCGCCGCATTCCGCGCGGCGGTGCGGACCTCGGCAGCATCCCTCGATCCGTAATACGCCGCGGTGTTCGGCAGCCGCAGCGTCGGGGTCATGACCGATCCGTTCGCTCCAAACGGCGAAAAGCCCAACCGATTGTAGGACTGGTTCCGGTAGAACGCATCAAGGTTGGTCAGGAGATTGGTTCCGGTCGTTTCCGAGAACGGCGCGCCCGCCAGATCCGAGAAATCAACGCGGATGAAGATCAGGCGCTTGGTTCCTTCGGTATAGGCCCGGCGGGTCCGCGGCGCGCCGTTCGCGTCGAAGGATTCCGCGTTCATGGCCAGCGCCAGCATCCGCTCGCTCATCGCCTCCAGGTGCGCGTTGCCGCAGGTCCACACCAACTTCTCGCCGGCGACTCCAACATCAACGGCATCGTCCCCCGATTGCGCCAGCGCGGCGTTGTCGAGGGCGCACAGCGGCGCACGGACGTTCAGGCCCAGTTCGGCAATCTCGGAACCCTCCAACCTCCGGATCGGGCTTTCGGCCAAGGCCATCTGGTCGTCCACCGCGATGCCGTGCAGCGGAACACCGAACAATGTCGGCTGGAACATCCGCTGGCCGTAGGTGCTGGCGGTAAACCGCCGACCGTCCATCACCACCTTCCGCATCACCCCCGGCACCGTTCCTTCCGCCCCGGCGGCAGCAACGGCCGCCAGCACTTCATAGTCACCCTGCCCCTCCACCCGTTCCTCCAATTGCCCGACCACCGTCCCCGGCAACCGGCTGCGGACGGCGTGCGGGATCGCCAACTCCAAGGCCCGCCGCGGATCCGACACAATCAGGTCCCGCAGTTCCTCACGGCGACGTCGCGCCAACGCCACGCCCTCGGCTTCCAACGCTGGGCGCTCGCTTTCGGGGGCTTGCTCGAATCGATCCACCCAAGCGCGGAAGCCAGCGAAGGCAGGCTCTTTTGGAATCGTCTGCCAGAGGACATCCGTGGGCGGCAGGACCCGTCGAGGTTTCTCCTCACCTGCGACCTCCGGGACCTGCCCGGTGGGTGCTGTCTGGAAGTCGACCGGGGACAAGCGGGTGGAATCGGCCACCACCGGCCGAGGCAACGCGTTGCTGGCCAACGAATGATCTTCACCGGGCCCCAGCCCGCGCCACCCCAACCACGCCACCAAGGCCATCGCGGGAACCAACGGCACCAATCTCCAGACAGGCTTCATGCGGATGGCGGGATGCTTGGCAGATCCCATGCCAAGTGTCGCGCCCAGATTCCGGCATGGGGCGAACGGGCGCGTCCCAGCGCTGCCCCAGAGTGATGAAGGACCGGGGCGGCGCTGTCCTCACCGCCTTGGGAACGGCTCTGGAGCGGCGACGAGGACGTCGCCACCCCGTCCATGAGTGGAGCGGCGATGTCCTCATCGCCCTGAGAACGGCTCTGGAACGGCGACGAGGACGTCGCTGCCCCGTCCATGAGTGGAGCGGCGATGTCCTCATCGCCATGGAGAAGGGCTCTGGAACGGCGACGAGGACGTCGCCACCCCGTCCATGAGCGGAGCGGCGATGTCCTCATCGCCATGGAGAAGGGCTCTGGGGAAGGCGACGAGGACGTCGCCACCGCGTTCGAGGAGGGGACCAGTCTCAACATGCGCCCGGCCCACGGCTCATTCCCACGCCGCCATCGATTCCACATGCGCCGCCGAACCATCGCGGAGCCAACCGTCGAGCTGGGCCTGATCCTTCAATTGCTGCCCCCGCACGCGCGGAACCACCACGAACCGCGATTCGATCTCCGGGATCGCCGTGAGGTCACTCCACAGCTTCTCGAACTGGGCCACCGGAAAGATGTCCTCCTGCCCATGCCCCCACCGCTTCTTCACATCCTTCACCGTCACATAGGTGGGCAACCGATGCGCCACCGCCCGGATCGCCGCGGTGATCCGTGCCTCCTCGGCAGCGAGGACGTCGTGTCGGGTCAACCCGAACGCCTCCAGCAGGCGGTCGATGTCGATCCACGTCGTCATGCTGTTGTAATAGCTCAGGCGGAATTCGTCTTCCTCACGCGGCATGGCCAACCCTTCGACCAGACGCGGACGACCGTTCACCCGTGCCAGTCCACCCCCGCGATCCTCCAAACGCCGCGTGATCACCTCGAAGGTCAGGCAGGCGCCACTGCGCAGGTGGGCCCCCAACAGCACCGGATCCAGATCCGCGCCCAGGGTGTCGATGTTGTGGAGCAGGAGCGTCTTCAACGTCGGGCGCTCCCGCAGCAGGCGGGCCAGTGTTCCGTTCCGGAGCAGGTTGGGAATCTCGTAGAAGTGCCCCACCGGATGCATGCATTGCAGCGGGAGGTTGTCGGTGTAATCGCCGGCCTCGCCCACCGTCTGCGCCCAGTTCATGAGTGCCGCGCGCAACGACTCGCGGACCTTCTGCTGCTGCACGTCCAGCATCTGCTGCGGCATCTCCTCCCACGCGAACCGCAGGTCCCGGACCATCGGAATCAAGCGGAGCCCGACGCTTCGCCCCTGCGACAACTCCAGCAGCCCGGGGTATCCGTACCGGCCCACCCGTTCCAGGAACTCCGCGGTGGGCCCGTGCGTCAGATAACTCGTCGTGAACACATGTGGCGGCACCGCGCCGAAACGCTGTCCAGCCTTCCGTGACTTCGCCAGATGCGTCTCGATGAACGTCCGGTGTCTCCCGCCCAGCTTGCAGAAAGGATGCAGCGCCTTGCAGACCCCGGCTCCTTGCGTCCACCGGGACCCAGCCCCGGCCGCCAGCGTGACCACCGCCACCTCGCCCGCCGCCAACGCCGCCACGCCCGCCGCGTGCAGACCCGGATCCTTGCGGAGATCCCCCCAGAGACTCACGTCTCCGGACACGACGTCCTCGATCTGCGTGTCCGCCCGCAGCCGGTTTTGCGCCAGCCCGATCCTCCCCTCCTTGAGATCCGTCCGGATCTGCTCGTGCTGGGAACGGTCAAAGCCATTCGTCTCCAAAAGCTCCGACAACGACATCGAATCCGATCGATCCCGGCGTCCCCGCGGCAACAGCACATCGAACAGGGTCTGCACCATGCCGCGCAGTTCGGGACGGTTGCGGGCCGCGGCACCGAACTTGTCCAGTTCCACGCGCCGTTGGATCGGCATGTCATGACGATCCATCCGGAGCAGGCCGGGGACGGTGAGCGCGTAGTAGTTCGCCGGCATCAGCGCTTCCTCCGCCGTCAGCAGGTCGGCCACCGTCCCGTGCTCGTTGATGGCGTAATCGAAGACCACGGGATCCATGGCGAACGGCAGCGCATTCTGCAGCTCGCGCTTTGTCCGGAGCATGATCTCCTTCATCCGTTCCTGCGCCTCCTGTTTCCGTTCAGGAGCGAAAATGAACCCCATGCCGCCTCCGGACATGCCGCCCAGCATCCAGAAACCCCAGAAGTCCTTCCCGAACGCCTCCGTCGCCCGCGCGATCAACTGCTCCGTGAAGTGCGTCGAAGCCCACGGAATGATGGCCTGGATCGGTCCCCGGAAATTGCGGGTCGTGGCCGCACCCAACGCCCGGATGTCGCCCACCTTGAGCGCTCCGATGACCTCATCCAGCACCGACAGCGCATCCTGTCGGCCCACCCACTCCGCCGCCGAGCGCAGCAGGTACTTCTCGGTGACCATTTCGAGGATCGGCCCGACATTCTGGGCCATGCCTCCGTGCACGACGACGAGGGAATCCTGCAAGGCCTTGCGCGCCGATTCCGGGATCTCATCCCGGCGATACACATGATGGGTGGGCATCAAACGTCCCCGTGAAATCCCGAACTCCGGATCGTCACCGCCGGCCACCGTGCCGGTGATCAGCTTGATCCCGGGCCACACGCCACCGGAATCCTGCCACCCGCCTCCCGACCCGCCCAGCCACTCACCGAGCAACGCCCGCGCCAGCACCAGGCGGCGTTCGGATTCCTCCAGCGCCCCGGTCAACGATGCCGCCTGCCCCGTCGCCCGCATGCAGACGCTGATGAGCGATCCCAACAGGTTCGTGCTCACCGCAAGCCGCGATCCCTTGGGAATGTCGTTCACACACGACACGATCTCCAGGCCCCGGCCCACGCCCACCAGACGCGCGAGAAGGTCCTGCAGCGAATGTCCCGAACCCTCGATCCCTGGCGGCACGACGCCGGACGCGATCACCGCCGCCTTCAACAACCCGAGGTAATCCTTCGCGAAATCGAACACGTCCGACAGCGAATGGATGTCCGCGGTCGCGCCAAGATCCACCGAGGTCAACCGGAGCACCGGCTCGTCGATCACTCGAAGCCACGCACTCACCGGGGGCCTCGGAGCCGCGTCCCGCCCATGCACCCCAAGGTCAACCGAGATGTTCAACACCTTCGCTCCCTCGGGATAATCCATTCCGAGGAAGAAGATGTCCGACCATGCCGAATGCGTGAGGTCCATCCGCACCGGCGTCTGTTCCCTCAGGATCGGATACGACCCGTCGGCCGATCGGACCATGAGTTCGGGTCTCACACGCAGTGGTTGGTCGAGCGGATGGCCCATGCGGAACATCCATTGGTTGCCGCGGACCGAGCGGACGCTGCGTCGCACCTGATCGGCCAGCGTCTGGAACGCCAGCCGGTGGTACGCCGCGGCGAGGGCAGACGAAACCCCATCGCTTGCGCCTTCGGCCGACTGCTGAACCAGGAAGGCGTCGACCGCCTCCTCGAACCGACGGTGCAGCAGGTGTTCGAAGCCGCGGAATGGAACCAGGCCCTGGGCACCGCCGCCTTCGGACGCCAGCCGTGCCGGGATATGGAACCGATGCAGTGCGTGCAGGAAGAAGAGTGCCCGGACGCGCTCGTACAGGTTCTCCGAGCGACGCCGGAAGGCATCCAACTCCGCCGCCATGTCCAGGAGGCGGGCGCTGGACGCGCCCGCCGCCACGGTCTCCAAGGGAAGGTTGCGCACCTCGGAAAGGGGCGAGGTGATCAGGTCAATCAGCGATCGGTTCTCCACGACCCGGCCAACCTCCCCGAAGCGCTGTGCCGCCGTCAACCGTCAGCGTGCCCGTTGGGCCAGCAAGTCCACCAGGGTTCCCAGCACTTCCTCGCGATCGCTGCCCGACAACGCCAGGGCGAGCTGGCCCGTCAGCAACCCGTACTTCCCACCAATGTCGTACCGGGATCCGGCCACCTCGAAGGCCAGGTATCTCTCGCGCCGCACCAACTCGGCCAGCGCTGTCGACAGATGATACCCCTTCCCTTCCGGGGCGGCCGCCAACCCCGCAGTGAGGAGACCGACCACGCCCGGCGTCAGCACGTGCATGCCGAAGAAGCACAGGTACCGGCCTGCGCGCAGTCCCGGCACGATCAGGCGCTGTTCGGCCTCGGTCGGGGTTGGCTTCTCCAGCACCTCGGCCACCTCGTACAGGCCGGCCTGGCCCGGAACACGTCGTCCACCCACCGCACCGAAGTACGGAAGCTTGCTCTCATGGGTTGCCTGCACCGCGGAAACCGCGCAGGCCTCACGCGAAGCCACGGCCACCAACTGACGCGCGCAGCCCGCCTCGATGGAACTCACATAAACATGGTCCCCGACCAAAAGCAGGAACGGCTCATTGCCCACAAACTCCCGACCGCACCAGACAGCGTGCCCGAATCCGCGCGCCTCACGCTGCTCCAGGAACTCCAACCGTGCGGCGTGCCCACCCGCCGCGGCCGCAAAGGCATCCTGATCCCCCGGTTGCACGATCACCCCGATCTTTTCGATGCCCGCAGCGAGCGCCTCCTCGACGATGATTGCGAGCGCCGTCCTCGGCACACCCGTCCTATCCACCAGGGTCTGGAGCGGGAGCGTTCGCTGATTCGGGGCGGCGGCGGTGATCAGGGCCTTTGTGATCTTCATGCGCGACGCGACGTTGCCAACGGACCCTCCTCCCCGGAAGCCGGAACTTTCAGCATCCCATGACAGACCGGTGACACATTCTTTCCGCCGACCCGGCAGGATCGGGCAACTCGACCCCGGAGCCTTCGTCACCGGCTCCGGCAACATCTACAACATTGCCGGCATCAGCTCCTTCATCCTCACCCACAATCCGACCGAACCCGTCGGCTGGATCACCCTTCAGGTCCGCTCGCTCGGCGCGGAGCTCGATTACGGCGCGGTACGTCTCGCCTATGATTCCGGCGGTTCCACCTTCTACCTGTCCCCCAATAGTCGCATCGAACTCGCCCTCGGCCTGACCTCCGACCGCATCGAGTTCGCTGCCGCATCACCCAGCCTCAGCATGGATGCGATCGTCCTCGACACGGCCGCGGTGGGCGTCGTCCCCGAGCCGTCCACGTGGGTGCTGCTCGGCCTTGGTTTCGCCGGACTCGCCCTGAGTCGAAGTGCAACCCCACGGAACCCCGGCGCGAACCTGTGAACCGTGGTGCCTCCCGACACCGCTCTCACAAGAAAACGGGGAGGCGACGTCCTCGTCGCCGTTTCACAGCGTTTCCCCGAAATCAACCCACGGAGGGCGGTGTCCCGGCAGTAAATGAGGATGCGCCGCATGGAGGAACGCGGCCTACAGGAGTAGATCCCAGATGCCAGTCGCCAGTTCCCAGTCCTGTCGGAGGCGGTGTCAAAACATGCCCACCGCGGTAGTCCGCCAGGTTCAACGCCGACGGCGCTGGGCGGCGCGTCCGCCAGACCGACCGCCCAGCTTCGCTGGAGGACGGGCCGTCTTGCCGGCCAGCGGTCGCGCCCGGCCGGAACCGGGGCGTCCGCCAACCATGGGCTTGCCGGTCCTGGACCCAGCCCGGGTCGGGATCCCCATGGGACCCGCGGGGCGCGGAGCCTTGGCAGGCCGTTTGGCAGGCGCCCCCGTATTGGTGAATGCCGAAGGTTTCGAGACCGGCTTTCCAACCGGCTTGCCAGCAGGTTTTCCCGAAGGCTTGAACGGCGGTTTGCCACCCGGCTTGCCAAAGGTTTTCCCCGGGGCGGCAGACCGCGCCGCCTTGCCCTTGGGCATCCCCTCACGCTCCTCGACCGGGGCCTCCCGGACGATCGCCGGCCTCAGGATCCGACCATGCCGCACGTCACGGTTCTCATCGAAGGGCCGATGCCGCCGATTCCGCACGGGATCGATCGTCTTCGGGCGTGGCTTGGCCTGGATGAAGATCGGGCAACCCTCATAACCGAAGGCCTTGCGGAGTTCGTCCCCGAGGTACTTCTCATACTGCGGGCTGAACAGCTCATCGCGGTTCACGTACAACCGGAAGATCGCCGGCGACTGCCCCACCTGGGTGGCATAGAAGAATTTCAAGCGGTGCCCCTGCTTGCTCACCGGCTGACGCCGGTCAATCGCGTCCTGCAAGGTCCGGTTCACGATCCCGGTCGGCACAACCTGCCTCAACTGCGCCGCCACGAAACGCACGGCTTCCAGCAGGCGATCCA
The DNA here is from genome assembly GCA_027489875.1 of Verrucomicrobiales bacterium. Taxonomy (GTDB): domain Bacteria; phylum Verrucomicrobiota; class Verrucomicrobiia; order Limisphaerales; family UBA9464; genus UBA6176. The sequence continues at coordinate 32,923 of JAIXZE010000034.1, forward strand.
GCTGAAAACCCTCGGTCGCCGACGTGAAGATCACCGGCGCGTAATCCAGGAAGAACAACCGCTCCTGCACCCAATCGCCAAACTCCGACAACGTCGTCAACCGCTTGCGGCGGTCGTCCCGGTCGCGGGTCTTCGCCATGCGTTCCTCGATCTCCGCCTCACGCGCCTTCCGGACCGTGTCGGAGACAAGGTCCCACTTGTTCACGACCACGATGCACGCGCACCGCTTCTCGACGATGATGTCCGCGATCTTCTTGTCCTGTTCGGTGATCCCGTTCTCGGCATCGATCACCAGCACCGCGATGTCCGAACGGCCAATCGCGTCCTTCGTCCGCTCGACGCTGAAATACTCGATCGAATCATCAATGCGCCGCGCCTTGCGGACGCCGGCGGTATCGATCAGCAGGTACCGGTCGCGCACCCCTTCCGTGTCCACCTCGAAGGGCACGTCCACCGCGTCACGGGTCGTCCCGGGAATCGGGCTCACGATCACCCGCGTGGAACCCGTCACAGCATTGATCAACGACGACTTGCCCACGTTCGGACGTCCGACGATGGCGATCCGCACCGGCCCACTCCGGACGTCTGGCTTCCGGAGCTTCAGCTTCTCCGACCGGCTGAGCTTCACGGGTTCCTCCCCGTTGGCGAGCGCTTCGGCGGCCGTGGCCGCAGCCTGCGCTGCGGCGGCGAGCAACGCCGGATCCAGTGGCGGCAGGTAGCCGACTGCCGCGTCCATCAGATCATCGATGCCCGCGCCATGGATGGCCGTGATCGGGAACATCCGCTCGAACCCAAGCCTTGAGAACTCCGCCACGCCCGGTGTCGCCCGGTCCGTGTCGACCTTGTTCACCACCACCAGCACCGGCTTGTTCGTGGACCGCAGCTTGGCCGAAACCTCCTCGTCCAAGGGCACGATGCCCTCCTGGACGTTCACCACCAGCAGGATCACGGAGGCCGCATCCAGGGCCAACTCGACCTGGTCGAGCATGGCCGCCGTGATGACGTCCTCTGCTTTTTCCCGCCGCATCAACCCGATTCCCCCGGTGTCGATCAACGTGAACGGTCGCCCGTGCCACTCAACCTCCGCTGTCACACGATCGCGTGTGACTCCCGGTTGATCGTGGACAATGGCGATGCGCTTTCGCGCAATGCGATTGAAGAGTGCGGACTTGCCGACATTGGGCCGGCCAACGATGGCGATGACGCCTGACATGGGTCGCATCATGGGGCCGCAACGCCCCGGCGACAATCTCCGCTTCAATCAACCCATCCCCCATCCTATCGTCCCGCCCATGCTTTCGAAGTCTTCGGGTCCCGCACGGAGCGCCCCCTCGATCCTCCATCCGGCCCGCCGGGAGGAACTCCTGTCTGCATTCCCCGACGTCCGCGTCCTCGTGATCGGCGACGTCATGCTCGACCAGTTCATCTGGGGTCGGGTCACCCGGATTTCCCCCGAAGCCCCCGTGCCCGTGGTGGAATTCGAACGCGAAAGCTCCATGCCCGGCGGCGCCGCCAATGTCGCCCGCAACCTCACCGCCCTCGGCGCACACGCCGGAATCTTTGGTGCCGTCGGCCGCGACCCCGCCGCACCGCAACTCGCGGCCCTCCTGCGACAGGACGGCGTCACCTGCACCGGCCTCCTGCCCATCGCCAACCGCCTGACCTCCACCAAGACCCGCATCGTCGCCGGTCACCAACAGGTCACCCGTCTGGACCGCGAAACCCGCGGAAGCCTCCGTCCGATCGACGTCCAACACCTCCTCCAGAAGATCGACCGACACCTCCCCACGGCCGATGCGGTCATCGTTGGGGATTATGGCAAGGGCGTCGTGACCCAGGACCTGCTCGATGGCCTCCGTGAGCGCTGCCACGCCCAGGGCAAGTGGATCAGCCTCGATCCGAAACCCGTCCACAACATCGACATCCACGGCCTTTCCCTCATCACTCCCAACCGCAAGGAAGCCTTCGAGCTTGCCGACCTCAGCGATACGACGCGCAACCCGGATCCACTGTCCGATCCCCAACTGCTGGGCGTTGCGGAGAAGCTCCTCGCGGAACTCAAGCCCGCCCTGCTCCTGATCACCCTCGGCGAACTCGGCATGCTCCTGTGCCGCCGCGGCCAACCTCCGTTCCACATTCCCACGGTCGCCCAGGAGGTGTTCGACGTCAGCGGCGCCGGCGACACCGTCATCGCCACCTTCACCCTCGCGATCGCCGCGGGCGCCTCTCCCATCGAGGCCGCCATCCTGTCCAACCACGCCGCCGGCGTCGTCGTCGGCAAGTTCGGTACCGCCACCGTCACCCCCGCCGAACTCGCCTCCAGCTTCCCCCGCTCCTGAACCCTTCCCCGCACATGCCTTCACCCGCCATCTTCCTCGACCGCGACGGCACCCTCATCGCCGACAAACACTATCTCCACAAGCCCGAGGAGGTGGAGTTCATCCCCGGCTCGGCCGAAGCCCTGCGAAGCCTCCAGGAAGCCGGCTTCCTCCTCTTCATCGTCACCAACCAGTCCGGCGTCGGCCGCGGGTACTTCACCATGGCCGACGTCGACCGCGTCCATGCCCACATCGAGGCGGAACTCGCCGCCGAAGACGTGACCTTCGACGGGTTCTACGTGGCCCCGGAAGCCCCCGATCAACCCAGCCGCGGCCGCAAACCCTCGCCCGCCTTCCTTCAGGAAGCCGCCGAGGACTTCGATCTCGACCTCGCCCGGAGCTACATCATCGGCGACAAGCTCATCGATCTCGAAACCGGCTGGAATGCCGGCTGCGCCCGAAGCCTCCTCGTGCGCACCGGCTACGGCAGCGCCACCGAAGAGAACCAGGGCGACCAACTCCGCGACGCCGTCGTCGTCGACGACCTCCCCGCCGCCTGCGAGTGGATCCTGGCCAACGCCAGCTGACCCACGCCCCGGCAGGGGCTCAGGCCTCCACCGGAATCCGGTCGGTTCCCAAGTAGGGCCGCAAGGCCTCGGGAACCAGCACCGACCCGTCGGCCTGCTGGTGGGTCTCCACCAATGCCACGAACAGGCGCGCGAGCGCGGTGCCGCTGCCGTTCAGGATGTGCGGGAACCGATTGTCCCCAGCCTCGGTCTTGTAACGCATGTTCATCCGGCGCGCCTGGTAGTCCTCGCAGTTCGAGCAGCTCGAAACCTCCAGGAACTGGTTCTGGCCCGGTGCCCAGACCTCGATGTCATACGTCTTCGCCGACGCAAATCCCATGTCACCCGTACACAGGTTGATCACGCGATAGTGGAGTCCGAGCCGTTGGAGCACGGTCTCCGCATTGCGGACCATCGCCTCGAGTTCCTCGTACCCGATCTCAGGCGGAACGATCTTGATGAGTTCCACCTTGTCGAACTGGTGCACCCGGATCATCCCCCGCGTGCCCAGCCCCGCCGCACCCGCCTCCGCCCGGAAACAGGGCGAATACGCCACGTACCGGATCGGCAGCTGCTTCTCCGCCAGGATCTCTTCCCGGTGGATGTTCGCCACCGGTGCCTCCGCCGTCGGCAGGAGGTACAGCTTGCCCATCGTCGAGGAATCCAGCCCTTCCTGCACCGCGTACGCCTGGTCACGGAACTTGGGGAACTGGCCGACACCCACCATGCAGTGCTCGCCGATGATGTACGGCGGAGCCACCTCGCGATACCCATGCTCCCGCTGATGCAGGTCCAACAGGAAGTTGATCAGGGCCCGCTCCAACCGCGCACCCCAACCCGTGTACAACAGGAATCCCGAGCCGCTCAGCTTTGCCCCGCGGGCGAAGTCCACGAGCTTCAACTTGTCGCAGAGCTCCACATGATTCAGTGCCTTGAACCCGAACTCCGCCGGCGCACCCCAGCGCCGGATCTCCGGGTTTTCCTCCGCCGTATGGCCCAGGGCCACGCTCGCGTGCGGCAGGTTCGGCACCGTCAGCAGGATCTGGTCCCGCTTCACCTCCGCGGCCGCCACCAACTGGTCCAGTTCGCTGATCCGATCCCCGATCGTCCGGACCTCCGCCTTGCGCGCCTCCGCTTCCGCCAGCTTCTTCTGCCCCATCAAGGCCCCGATTTCCTTCGAGGCACTGTTCCGACGAGCCTTCAATTGCTCCACCTCGGACAAGGCCGCCCGCCGCTGATCGTCCAGTTCGAGGATCTCGGAAACCTTCCCCTCGTCGCCGCCATGGCGCGAGGCCAGGCGTTCACGTACGTGGTCCGGTTTGTCCCTGAGCAGCTTGATGTCCAACATGGGCGCGAGAATGCGAAGGAAGCCGCCAATCGCAATCCGGATTTTCATCCGTGAGCCCCGCATCTCCGGTGTAACCCGGTTTGACCGGCACGGATCCAACCCACACGTTGCCCTACGTCCTCAATTGAAAGCGAGGAACGGGAAGGAGAACGCAAACGCGGCATCATGCAGGAAGACCACGCTCGCCGGGAGCACACAACCGCGCGACTGGAGGACCTCTGGCAACACGGGGTCCTCGATACACCGCCAGAACCGGAGTTCGACCGACTGACCCAGCTGGCCGCATCCCTCACCGCGGCTCCCGTCGCGCTCGTCTCCCTCGTCGACGAATGCCGGCAGTTCTTCAAGAGCTCTGTCGGCCTGCCCGAACCTTGGCGAACCCGACGCGAAACGCCCCTCACCCACTCGTTCTGCGCCCTCGTCGTCCAGGATCATGCCCCCCTCGTCATCGAGGACGCACGGACGGATCCCCGCGTCACCGGCAATCTCGCCATCGCAGACCTCGGCGTCATCGCCTACCTGGGCATCCCGCTCACCAGTATCAGCGGCACTCCACTGGGCTCCTTCTGCGTCATCGACCACAAACCCAGGAAGTGGACGTCCCTCGAGATCGAGCGGGTGACCCAACTCGCCTCCGCCGTCACCAGCGAACTCCGCCTCCGTGGCCTCGTCGCCAAACAGGCCACCGAGAACCTGCGCCTCTCCATCGCCCGCGCCGACGCCGAGGAAACACTGCGCGTCCGCGGCGAATTCCTGTCCCGCTTCAGCCACGAATTGCGGACGCCCCTGTCCGCCGTGATCGGCTATTCGGACATCCTCAAGTCCGAACTGCTGGAAGCCGGCAACCGCGAATGGGCAGAGTATTCGGAACACGTCTCCGTCGCGGGCCAGCACCTGCTCGACCTCGTCAACGACATCCTCGACTTCGCCCGGATCGACGCGGGAATCCTCGAGATCTCCCCCTCCTCGATCGATGTCCCCGCCCTCTGTCGGGAAGTTCAGGTGACCATCAGCGCCAGCGTCATGCGCAACGGCAACCGCCTCAGCCTGCACGTCGCCGACATCCTTCCACCCCTCACCGCCGACGCCGTCCGGTTGAAGCAGATCCTGATCAACCTCCTCGGCAACGCCGCCAAGTTCACCCGGTCCGGAACGATCTCGCTCAAGGTGACCGAGGTAACCTGGCAAGGAGCCCCGACCCTCGAATTCCGGGTCGTGGATACAGGCATCGGCATGGAACCCGAACAGCTCGCCCGCCTGTTCCAGCCCTTCGTCCAGGCCTCAAAGCAGATCGGTGCCACCTACGGAGGCACGGGCCTTGGCCTCGCCATCTCCCAGCGCTACGCCCGCGCCATGGGTGGCGATGTGGAAGCCCACAGCAAACCCGGCATCGGCTCCGAGTTCATCCTCAGGATTCCGCGCGGCAGCGCCGTCCCAGCACCCGGTCTACCGTCCGCCTGAAGCGATCAGCCAACCCCTCGCCCCACTCTCGACTTGGGGCGTTGGCATCACCGCCCGAGGAAGAATCGCTCGACCGGTGCCAACAGGCGCCGGTTCAGGATCGAGTCGGATTTCACCCCGAGCCGGCGATGCAGGGCATCGTCATAGGCGACCATCCGGTGCGCCACCGCCCAGCGGCGCTGACTCTCCAACACCGATTGAGGACCATCGAGTCTCCACTTGGATCGGAAGCGGGCAAACCCCCGATCGATCCAGGCGTCGCTCCAACGCTCCAGAAAGAAACCACGGTCCATGGGATCCAACACCTCCGGCAAGAGCACGGTCACAATCGCCGCCGGCTCGATCCAGAGCGTGTGCCCAGCGGCAGCGACCTGAAGGCAGAAGTCTGCATTCTCGGGAATCGTTGGAATCCCTGGATCAAACAAATCCAACTGGCGGAGGAGTGCGGACTGGATCACGAAGCCATGCATCTCGACATGCTCCGTGCGCGACCGTATCGCCGCTGCGGGGACCTCGCCCTTCCGATCTTCATGCGTCTCTTCGAGTGTCCTTCGACCGTTGGATTCCAGAATCCGGCATCGTCCTCCAAGCATGTGCAACCGCTCTTCTCCCCCAAGCCGCTCCAGGTAGAGGGGTGCCACGACACCCGCTCCCGTTTCCTCGGCACAGGCCACCAGTCTCTCCAACCATCCGTCCCCAACGAGGACGTCATTATCGAGAAAAGCCACATGGCACCCGGTAGCGTGGCGCGCGCCTATCAGCTTCGCCTCGTTCGGCGACAGAAACCGGTCCTCGCGCAAAAGCCGGAATCCATGCCGCCGGCTCTGGGCAATCAACGCCGCCTGCACTGCCGGTGGCGAACCGCCATCCACATAGATGATCTGCTGCGGGCATCGACTGGCGCGCAGCACGCTGTCCAGGCTCTCGATGCTGCGGGAAAATCCTTCCCGTTGCGTGATGATGATGGAGGTCGACACGTCGCTCATGGAGTCCTTCCAGTTCGGGTATTCCGGGTCGCCATCGCTGCTTCCAGCACTTCGAGATTCCGCAGTCGGTTGGACGCCACACCACGCCGTCGACACTCCCGCAGCAACCCCACCACCATCGGATTCAAGAGCAAGGGCCGCCACAGCGGGTGCAGGACCACACCCACGGAGCAGCGCTCGCGACTGAATCCCGCATGGTCCTTGAAGTGGTCCACATTGGACATTCGCGGAAGCGTCTGACGCCCGACCGTGAAGGCATCGATATCCCCACGCTGCATGCGGTCGGTTGCCGTCCCGAAATACAGGGCATGCGTTGGATGGAGCGATCGGTACGCACTCACCCAGCAAAGTTGAAGTCCGTAACACCAGCGCTCGTGCGTCCACGTGATCATGTAGGCCGCCAGGTCCCCGCGGGGAGCGAAACAACCCATGACCTCCAGACCCGGCACATCCGACGCCACCTCGCACATGACCGCCCAACCGTCCGCACCAGCCAGCACAGGATTCATCTTCCCACGGCGTGCGAGACTCTCCTGATTCGCCGGCATCCCGATCTGCCGAAGCTCAGCAAAGGACATCGCTCGCACACGACATTCCTTCAGTGCCGCCCGCGTCTGCTGGCGGAACTGGCGCTGGAGGGAATCCATCCCGTAGTTCCGGTCCCGCAGCACAAACCGGTCCACGTCCACCCCAGTCGAAACAACCGAAGTGTAAACGGCTGCCACACGCCCCGTCCGGCGCAGGACCCGATCAATCTCGGAATCGGCAGGACGGATGGCGCGAGGCCCGGGAACTCCCATCACGCTCAATCGGGTCTCAGCGACCCACAACCCTTCCCCTTCCAACTCGGCGGTTCGTCCTTCGGCCCGGAAGAATCCGGCGAGTCGTGCCAGACTCATGCTCGCCTCCATCGCAGAAGTTCACCCGCAACCCCCAAGGCCGTCATGAACTGCGCGACGGCCATTAGCGCGGCAAGCCTCGGAGCCCGGAGCATCAAGTGACTCGACACACCCATTGCCGTGCCTGTTTCCAACCGGAACGGCCTCCCAGCGGGAGGCAGACTGGCTCTTGAACAATCAGCACTCATGGTCAGATCCCGACCTCCTTGGGGGACGAATGTCCCTGATGGCTGCTATCCCGCTACAAAAGGAACCATTGGGACAACTCCGACACGGTCCCCGACGCTCACGTCGCCCTCCGTCACGATCCGCGCCCGGAGTCCTCCCCGATGCACCAACCCCGGCAACACCTCCGGAAAAGTGGTCCGCGCCAGATAACTGCATGGCTCGCACAGACGCATTCCCAGGAGCCGGACTTCTCCCACGAGAAACTCCTTTCCGACCAGCGCGTTGAGGTCGACGCCCTCCGTCACCAGGTTGCGCCGGGCCATCTCTGCCGTGAAAGGCAGCCCTGACGCCCGCGCGAACTCCGCGATCTGCTCCGACTCGATCAACGTGACTTCGAAGTCCGGCTTGCGCGGGTGCGGCGAGAAGGTCCCGACTCCGTCATGGTAACGGTCCCCCACCACCCCACGGGCGGGAACGAGTCGGGCCGCAGGCTGCGCCACCATCGGCGACTGCGGCGACTCAGCGATCAGGATGCGGACGACACGGGACATGAGGGACGGCATTGTTAAGCGGGGCACCCAGGGTTGGAAGCAGCGTTTCCGGTCTCAGCCCTTCGTGGATTCCGCACCCCCCGGTTCGGGTCGGGGCCGGATCAGCAACACCAGGACGATCGCGACAATGGCCACCGATGCGATGGCGGAGAACGTCACATTCAATGGAACCTTGGCGTCGCGAAGCCTACCGAAACCCCAGTCGGCCAGACCACCGCAACTGATGCTCACCAGGTTCATGATCCCGTAGCCGGTGGCCCGCAGCTCGGGCCGGACGATCTGGCAAAGGATCGGCATGTTGTTGCAATCGAAGAAACCCCAACCCAATCCGAAGAGGCCCAGGAAGGCGATGGAGGTTAAAAGGGTACCGGCGTTCCCCATGCCAAAGATGGCGGGCACGATGATCGCCATGCCGATCGCACTGACATAGATGCGCCCCCGGATGTTGGTTTGCAGCCATCGGTCCGAAAGCCACCCGCCGATGACCGCCCCGAAGATTGCGGCAACCTGCCAGGAACTGGTCGCTGCCACGCCAGCCGGCCCCTGCTTGATCTTGAACTCCTGCTTGAGGATGGCCGGCATCCAGTCGCG
>JAIXZE010000239.1 GCA_027489875.1 Verrucomicrobiales bacterium
ACCGTGCACGGAAGGTTGGTGATGCCGCTCTCCGTGACGAAGTCGCGATAGATCATGGGAACCATCGGATGGGTGGTGTCGGCCACGGAAGGCACGGCGATGGCGGGTCCGGCGTTGCGACGCGCCGCAGGACCAGTGGAAGACGTGCCAGTGAAGTTGATCCCCTGCACAGGAATCAATGATGGCGCGCCCTTGCGGGCCGGGTTCCCGATCCAGATGCGGTACCGGGCGGTGCCATACGGAGCGGCGCTCCAGGTGTACGTCATGGTCTTGCTGGGATCGTTCGTGCCGCCGTCACCGGGAATCAGGGACAGGGCGGAGGCCGGCGGCGGCGGCGTGGAGAAGCCGATCGCGACCGAGGCGATGAGCGGCCCCGCGTTCCCATCGGCATCGAGGTACTGGGAGTAGTACCGGGCACCGGTGGTGTTGATGGGCATGGCATCGTCGACGAAGGGAATCTGGGCATCGGCGGCCGGAGCGGCATTGCGGCCGGCACGGGCGGGCGGCACGTCGCCTTCGCCGATCATGGCCAACGGTCCGTCATCGAGCTTGCGATAGAGCCGCCATTGTTCGCCATCCGTGGAGACGGTCATCTGGACGGGAATGCCGGTGACCTTGCCGCCGTTCATGCGCATCTCCGGAATGATGTCGCGAGGAAAGTGGGTGGCATGGCCATCGCGTGCGGTGGCGGTCTTCCATTCGACCGACAGGTTCATCTGCACGCCTCCAACGAGCGCACCGAGGGGTGTCGGCGGCGGCACCGGCACCAGGAACTGCTGGGAGGTGATGCCGTTGGCTGTGCCGAACGTGACCACGTTGGTGACAGTGCTCCGGTTCGTGGAAATGTAGTTCCATTCGAGCGTGTTGAACGTGGCCGCCGTAGCATGGGAGCCGTACGCCGGTGCCATCACCGGCGGGAAGTAATGCCGTCCCAGGGTGGACACACCGGTGGGCAGGGAATTGTCGATCACGGTGATCTCGACCCACGCCACCTCACGATTGGTGCGTGCGGCACGGAGGACGTAGCGGATGGCGTTCTCCGCGAGGTTGGTGTCAGCGCCCTGGATGCGGATCGGCTTCGGGTCGAGGTTGAGTGACGGCTCCCGGATCGTGAGCTGCGGCGGCGACCCCGAGGGACCGACGCGATCGCGGGGAATGCCACGTGCCGGCGCGCAATCGGGAGAGGCGAGCGGCCCGCAGGCGGTGTCCTGCACGGCGCGAACGGTGTACCAGAACACCTTGCCGGCGTCCTTCTCCACGGACGGAGCCTTCGCAGTGCGATCGATGAAGGTGTACTTGTTGGTGGTGGCAGCGTCGATGAACGCGATGGGAAGGGCCGTATCGACCTTCTCGTGCATCTCGTTGCGATCCTCCCAACGGTAGATGGCGTAGCGGGCGACGCGCTGGGCAGCGGCGTCCACGGCAGGCTTCCAGGTCAGCTTCATGCGCTGGACGCCCTTGGTTCCCTCGATGAGGTAGTCGTTCGCCACCTTGAGGCCATTCGGTGCCGAGGGCGGAACCCGGTCACAGATCGTCACGCACAACGCCGGCGAGTACTCGCCGTCCCGACCGAGGAGATCGCGGGCGCTGACGAAGTAGCAGAACTGGTCGCCGTCGACGAAACCCGGTCCACCCGTGAACCGCGCACGATCGTCGGTGATGAAGACGGTGTTGGGATCGTTGACGAAATCGGCCACATCGGCGGCCGAGTATTCCTTCGGTGGCACGACGGGTTGGCGGTTCACGATCTCAATACCGGTGGCACCGCGGGCGAGCGTTGCCAGGACACCGGCCGAAGGTGGATTGGTCGTGAACCCGCGGACCTCGGCAACGGCCTTGGGCACGCGATAGACATTGAATCCCATCTGGGCTGGAGCGAGGCGCCGCAGCGGATCCGGCGTCGGCCAGCGCAACCGCGCCAGCAGGTCCGCCTTCGGACTGTTGGTGGGGACATCGATGGGAAGGCCGGGACGCGGCAACACGAGCGGATTGGCGGGACGGATGGTCACGCGGCCGAGGACGGCACGATCCACACCGGCGACGGGATCGAAGTCGCGCAGCTCGTACGTGAAGACGGGGAAGCCCTTGGGCAAAGGTTCCGCCCACGCCATGCCGAACGCGAGCGCAGCGCCCGGGTGACGCCGCGACAGCAGGATCATGCGGGAGTGCAACGAAGGATCGGCGTTCAATCCCTGCACGACGGCGGCGAGGCGTTCGGGGAGCGTGACCGACGGCGCGGGGATGAGGGACTGGAAGAGGCTCGTGACGTGCTCGGCGAGTTCGTTGAGGTCCTGGCCGACGTTGACGGAGCGATCGAGCAACGGAGCGATGACCGCCGGATTGTCCTGGAGCCGCGTCACCGCCTGACGGGTGAACACGGCGGGCGACGCCGGATCTCCCTCCTTGCGATAGACCGCGATGGTGCGTCCGGCGAAGGACGTGCCGTCGGAGGTCTGGAACAGGAGGTAGGACCAGTCGTCGCCGGAAGGTTGGCGCCAGGTGGTGCCGACGGTCGCGAGCCAGGAGGCCTGCGGCAGCGGGGCCGCCAGCATCCGGGAGAGGCAGAGCGCGAACAGGAGGGCGGCAAGACCGATCCGGCGCATCGCAAGGTGAGGCTTCATGGAAATGGAATGGCAGAACGTGGTCATGGCAGGCCTCACTCGGGTTTGAACTCGCCGTCCTCGTAGAACACGCAGACGTTTTCGGTGACGGTGAAGATGATCTTCACCTCGATGCCGGCGCAGCCCCGGAACCAGAGCGCACCGAAGAGGTCACCACTCAGCGCGTCGCCGAGGTCGCCCCGCGCGCCCAGTTCGAAGTCCGCACCGCCGTGGATGAAGCAGAGGAAGTCGCCGTCCAGATATCCGTACATTCGGCCGAGCACCTCCGGATCATCCCAGCTCATGCCGAACCCGATGCCGCCGCCGTAGCCGGCGCGCAGCATGCAGCTGTCGCCGATCCCGACATGGACGCTGGTCTCGGTGTAGATGCCCGCCCAGCCGTTCGGCCCGATCTCGATCAGGTTCTGTACGTCCGGTGCCCACCGGTCAAACGGCTTGTAGTCGCAGGTCTTCCCGATGAAGAGCCCGCCCGTGACGGTCACGAGTTCCAGGACGTCGATGTCGCAATTCGCGGACAGGTAATCCTCGAACTTCCCAAAGGAAGCATCCCCGCCAATGTTCTTCAGCGTGATCAGTCCGGGAATCAGCGGGATGTACACGGGCACCTCGAAGCCACCGCCGAGTTGCAGCACGCGGAACGGCGGATCCGCCGAAGGATCATTCGAGAAGGCAAAGAGGAAGTCGGCCTGGATGCGGAAGTCGTCCGTCAGGAACGCCGCCGGTTGGACGAGGATGTTGACGGTGACCTCGGTGGCGGGGGTTGAGCCCGCGGAACACGTGCCATTGTCGCCCTCGTTGTTGAGCGACTTGATGTGCAGCGCGGTGGCGAGCTTCATCAGGGAGCCTTCCTCCGGGTTCTCGCGATCGCCGTTGAACCCGAACTCCATCTCCATGTCGAGGCGCAGGTCGGTGAGGTTGTCGCCGACGATGTGGGCATCGCCCGTGATCTTTCCGGAGCCCAGTGCGGAGGCGATGTCGCCGAGCATGGATGCGGATTCATTGGCGGCCGCTCCGAGGGCTCCGACGGTGGCATCGGTGAGCACCTTTTCGAGGACGCGGTTCAGTGCGGCGATGCCGGAGTTGGCCGCGTCAACGAAGAGGGCGTTCAGGTCGTAGAGGAGTTCCTTGAGGAAGCCCTGGACGGCGGCGGGAATGCCGGTCTCGTAGAAGCGCTCCTTGATGAACTCCTTGAGCTGGTTCTTGAACGCGTCTTCCGCAACGTCGAGGAACGGGTCATCGATGCCGCAGGCGAATGACTCGAGGTAGTCGACGGTGTCCTCGGTCGCGAGGTTGGTGATGATCACGATGTCCGAAGACAGCCCATTGAGGATCGCGGCCATCTGTGTGGCGTACGCGGCCGCGGGCTTCAACTGGGCCCGGATCTCTCCGATGGCGACCCGGAGTTCGGCGAGCGTGGCCCCGATTTCGTCCATGGGGATGTCTTCGCCTTGGAGGAGTTCCTCGATGAGCGCCTGCGTGGCGGCATCGGCGGCCTTTCCGAGGACGAAGGCCAGGATGTCCGTGGCCATCTCCTTGGATTTGCGGCGGGGCTTGTAGGCCGCATCGATGATGTCCTCGGTGAACATGCCGACCACCCGCGGGACGTCTTCGCCCGCATCTGGGCCCAGGGTCCTGTCGGCGGGGACATCGTCGATGGCCGCATCGATGGCGAGCTCGACGTCGCCCAGCCACTTGTAGGTCTGGCCGAGGACGGTGGCGGCATCGGTGTAGACACCGGCAACCGTGGCGAGCTTGTTCGAAACGGAATTGGCCTGGTTCTGAGCGCCCCCGATGTAGCGGTCGAGGATCGGGCGGGCGGCTGTCGCAAACTGGCAGGGTTCGACCCGGGCGTACTCGGCCTCCAGCTCGGCATAGAGATCGTTGAGGATGGGATCCAGGATCTGGTCGAGGATGGGATCCCAATACTTGTGGGGATCGGAATCGAGGATGTCGTTGAGACGGCCAATGCCCTTGTCCAGATACGAGAGTTGGGCACCGACGGCATTCTCGAGCGCGTCGTTCAGGCCCGTGCCTTCGAGCAGCATCTCGGTGAGGTTGGCGATCGGGATCGTGCTGTACTGCGCGCCGAAGGAGATATCCGCATTGGCCGCGCGGAGGTGGTCGAGCCGGCTGAACGTCTTGAGGACGATGAAATTCTTCTCCTTGGGTTCGAGCCCAACGAACTCCTTGGCGGCGGAGGACCACACCAGCGAGTAATCGAACTTCACGATCGTGGCCCAGAGCTTCTGGGCACGGGGATTGTAATCCTCGGTGGTGGCGTCGCGGTAGGTGACGTACCCGACGCCGGGAGCGCCGACGTTGGTGGAGTCGAAGTCGGCGTCGTTGAAGAAGTGGTTGCCGCTGACTTCCCAGTAGGCGGATTCGGTGGTGAAGCCGGTGGCGGGCCAACCGCCCATCATGTTGACCTCGCCGAGCCGCGAGTTGGGGCTGACGTGCATGTGGACCTTGAGGTCCTGGAAGAAGGCGACGTTGAGCGTCCCGGCGAGGTTGAACCATCCGGGGGCCACGTCATCGTCGTACTCGGCCTTCCACAGGTTGAAGTAACCGCCCACGACGGGTTCGAAGGGATACTTGTCCTCGTTGGAACCGTTGAGCTCGAGCGTGGTGGGTCCGATCAGACGCGAATCCACGTCGGCCACACCCGCGCCGGCACCGACGATATTGCCGTCGTTGTTGATGGCCACGCGGCCGGTGAAGGCGTCGTAGTCACCGAAGAAGAATTGGTTGATCGGCTTGTACGACACATCGAACACCAGCGTGTAGACGTCGGAATCGCAGTCGGGAAGGAAGGGCACACCCGTGGCACCGACGGTGGTCGGCTCGAAGGCGATGCCGTTCACGAACAGCGAGGTGTTCCAGTAGTCGAGGTTGATGGCGAGACCGTTGGGGGAGCGGGGAGCGCCGTCGAAGTGGCCGTTGCAGCGAAGGGTGATGCCCTCCATGCGATACGTGAAGTTGGCGGGGTATGGCAGGACGATGTCACCGGTGAGAGCGGACATGTCATTCTGCGAACCCATGAACGAGAGGCTCAGGTTCGAGACGCTGAACTCATACCCGTAGACGTCGTTGAGCGTGACCGCTCCGGTAGCTTCGTGGATGCCGGTGACGCCGGAACGCCGCAGGTAGATCTTCTCGCGGGGGCTGGGATCGAATTGCGTTTCCTGTCCCGCCAGCCGGCTGATGGCCCGGGGATCGAGGGCACCGCCCAACCTGTTCGTGGGCGTGTAATTCATGCCGGCATACTCGCCCGCGCCGGCCTGGTAGCCGGCCGTGCCCACCACAAGCACTTCGTCGTCCTTGTTGGTGATGGATCCCAGCGCGCGAGCGACTGCATTGCCGGACAGCGCATCCACACCCGTGAGCAACAGGATGGCCGGTAGGTCCCGCGGTTCGACCAACGCCGCCACGGAAGGCGTCACCGCCAGCGAACGCGGCGTGAGGAAATTTCCCGGCATGTGGAACCGGCCTTCGTTCACCCGTTCCACCATGTGCGTGAAGACGCCGTCCGACTTGCCCCAGCCGAGATCACGGACGCTGTTCGGCTGCCCCGCCGGCACCGGCGTGGTGCCCTCACCCGTCAACCCGCCATCGACCGTGACGCGAAGCCCCGTCCCGAACGCCATCTCGCGTGGATCGGTGTCGCCGATGGATCCCACCACGAACAACCCGCAATCACGGCATCCCACGAGGTAGTCGATCACCGTATTCGACACCGTGTTGAACTTGCTGATCGAGGGGATCGGAAGGTCGTTCGACACGGAGAGGTTTCCGCCGCCGCCCCAGCCGAGGATCGTCTTCGCCGGGAAATGCGCTTCAAAGGAACCGGCCGTCGAGAATGAGACGCTGAAGGTCGCCTGCGCGCGTCCGAGCAGGTCGGCACTGACCTTCACATCCGGCGACGTCACCGCGCTGACGAACTCCCAATAGCGGTCGTTCGAGGGACGATACCCGGCTCCACCCGGAGTGATGGTTGGATCCGAGAAGGCCAGCTTGCGGACATGGCTGACCGCCGTCGGAACAATCGAGAGGGTGCCCGCCGTGGGGTTCCAGGTAATCCCCGAAGCCTCGAACCACACCGGCTTCGATTCCTCGTTGAAATACCATTTCTGGCCGGACGCGGCGGTTGCCGTCACCGATCCGGACGGAGCCAATGTCACCGGGCTGATCGGTGTGTTGGGGAACACCACCGAGCCCAGCGTGAAGGGTTGGTGCAGATTCCCTTCGCGGTGTCCGAAGCCGGACGGGTACGTGAGCGTGACCGAGGAAACGAGTCCGGTCGGACTGAGTATCGGAGCGGTGGCGTTGAAGGCGATCCGTTGGAGCGTGTTCGATCCGCTTGTCCCACCGGTCACAGGAATCGTCGTGAGAAGATCGGCGGAACCATCGACCCGCAACCGCAGGCTGGCGGCCGTCGCGCTGCCGAAGCGGAGCGCGGAGTTGATGAACCCGCCGCCACCGGTCCCGAAGGCGACACTGGTATTGATCCCTGGGACGTTCACGCCCTGGTTCGCCGGCGTGTTGACGATGTTGGTGAAAACGCCGAACACGGTCCCGGCGTTGAGCGCGCCACTGAAATGGAGCAGGCCGCGCGTGGTGCTCTCGGCGCGGTTGCCGACGACGACGTCCGGACCTCCGGTGATCGCGTTGTTATGGGCCACCGTGACCCGGTACTGATAGCGGCCCGCCACGGAATCGAGCTGGATGCCCGCGGCCGGTTCAAAGTCGAGGACCTGCGAATGCACCTGCTGCCAGGGAACGTTCCGCGTCGGGCTGTTGGTCCATTCCGCGAGCGTGATGTTGCTGCTGACGAGCGAGGTCCGGAGGGGGACGTTGGATCCGCCCAGGGTGTCGCGCAGTTCGAGTTGGAAGATCACCGGAATCGCCGCGGAGCCCGCCGACGCCGCCAGATACCGATCATACCGCGACAGGGTCACGCTGGCCTGCGCCCGGAAGGCCTTCAGGGCATCGGCCCCGGCGCGCAGCGCGAAGTCGCGGGTGGGCGTCACCGAATCCAGACGTGCCAGCACGTTGGCCGCACCGTCCACCGAGACGACGTTGGTGTGGTGGAAATAGAGGCGCGGAATATCGGAGGTGGAGAAACCGGTGAAGACTGTCGTGTCGCGGAACAGGCGGCACTCGACCGCGTAGGCGGTGGCGGGCGCGAGGCGGGTTGTGGGACGGACGAAGGCGATATTGGTGAGGTTCGTGGTCGTCCCGGCGGGAACCGTCACCACCACGGTCGGATCATACGTGTTCGAGCCATTGGCCGTCGCGGAGCCGAAGGCCCGGATGGGTTGAGGGACCCCGGATGGATCGAGGAGGCGGTAACTGAGCTTGTAGGTCTTTTCCTGCGGGGTGGCGTTGGTGTTCTGCAGGCTGAACCGCGTCTCGACCCGGATGGCTTCGCGATCGTAGACGGCACCGGGACGGATCGCGTCGTCATCGGAGTCGAGGATCGTTCCGGTGTGGTTGTTGACGGCGTGGGAAAGGAATCGCTCCACGAACGGGCCACCCGGGCCCGGGCCGGCATAGGAGGTGACCTCCGCCCAGCTGGCGGCGACCCGGATCTCGTCGACGAGGGCGAGGGTCGGAGAACCGGTGGTCATCGGGAAACTCAGGCTCGCGAGCGAGGCGAGGACGTTGGTGCCGTTGTTGTTGGTGACGGTCGCGGCCGGAGGTGCTCCGGCCCCAAACGTTCCGGAAGAGGGATTCAGCCAGAGGTAGGCGCGGTGGTTGAGGGCGGTGAACTCATACGCCGCCACGACCAGGATGGTGTCGTTGGTGGTGAAGAGATTCGGAGCCCAGGACGCCTGCCCATTGGCCGAGGTGTTCCGGCCCATCCCCAGGTTGAAGCCGCCGGCATTCGAACGGATCAGGAGCCGACCGAAGAGTTCCGTCGCCGTCGGGATGCCCGTGGTCAGCGGATCAAAGGCGGCAATGGCAACGGGGGCAACGACCGGAGCCGCGTTGCTCACCTTCAACAACAGGCTGTAGTAGAGAACCCCATTGGTCTGCGTCACGCCCAGTGGCAGGCGGTTGCCGCCGCCTGCGGCACCCGGCGACAGCTGGACCAGACCGCCACTCGAAGCGGGCCAACCCGGCGAGGTCAGGTTTCCGGTGGCGGTGGTGCCCTGGGCTGCCGGGCCCGCGCCGATGCGCCCCCACGTGAGGCCATTCGGCGTGGTCAGGCCATTCAGGGAGGAACCTGCGGCGTGATTGAATGGCTCAAGGACCGGAAGGGCCGCTGCCAGACGAAAGGCCATCAGCCCTCCCAGCAACAACCGAAGTAACCCGTGCATGCCGACCCAGACGCAGCAGGTACCGCGGCGTTACACAGGGACTTTCGGCCGTGTGCACCCACACGGTCTGGACCTTCTAGGCCAGAAGCAGTCCGTGAGTGACCATCGGCGTGAAATCTCTTCGGTTGCTGGTTGCCAACTCAGCCTGAGCCCGAATGGCGACGGCTGCGATGCAGCAATCGAGAAGTGGACCATGGCGGATTGCGGGTACGGACTTAACGCCGGGAGTTCGTCACGGCAGCCTTCCAAGAATCGGCTGCGGTCGCATCCAACGCGACTTCCTTCTGAAGCTCCCTGAAAATCTTCAATGATTCAGGAATCTCCTGGGACGGTTCCGTACCCTTACTCAGACGGCCTTGCAGCCACGTCAGCAGCGACTGCTGTTCCTGCGGCGGCAACCCGGCGACCTCTAACTCGATTCGAGCGAGCGTACTCACATGATCAGCTTCCCGGATCCCATGCCCCGCGTCAACCGGGGCCTGCCTGAGAGGCGGGTTTCGTCGGGTAGGTCCCAGCAACTGACCGCTGGATACCGACCACTCCCCCCCACGTCGCGGCCGCCCAATGGTTCAGGACGCAGGCCTCGACCCCCGGTTCATCGAAACGGACCAACGTGATCCAACCCGCACCCTCAGCCATCAGCTTCAGTCCGAGTCCACCCAACAACAGCCACGCGATCACGCGGTCTCCCCGACTCCAGAGCCCACGACCCAGCCACACCGCGAACGCGACATTCAGTCCCGACAATCCACCCAACCGGTCCAATCGCGGGTCAAGCACCAGGCAGGTCACGCCAGTCAACCCGATGACGGCGAGAAACCGCAGCGCCTCGCGCCGGTCCAGAGGCAGACCCCTCCGGACAGCAACGATCCCGAGCCCCAGCAGGCACGCGAGATCCACAAGCAGATGCCCCCGCGAGAAATGCACCCACGGATGGGTGAACAACCGCCAGAACTCGCCAGCCATCACCCGTTCGCGATCCAGCACGAGTGCTTCCGCGATCCCAGGAAAGAACCAGGGCAGCAACGCAAAGACAAAGGTCCCGACCGCCAGCAGCCTCCATGGAACGCATCTCGACACGGCCCCCATTGGGATGGGTTTCGGGGCGGCGATGTCCTCATCGCCCCGGGAACGGCTTCGGAACGGCAACGAGGACGTCGCCACCCCGTTCCATGCGGGAGCCGCTTCCGGAACCGTCCGTGAACATTGAGCCACCGCGGTCTTCATCGCGGATCCCGGACGTTTGGTTGGGGCGTCAGACGGCAGCTGACCCAAAAACCAACCAGCACGAGACCGATCCAGGCCACATCCAGCCATCCACCCGCGCCCCCTCCGGTATATCCCGGACGATGCACCACGCGCACCGTATCGGGCTGCTTCTTGATCCGCTCCTGGAACAGCCCCAGTTCCGACTTCAGGTTTACGACCATGGCATCGGTCGCCAGCACCACCCCTTCCCTCTGGTCCTTTTGCAGCGCGTCCTCCAGCCCGACATAGGTCGAATGTCCCTTGGATCGATGCATTCCCGGTGCCCGGAACAACAGTGTCCGGCTCGGGATGTCGAAGACCGCCGTGTCCACCATGGTGTAGGTCTCATTCTTTTGGGCCGGGACGGCGTAAGCACCGACCACCGTGAGGTAGAAGAAGGACAAGGCGTTGGGATCCGCAAACTGCTTCTGGTCGCGCGACACCAATGCGATCACGTCCACCCCAAGCATCGTCCGCACCTGATCCAGATTCTCGAAGCCCCCTTTCGGCTGCAGATATTGGCCGGGCACAATCACCACCTCAGACACGAACGGCAGGTTCGTGAACTGATTGCGTACCTTTCCCAGCGTCTCCTCCAGAAACTGGGCAGGGAGCTCGGAGGATTCCTGATGCCCACGGGCGTCCGCCGCCATGGGAACCCACGCCAACCCGACCCGCAGCGGAAGGTTCAGGGTCGGGATCGTCGGCTGCATCGTCTTTTCCGCAGCCTTGGGATACAGGAAATCCAGCAGGCTCGTCCGCTCCGTGGTGCGCCGGTTCGAATCCCAGATCACACACCCGGTGGCGAGGCACATGGCCGTCACGCCACCCACTACCCATCCAATCCGTCGTGTCCAATGCATGCGTGGAGCATGCATCAACCGGGCGGCCTCCCATCAGTCGATAGATTCGATGGGGGCCTCGCCGAAAGCGATGCTCAGGCCTTCTTCAAGCCGATGGACGAGCCGCGTTTGGCGACCTTCCGGCTCGTCAGGACCTTCGAGACGGTTCCGACCTTCAGGTACCGGTCGCGGACCTTCCCGAGAATCGCGTCGCGATCGTCGTACAGGCGCTTGAGCTTCCGGGGCTTCACACGGGAGAGCGTATAGGCGCTGAGCAAGGGCAACGCGATGGTGCTGTCGGTGTAGCACACCACGGAATCCGGGAGCTTGTCCGGATCCACCTTGCCCCAGCTCACGGCCTCGGCCGGCGTGGCCCCGGAGAGTCCGCCGGTATCGGGCCGCGCGTCCGTCACCTGCAGGAAGTAATCGTGTCCCTTTTCCTTGATGCCCATGACCTCCTGGATCTGCGGCTCGGTCTGGAGCATGAAGTTCTTCGGGCTGCCACCGCCCAGGATGAACACCGAGCTCGTGTGGCCGGTGCTCTTGGCGTGATAGACGATGCCCGCCGTCTGGTTCACGTCGCGGTTCACGTCGAAAACCAGCTTCGAATCCCGCATCGACATCGCCGCCACATTCATGCCGATCGACGAATCCCCGGGGCTCGACGTGAAGATGGGAATGCCGCACTCGTACGCCGTCGCCAGCACCGAGCTGTCCTCGATGCCCAGCTTCTTTCCGCGGGCATGCACGTACTTGCCCAGCAGGTAATGGAACTCGTCCGTGCCCATCGGGCGCTGGAACTCAGGTCCCTGGATGACCTCACGCACGAACGCGTCCGTATCGAGCAGGACGTTGTAATCGAAGATGACGTCGTAGATCCGGATGACGCCCTCCTTGTGGAGATCCACGTCGTTGAGGAACGGCGAGCCGGCGTAGAGCTTCATGTCCAGGCCGTAGTGGAGATCGTGGTACAGGTTGGCACCCGTCGACACGATCCAGTCCACGAACCCCGCCTTCATGATGGGGATGAGGCAGGACTTGCCCAGGCCCGCCGGCGTGAGCGCGCCCGTCAGCGACATGCCGATGTAACCGTCGTCCGGAAGCATCTTCCGGCTCAGCAACTGCGCCGCCTCACGCAAGCGCCCGCCGTTGTAGGCCAGGAAGACCTGATCAATCAGGTCCGCCGCGGTGATGTCCCGTCCCACCCCCAGCGGGTTGAGACGCGGATACGACTGGAACTTCTTCGAGACCTTCGGGGCCGGCTTCTGACTCATGAC
>JAIXZE010000211.1 GCA_027489875.1 Verrucomicrobiales bacterium
ACACATGTCGACACGGATTCTGGAAGAACTGCGGTGGCGGGGGTTGATTGCGGACTGCACGGATGCGGCGGAGTTGGGCGCGCGCCTCGGCGCGGGGTCGGTGACCCTGTACTGCGGCTTTGATCCGACGGCGGACAGCCTGCACGTGGGGCATCTGGTGCCGTTGCTTGCGTTGCGTCGGTTCCAGAACGATGGGCACCGGCCGATCGCGGTGGCGGGTGGGGCGACGGGATCGATCGGCGATCCGAGCGGGAAGTCGGCGGAGCGGCAGTTGCTGACCAAGGACCTGATCGCGGCGAACGTTGCCGCCGTGCGGCCGCAGTTGGCGCGGTTGCTGGACTTCGAGCGGGCGGGCAATCCGGCCATGCTGGTCGACAACGCGGACTGGACGGCTCCGATGAGCTTCCTGGATTTCCTGCGGGACATCGGAAAGCACTTCACGGTGAACCAGATGGTCGGGAAGGAATCGGTGCGGGCCCGGATGGAGGACCGGGACGTCGGCATCAGCTACACCGAGTTCAGCTACATGCTCCTTCAGGCCTTTGATTTCTACCACCTGTGTGCGGCGCACGACTGCACGCTGCAGATCGGCGGGAGCGACCAGTGGGGCAACATCACGGCCGGGATCGACCTGGTGCGGAAGAAGCTTTCGAGGCCCGCTTTTGGCCTGACCTTGCCGCTGATCACGAAGGCGGACGGGACGAAGTTCGGGAAGACCGAAGGTGGCGCGGTGTGGTTGGATCCGAAGAAGACCAGTGTCTACCGATTCTACCAGTTCTGGATCCAGACGGACGACCGCGACGTGGTGCGTTACCTGAAATTCTTCACGTTCCTCGGGCAGGAGGAGATCGCGGCACTGGAGGCGGAGCACGTGGCGAATCCGTCGGGTCGCGTGGCGCATCGGGCGCTGGCGAAGGCGGCAACGGACCTGATCCATGGGCCGGAGGCGACGCTGGAGGCGCAGCGGGCTTCGGAGATCCTCTTCGGTGGCGATCTGGCGGGCGTAGGGGAATCGACGTTCCGGGAGATCGTGGGCGAGGTTCCGACGAAGGACCTCGAGGTGGCGAAGGTGGCGGCTGGGATTTCGGCGCTCGACCTGTCCGTGCACTCCGGGTTGGTGCCGAGCAAAGGGCAGGCGCGAAAGGATCTGGAAGGCGGTGGGCTGTACCTGAACAACGTGCGGTTGACCGAGGTGGGGCGCGTGATCGGGAGCGCGGACCTGTTGTTCGGGAAGTGGCTGTTGCTGCGGAAGGGGCGGCGGAACTACACGGTGATCACGGTGGCGTGATTCCCGGATTATGGGCGTGCGCCGGGTGAGGGCACCCGGCCTCCAGCTTCCTGAATTCGACAGGTGCCGGGTGAGGGCACCCGGCCTTCAACGCGCTTATCCGGGTTGGATGGGGTTGATGGCGTCGACGCCGTGGCGGTCGAGGAGATGGCAGGTGAAGCGGAGTGCGAGGTAGTTGAGGGGCAGGAGAACGGCGACGGCGGCCAGGCCCGCGAAGGGAAGGGCGCAGATGCAGAGCCCGACGAGGTCGAGGATCAGCACGAGGACAACGAAGGCGAGGGCGAGCTTCGAGAGGAAGCCCTTCATCCATCCACGCTGGATGGCCTGGAACCGGTAGACGGTGACTCCGGGGCGGATGGCGATCCAGATCAGCGCCGCCTGGGTTCCGATGATGGCACCATGGAAATACCCGCCGCCCTGGAATCCGATGGCCAGCCCGGCGGTCGCCGCGCACAGGGGGAGGGCAATGAGGGAACGTACCGTCGTCGCTTTCCATTGGGCGCTGGCGACCTCGGCGAGGCTGACAGGGAGTGCGTGGATGGGACACAACTGCAGGTGGGAGTCCGCCAGCACGGCGGGCCGCAGGGTAAAGCTGGCCGAGACGGGAAGCACGTAGAGGGCACCCACGGCAAACCCGATGAAGGACACTGCGATCCAATTGGGCAGAAACAGGCCAAGCAGGACGGAGATCGGAATCGTTCCGGCGAACACGATGGCCCCGAGTCGGAAGCGGTCGGACCAGTTCGGCCAATGGAGTCGGAGGTACTCGGCAACGATCCGTTCGCGAGGCGTCCACCACCGCCAGACCATGGACTCGATGCGTCCATCGGGTGAACTCAGGTTCGAAGTGAGGAAGTGGCGGTCGGCGATGTCGTCGAGGATCGCGGTTTCACCGCGGGAAGGGGGGCGTTGCTGGGCGATGGCGACGGATTCGGCGAGTTCCTCGTCAGCGCCCTCGGGTGTTTCGAGCAGGAGGTTGAGGAGGATGTGTTCGCGGAAGGCATAGGTGTCGCGGGTCCAGCGGAGGTTCAGGGGGATGGAGGCCGCGAGGAAGCCGAGCGGGATGAGGGTGGCAAGGTATTGCCAGGGGCCGTGCCCGGATAGGGCAGCCCATGGGAGCACGACCCAGCCGGCGGGGAGCAGGGCGCTGAGAAGGTCGCCGTGGGTGGAGAGGAGTTGGGTGACCTGCGCCTTCATCCAGGTGGAGGACTTGAGCGAGATCATCAAGAGCACCGTGATCGGCAGGGACAGGGTCAGCGGGGTGGTGAGCCAGGAGGAACGCTGGGCGGCGAGGCAGTAGGCGGTGGCCACGAGGGCAAAACCCACGGCCATGCCCAGACCGGCGACCACGCTCAGGAAGGGATTGGACCCTTCCGTGAGTCGGAAGCTGGCGATGCCAAATCCAATGCCGCCAGCGATCGAGAGGGTGGCGATCCGACGGATGGCTCCAACGGCAAGGGTCCGGAGGACGGACTCCGGAGGCACAGGGAGAAAGGCGAAAGGGACGAGGTGGGCGTGTTCGCGGAGATGGCCGTTGAGGATTCCCGCGACATGGGCAATGCCGAGAAAGAGCAGGACACTCCACGCAAAGTGCCGCTGCCCTGGATCCATGGCTGAGATCAGGGGTGGCGCGGCCATGGCCACGATGAGGACGAAAGGATTCCCGAAAAGCGCAGGGAGTCGATTGAGGTGGGCTCGGAGCGAACGTGTGAGCGCGATGGGGGGAGGGTTCCGGGCAATCCGTTGGCGGACCTCGCGCAGAAGTTGTGGATCGGGACGAAGGACGGGCATGGCCTCAGGATTCGTGGAGGCTGTTGAGGACGCTGGCCAGGACACCATCGTCGGTTTCACCGACGCGGTTGCGGAGGTCGGCGACGGTTTCGAACACGCGGACCTCGCCCTGGTGCAGGATGCAGACGCGGTCGGCGAAGCGTTCCGCGGCCTCCAGGACCTGGGTGGTATAGAGGATGGTGCGCCCCCGGGCGGCTGCGGCCCGGGCCTCGGACTTGAAGAGCGAGAGTCCCCGCGGATCCATGCCCGAGGCGAGGGGTTCATCGAGGAGCCAGAGCTCGGGATCAATGACCAGCAAGGTGAGCAAGGCCACCTTGTAGGATTGGCCTCGGGAGAGGGACTCCACCGGGGCTTCGGCAAGGTGGAGCAGGTCGAAGGCCCGGAGCCAGTGGACGATCCGTTCCGGCGCATCCGGGCCGTCTGCGCCGTAGATGCGGAGGACAAGTCCCAGGCTTCGAAGCACGGTTTCCGAGGTGAAGTGCGGAGGAAAATCCGGAAGGAACATCATCCGCCGTCGCAGTTCCAGATCCCCGACCGAGAAGGGGCGGCCGTCGTACGTGACTTCCCCCTGATCCGGACGGATCAACCCCGCGAGGCAGCGGAGGAGGGTTGTCTTGCCGGCCCCGTTGGATCCGAGGACGGCGATGATCTGTCCCGGGGTGAGGCTGAGGCTGACGCCGTCGAGGGCGCGGATCCGACCATAGGTCTTGTCGACGGCAGACAGTTCGACGTTCACAGGGGGGTGATTGAACCGGGAAACGGCGGTTGGTTCCACAGATTACACGGACGGCACGGCGCGGCGGGCACATCTGGAACTGACCCCCGGCTCAAACGGAGCGGCATCGGCATCGAAATGTCTGGGGTGAAGAGACAGGCTCGATCCCGATCCCGAGGGTTCGGCGGTGATGAGGACAATGTTGGGGGTAGTGATGCGGGCGCTGCAGAGAAGCGGTGGACCCAGCGGGGGGGAGATTTGCTTTTGGAAGAGGAACCCCTCGAAGGAGGGGGCGGGAAAGTGAAATTTCCGGCCGATGGTGGAGCCGAGGGGATTCGAACCCCTGACCCCCACAATGCCATTGTGGTGCTCTACCAACTGAGCTACGACCCCAACGACCGGAAAGCGGGCGGCACTCTAGGAATCGCAGGCGAAGTGTCAAAGGCTTTTCCTGAGAAACATGCATTTGGTCCCAAAATCATGGATCGGTGCCTTGCCACCCGGGCGACCGAACATATCCTGCCCGGCCGTATGCCTTGGTCGCACCGAATGAAGTGGCGCTTTGCCGTCGTCCTTGCCGCAACCGCAGCGCTTGCCGCGCGTGCCCAGCACCAACTGGGGCCGCAAGGCCAGTTTGAGTCGCCGAAGATCGCGGCGGCCTCGGACGAGGGAGAGAAGAACCTGAAACGGTTCCGGTTGCCGCCGGGGTGGAAGGGGCAGTTGTTCGCGGCGGAGCCCGAGGTGGCGCACGGTGTGGCATTCGACGTGGCCGATGATGGGCGTGTGTTCGTCGCGCAGACCTTCCGGGCCTGGCGTGGCGTGCCCGATATCCGCGGCATCATGGACTGGCTGGACGAGGACCTGGCCTGCAAGTCCGTGGAAGACCGACTCGCGATGATGCGTCGGCATCTCGGCGAGAAGGGCATGAAGGATTACTACCGGAACACCGAGCGCATCCAGTACCTGCGGGACACGAACGGAGACGGGCGCGCCGATGTCTCCCAGATCTTCGCTGAGAACTTTGCCACGCCACTGGACGGTGTGGCGGCCGGCGTGCTGGCGCGCGGCAAGGATGTGTGGTTCGCCAACATTCCCAATGTCTGGCACCTGCGCGACGAGAACCTCGACGGCGTGGCTGACAGCCGCCGGAGCATCAGCTACGGCCACGGCGTTCGCGTGGGGTTCCTGGGGCACGATCTGCACGGGTTGAACTTCGGTCCGGACGGAAAGCTCTACTTCTCGATCGGCGACCGCGCCTCGGTGCTCAAGACCGAGGGGCGCACGGTGGGGACGCCCGACACGGGGGCCGTGTTCCGTTGCAACCCGGATGGCACGGGGATGGAAATGGTCTACAGCGGATTGCGGAATCCGCAGGAGTTGGTGTTCGACGAATGGGGAAACCTGTTCACCGGCGACAACAACTCGGACGGCGGCGACCAGGCCCGCTGGACGTATCTCATTGAAGGTGGCGACAGCGGATGGCGGATCGGGTGGCAGTTCCTTGAAGGTGCGGATGCGCCGATGCCGCGCGGTCCGTGGAACACCGAGAAGATGTGGCAGCCGCAGAACGACGCGCAGCCGGCCTACATCACCCCGCCGATCAAGAACATCACGGCGGGCCCCTCGGGCAACGCGTATTACCCGGGAACGGGCATGGGCAGTGACTGGAACGGGACGTTCACGTTGTGCGATTTCCGCGGATCCGGGGCGAACTCGGGCATCTGGAGCTTCCAGCAGAAACCCAAGGGCGCGTCGTTCGAGATCGTGAACGACAAGCAGTTCCTCTGGTCGATCGAGGCGACGGACGGCACCTGGGGCCCCGACGGCGCCTACTGGGTGTTCGACTGGGTGGACGGATGGGAAGGTGTCGGCAAGGGACGTTTGTATCGGTTCTTCGATCCTGCGCACATCGGCTCCGACATCGTGAAGTCGACGCAGGCGTTGCTCGCAGGTGGTTTCGAGAAGCGCAGTGAGAAGCAGCTCCTCGGTGACCTCGCGCATCCGAATTTCCGCGTCCGGCAGAACGCGCAGTTCGCACTGGCGGACAAGGGCGAGAAGGTCATCCCGGCGCTGGTGAAGTTGGCGAAGGGATCCAGTTCGCTGCACGCGCGCCTGCATGGGGCGTGGGCGCTCGGGCAGGTGGCGGAAGCTTCGAAGGCCACCCGCTTCGGCGCAACGTCGCCAGCGTTGGACGCGCTGATCCCGCTGCTGGGCGACGCGGAACCGAAGGTGCGCGGAAACATCGGGCGGATCCTGGGCGATGCGCGTTACGCGAAGGCCTACGACGGGCTCGTGCGTTTGACCTCGGATGCCGACGCGCAGGTCCGCGCGCTGGGTTGCATCGCGTTGGGCAAGCTGGGACGCCGCGAGGCATTGCCGGCGCTCTTCCAGGTGCTGCGTGACAATGACAATCGTGACCCGCACCTGCGCCATGCCGCTTCTTATGCGGTGTCGCTGTCGGCGGATGTCGATGACCTGATCGCCGCGGCGAAGGATCCCTCCGAAGGCGTGCGCATGGGCGTGCTGCTGGCAATGCGGCGGTTGGAGCGGAGCGAGATCGCGGTCTTCCTGAAGGACGCGAGTCCGAAGGTGGTGACCGAAGCCGCGCGGGCCATCAACGACGTGCCTATTTCCGGGGCGATGCCTGATCTGGCAGCGCTGATCGACGGCGGACTTCCCGAAGGCGCGCAGCCGGCGCTCGTGCGTCGGGTGGTGAATGCCAACCTCCGTTTCGGCACGGCGGATACGGCCAAGGCCCTCGCTGCCTTCGCCGCCAAGGAAAGCGGGTTCGAAGCTTCCCGGACCGAGGCCTTGGTTTCCCTCGCTGTCTGGCCGAAGAACGGCGGCCGCGATCGCATCACCGGATTGTGGCGTCCGACGGCGTCGCCGCGCGACGTGAAGATTCCGTCCGATGCGTTGCGCCCGGTCGTGAACGGACTGCTGGCGAACGCTCCGAATCCGGTGCGCCGGGCCGCAGCCGCGGCAGCGGGCAGCCTGAGGATCGAGGAGTCCGCCCCGGTGTTGGCTGACCTCGTGGTCGGGGTGAAGGCCGACGACAACGTCCGCGTGGCGGCGTTGCAGGCGCTGTGGGAAATGGGCGCGGCCGAACTGGGAGCGGCGCTGGATGCAGGTGCCAAGGACACGTCGGAGAAGGTCCGCAAGGCGGCGGCAAAGCTCAGCGTGCAGGCCCCGCCCGTCGCCCGGAAGGGGGCGGCCGCAGGTGCCGCCGCCGGTGATGACAAGGTGACGAAGCTGGCGGCGATCCTTGAGAAGGGAACGCTGTCGGAGAAGCAGAACGCCCTCGCGACGCTCGGTGGTGTTGAAGGCGCGGCGGTGGACACGTTGCTGGGCACGTGGCTTACCCAGTTGAAGGATGGAAAGGTTCCCGCGGAGCTGCAGTTGGACGTCCTCGACGCCGCCGCGAAGCGCCCGGCCTTGAAGACGGCCGTGGTATCGATCGAGGCGGCATTGGATCCCAAGGACCCGATCGCGAAGTGGCGGGTGTGCCTGACCGGCGGGAATGTGGAGGAAGGAAAGAAGATCTTCCTCGAGCGCGCGGAGGTCAGCTGCGTGCGGTGTCACAAGGCCAACGGCGACGGCGGCGAAGTGGGACCTGAGTTGACCGGATTGATCCAGAAGCGGGACCGCGCCTACCTCCTCCAGAGCATCATCCAGCCCAACGCGGCGATCGCGGCGGGGTTCGAGAACGTGCTGGTGACGCTGAAGAACGACACGACGTACGCCGGCGTGATCAAGTCGGAGACCGACAGCGAGCTGGAGATCAACTCGCCCGAGGACGGGTTGATGAAGCTCAAGAAGAGCGACATCAAGGTTCGGGAGAAGGGGCTGAGCGGGATGCCGGAGGGCTTTGCCGACCAGTTGAGCCGGCAGGACCTGCGGAATCTCGTGGAGTTCATCGCCAGCCTGAAGTGACTGGGGGAGCCTCCGGTTTGTAGCCCAGTTCCCGAATTGAAGGCCGGGTGCCCCCACCCGGCGGGCAAGCTTGATATTCGTAGCCAAGGATTCCGTCGCGTGGGGGCACGCGGCCGACGAACCGGAATTCCCTCGGAACCCGGTCCGCGGCGGATGGGATAATTCCCCAAAGGTTCCATTGGCAGGCATCCCATACCGTGCATCCTCGCGCTCAACTTCAACGCAGACAGGATTCCCATGGAAACGGTACTTTTGGTTCTCGGCTGGTTGCTCGCTTTGGCAGCGGTGGGTTGTCAGATCTGGCTGGCGGTGATCGCGGCCCGGGTCGCGTGGTGGTGGGTGTTGGTGGTCCTCTTTGGCTGCGGCATCGGCTGGATCGTCTTCACCGTCCTGCATTGGGACCGCGCTCGAAAGCCATTCCTCTACGGCTTGGGCCTGTCGATTGTTGCGGGCATGTGCTGGGGAGGAGCGACAGCCATGGCCGTCAAACGGGGAATGGCAGAAATGGGGGCGGCGGGTGGGGAAGTGAACCTCCCAGCGTTCGGAGCCGAACTGGAGACCGCGCGCCAGCAGCGGGATGCCGGTGCCGCTCCGGTTGCGGGTTTTGCGGATTCTTCCGTGACGGATGCTTCAGCCGCACAGCCAACGGAACCCAGACCCTCGGCGCGGACGCGGTCGAATCCGTCCCGTGATTCCATTGTCCGTCCTTCCGCTGCTCCAACGGTTCCGGTTGCTTCAGCAGAACCCGAGGTGACACCGAGCGTTTCTGTTGCGCCGGTCACGCCGGTGCCCGCACCCGTCCCCGAAGTTCCCAAGCCGAAGATCGAGGTGACGAGCGCGCAGTTGATCGTGGACGGCGATTCCGGATCGATCGATCTGGAACTAGGCAATGCAGCGGACAAGGCGGTCACGGAAGTGCGGTTGCGGGTGCACTACTTGAGCGAACGCGGGGCTCGCATTGGACAGTGGATCACGGTCCGCAAGGGGGATCCCACCCTGGCACCGGCCGCGGGGCGTGGGAAATTCTCGGAAATTGCCGTACGGATGCCGGCATCGGCCCGGAAGGTCCAGGTGGAGGTTCTTGAGGCGATGCTGGAGGACGGCACGCGCGTGGCGTACTGAGTCACGGGGTGGCGTGAAGCCGGGGTTGCCAAGGCGGGGCCGGGCGGGGTTGCATGGGGCTTCATGGTTGATCAGCCGCTGAGCATCGTGGTGCGGACGTTGAATGCCGCGCCGCAGTTCCGGGACCTGCTGGCGGGTATGCCGCGGCGTCCGGGGGACCAGTTGATCGTGGTCGATTCGGGGTCGTCGGACGGGACGCTGGACGTGGCGCGTGCCGCAGGTGCGGAAATCGTCACGTTGGAACCGAAGCAGTTCAGCTATGGACGCTCGCTGAACGTGGGTTTTGCGGTGGCGAAGCATCCCTGGATCCTGGCCTTGAGCTCGCACGTGGTGCCGGTACGGCCCGATTTTCTGGACGTGTATCGGGCGGCGATCCGTCGGTTTCCTGCAGGTGTGGTGGCGGCCCCTGGACCTTTGGTCCGCAGTGACGGCGAGCGCGGAATGACCGGCGGGATCACATTGTACGAAGGTACCGACTTCCTGCGTGGGTTCGAGTTCGGAGCGGGCAATCCGAACTGCCTGTACCGGCGGGATGTCTGGCAGGCGCGGCCTTTCGACGAGGCGTTGGGTGGCGGCGAGGACTGCGAGTGGTACGTCTGGGCGATCGTTGCGGGTCACACGTTGGCGGCGGTGCATGCAGCCGAGGTTTATTACCGATTCAAGCGGTCTTGGGCCGCGTTCGTTTACAAGGGGCGGATCGATTATCAGGTGACGCACCGTTACCTCGAAGTGCACCAACCGCGTCTGTCCGGGCTTGGGATCCGAGCGGGGAAGCTGCTGTTGTACGCCGGCCTTGGGCGCGTGGGATGGTCGGACATGAAGGCGAGCATGGGCCATTGCTGGGGATCTTACCTGGAAGCGCGGGAAACGCGGAGGAAGGGTATCCCGGGCGGTCAACTGGCGCGGGAGTTGGCCGCGCGTCGGTGATCGCGGGTCGACAGATCCGCCGCGGTGACGGCAGCCTGTGTGTGGAGGTCTTCGGATCTTCGATCTGCCTATGCACATGCAATCTCAGCCTTCTTCCTGTGTGACTTCCCGGTGGATCCTTCGGGGCCTGGTGTTGGCGGCCTGCCTGGGGGCACTGGAGCTTCAGGCGCAGGTGGAGGTCGTGCTCGATGTCGAATCCTTGCGGGTTCAGGACGGGGGCCTCGTCTTCCAGTTCGCCTCGGAATTCGGGATGCCGACGGACTTCGAGTTGCAGGCGACGAGCGAGTGGACCGTGCCGCAGGTCTGGACGGCGGTGGACGGCGGGCAGGTGGAGGGGATCGCGGAAGGATTGTTCCGGGCGGTGGTGCCCGGGATCGAAACCGGGACGCGATTTGTGCGCGTGCGTTCGTGGGCGTTGCCGCCGCTGGGGCTGGCGCCGTTGATCAACGAGGTGATGACGGACAACGTCTCGGCCTTTGCGGCGGTGCCAGGGCAATACTGGGACTGGGTGGAGTTGTTCAACCCGCACGACCAGGCGGTTTCGTTGGCGGGGTATGGGTTGACGGATGATCCGTTGCGGCTGGGGCGGTGGAAGTTTCCGGAGGTCACGATGCAGCCCGGCGGGCATCTGTTGGTTCATGCCACGGACGCGGCTGGATCGGAGACGTCGGGTTTGCTGGTCACGGGGTTTGGGTTGAGTTCCGGCGGGGAGACGCTCGTGCTGACCGATCCGCAGGGGCGCGAGGTGGAGCGTTTCGACGTGCCGCCGCTGGCGGTGGATGAATCCGTGGGACGCGTGCCGGACGGGAGCGAAGCCTGGCAGCGGTACGGAAGGACGACGGCAACGCCTGGACGGACGAACGGAGCCGCGACCGCGTCCGTGGTGATTGAAGCACCCCGGGTTTCGCGCGCGGGTGGTTTCAAGACGGGTCCGCTGGATGTCGAAGTGACACCCGTGGTGGCGGGGCAGGGTGTGGCGTTCACGACGGATGGATCTCCGGCTACGGCGCAGTCGCCCAGGATGACGGGGCCATTGCGGATGACGACCAACACGGTGCTGCGGGTGGTGGCGGTGGATTCTGCGGGCCGGGTGAGCGCGGAGCAGGTCCATACTTATCTGTTTGGTCGCCGGCCAACGTTGCCGGTGGTGATGATGGCGGCGTCACCGACAAACTTCGGATTCCGCGACGGATACCTCGTGGGCATGGGGACGGCGGTCGTGAATGCACAGGGGCAGGTGTTGCAGAACTTTCCCTTCGATGGATCCAACGCATGGAAGGATCGGGAGGCGGCCGTGCATGTCGAGTTCCTGGAGCCCGACGGCCGGGTGGGGTTCCGGCAGCACGCTGGGTTGAAGGTGTTCGGGGGATGGGGATCGCGCGGGTACCCGCAGAAATCGATGGCTCTGTTCGCGCGGCGCAAGTACGGCAACGGCAGTTTCCAGCACACGGTGTTTCCCGGGCAGGCCGTGGACCGATTTGAATCGCTGGTGCTGAGGAATTCGGGGAACGACAACCAGAGCACCTACCAGACGATGCCGCGGCCGCCGATCACGGCCTTCGGTCCCACGGCGTCGTGGGGCAGTTATTTCGTGCGTGGGAATTTCACGCTGATGCGCGATGCGATGATGCAGCGACTGCTGGAGGGGACGGGCCTGGACACCCAGGGCTACCGGCCGGCGGTGCTGTACGTGAACGGGGAGTACTGGGGGATCCACAACCTGCGCGAGAAGCTCACCGACCATCACGTCCGGGCGCATCACGAACTGCCGGAGGGCAGCGTGGATGTGATCGAGGGTTACGGCACCGCGCAGGCCGGGGATGCGGTGGCGTACCGGGCGATGCGGGATTTCGTGAACGCACGGAACCTGACAACGGGGACGAACTACCAGCATGTGGTGGGCACCTACCTCGATGTCGGGAACTTCATCGACTACAACCTCGCCGTCGTCTTCTTTCAGAACTTCGACATCGGCAACGTGAAGTGCTGGCGTCCGCGGGTGCCGAAGGGACGGTTTCGGTGGCTGGTGTACGACCAGGATTACGGGTTCAACCTCTGGCCGACCAATGTGTATCCGGCGGCCATGGCGCGGGATTATGCGGATTATGGGAACATGTTCCGGTTTGCGACCGCAGGTACGGGGACGAGTACAGCGTGGCCGAATGCGGGCGGGCGAACCCTGCTGCTCCGCCGGATGCTGACGAACGCGCAGTTCCGGGAGCAGTTCATCCGCCGGTGTGCGGACCTGTTGAACACGCACTTTGAGGAACGGGGCGTGCAATCGGTCATCGCAACGATGGCGTCGGTGATCCGTCCGGAGATTCCGTCGCATCTGGAACGGTGGAGTTGGCCGGAGTTGCAACGCCGGGGATTCGGGCTGCCGCATCGCGCGGAACTGGTGCCGCTGACGGCTTCGCTGTGGGAGACACACGTGGCGGGGTTGGGAGGATTTGCGCAGGACCGGCCGCGCGTCCTGCGGGAGCAGTGCATCGCGCACTTCGGACTGACGGGTGGACTTGGAAAGGTCGAGGTGGATGTGATTCCAGCGGGATCCGGCGAGGTGCGCGTGAACACCGTCGTGCCCGCTTCGTACCCGTGGTCGGGAACCTATTTTGGAGACTTCGCGACCACGCTGCGGGCGGTGGCGCGACCGGGGTTTCGGTTCGCCGGTTGGACCACTGCCGAAGGTACGAATGGCGCACCGAGGCTGGATCGCCGGGTGACGAATGGTGGCACGGATCGGCTTGTGGCGACGTTTGAACCCATTCCGGCGGGAACCGTCGTGACGCGCCAACTGGTGATCAGCGAGATCAACTACCACTCGCCGGATGACCTGGAGGCGGGCGATTGGATCGAGATCCTGAATCCCGGAGCGACGGCCATCGAGTTGGGTGGTTGGACGGTGCGGGATGGTGCGGATGACCACGTGGTGTTCCTGCCGGACGTGACATTGGCGGCTGGGGCGCGGGTGGTGGTCTGCCGGAACCGCGCGCGTTTCCAGGTGGCCCACCCGAACGCGGTGGATCCGGTGGCGGAGATGAGCTTCGGTCTCGACAACGGCGGGGACCAGGTGCGGTTGATGGATCCGCAAGGGAACGTGTCGATGCGTGTGGCGTACTCGGATTCATCGCCGTGGCCGGCGGCGGCGGATGGAGGAGGGAGTACGCTCCAGTGGGTGCGCACGGATCTGGATCCGGCGTCGGCTTCGGCCTGGAGGGCTTCCGTGGTGCGTGGCGGGACTCCGGGCGCGCCGTGAGCGGGGATCTGAAGGTCAGGAGGTGAATCCCGACGGGATGCCATCTCCGATGGGTCACAATGGAGAAAGGTTCCCGGGGTGGCGATGTCCTCATCGCCCTGAGAAAGACCTGGGGAGGGCGACGAGGACGTCACCACCCCGTTCTTCGTCAGGATGCGCCTCATCCCGGCGGGATGCGGGAATCGAGGTTCAAGATCTGGCCGGAGATCTGGCGCGTGGAGAGGAGGAACGCAGCAAAGCGGGCCACTTCGGCCGGGTCGTTGAGGGTTTCGAGCAGGTTGGCAGAGACGAGGTGTTCGCGCGCCGATGGCGAGAGGCTGTCGGTCATTGTCCCCATGAGCGCGCCCGGGAAGAGCGTGTTGACGCGGATTCCGTTGGGGGCGAGTTCGCGGGCGAGGGAAGTCGCGAGTCCGTTGAGGGCGGCCTTGGAGGCGGCGTAGGCGGTTTGGCCCGTGCCACCGGATCGGCTCGCCAGACTGGAGATGCACAGCACGTGGGGAACCGGTGCGCGCTTGAGCAACGGCAGGAGGGCACGCGTGCCGAAGGCGACGGCGCGGACGTTCGTGGCAAAGGTTTCGTCCCACTCATCGAGCGTGGCGTGGGCGAGCAGTCGATCCCGGGCAATGCCGGCACTGTGGATGAGGGCGTCGAGCGGCGTATCGGTCGAGGCGAGTTGGGTGGCGAGGCGTTCCCATGCGGCCGGGTCAGTCACGTCGAGGGGACATGGCTGGAGGTTCGGGTGCTCGAACGGAATCGGCCTCCGATGCTGGCCGGCAATGACGGTCCAGCCGTCGTCCAGCAGTTGGTTGGCGAGGGCGCTGCCCAAGGTGCCGGCAGCGCCCGTGATCACCACCGTACGCTGGGGAGGGGGCCGCATCAGCGTTCGCGAATCAGGGAGGGGACCCCGGGTTGGTTCCAGACCGGGGCTCCTTCAATCCATGTGCCCAGGGCCGGGCCGGTGTGGTGGAGGACCGCGTCCTCAATCTCGTCGTTGGCGGCGTGGACAGGGATCGCGCAAAGGTCCGCCCGCAATCCCGCGGCGAGGGCTCCGAGTTCGTGGTCGAGTCCCAGGGCGCGGGCTCCGTGGATCGTGGCCATCCGCAGGATGGCGGCCGGACTTACGGTGTTGTCGTGCGCGGCGAAGGCGGCCATCTCGGAGAACATCGAGAGTTCCGGAGCCGCACCCGGACTGACACGGGTGCTCGCGAGGGAGTCCGTACCGAGGCACAGGTTGATTCCTGCGGACGCCAGCATTTCGGACGGAAACCGCTGGTGACGGAAGTAGGCATGGGAACGGGGACAGTGGACAACCGAGCAACCATGGGCCGCGAGGATGCGGGCGTCGTCGTCCCAGAGGTAGTTGACGTGGACGGCGAGGAAGTCGGGCCCGAGCAGGCCATGACGTTCGGCGTGCTGGATGGGCGAACCAATGCCGCAGTCCGCGTCCGGCCGCTGGTTGTGGAGCCAATCGTGCATGGGCCCGCGGCGGTACATGAACATCTCGAACTCCTCGCGGGATTCGGCGAGGTGGGTGGTGAGGCGCCAGCCATGGCGACGAGCGCGGGCGGCCGCTTCCGACAGGAGTTCCGGAACCGTGGAATACGGGGCGTGTGGCGAAAGCCCGACAGCGCCGGGGTGATCGGGAAGGGAACTCAGCAGGGACTCTGCCTCGTCAACGAGCGTTGCGGGAGGGCGGCGGAGTCGGACGCCGGTGAGTTCGAGGAAGGAGTGGAGCCGGAGCGGTGTGAAGGATCGGAGGCTGGCGAGGGCTGTGGTCTGCGTCTCGATGTTGGCGACGGTGGTGGTGCCATGCCGCAGGAGTTGGGCGGCTCCGTCCTTCCATGAACGGGCGAAGTCATCGTCCGACCAGGCAGCCTTGGCGGCGAGGATGGCCTTGATCCAATCGGGGAAGGAACGGGGAGGGGCGAGGAGACCCCGGAGTTGGGTGTAGTCGAGGTGGCAATGGGCGTTGACGAGGCCAGGGAGAAGGACAGCGTCGCCCAGATCCACGCGGAGGTCATCCGGGGAGGGGTTGGCCTCATTCCAGGGACCGACCCACCGCAGGCGGCCCTCGGTGATGCGCACCGCACCGTTGGGGATGGGTGGGGACGCCACGGGGAGTACGTGGCGTGCGCGGATCAGGGTGGATTGAGGACCTTGAATAGAAAGAAGGCGGGCCGTTGGGCCCGCCTGGTTGGACGTTGGGTGGGTGGATGGGGATCAGGCGCTGCGGCGCGCTTCCTTGGAGCGGGTCGCAACCTTGTGGGTGGCGGCCTTGGACTTGCTGTGCTTGCGGCGGATCTGGCCTTCGAGCTTCTTGATGGTGGCATCGACCGCGGCGTAGAGATCGGCGCTGCGGTCTTCGGCGTAGAGATCGTTGCCGCGGACCCCGACGCGGATACCGCACTTGAACTGCTTCTCGGGGGAGTGGGCGGTGTGGTCCTTCTCGAGGGTGACCCGCGCATCGAGGAGCCAGCGGTCGATGTGTTCGAGCTTCTCCAACTTCTCGAGCACGTGCTGCTCAATGGCATCGGTCAGTGTGACATTGTGCGTCGACAAAATGAACTTCATGGCTGCGCTCAAATTGGGGGTGCGGCGGCATCATTTCAACCCGTCAATTGCGATGGGTGCATGCGTGGATTGGTGTGTTGCGGAAAATGCCACTTGCGACTCCGGGTGGCCGAAAGCATAAATCCGCGGTCACAAACTGACTCCAGCCTATGGCAGACTTGGCAAACCGCTACTCTCAGAACATCACCGGCAAGTATTTCGTCGACAATCAGTGCATTGATTGTGACCTGTGCCGTGAAACGGCCCCGAAGAATTTCACCCGTTACGACGACGGCGGGTACTCCTACGTCTACAAGCAGCCTGAGACCCCCGAGGAAGAGGCCGCCTGCAAGGAAGCCATGGACGGATGCCCGGTGGAAGCCATCGGGAACAACGGCTGATCCGGGGACATCCCGAGCTGAAACAGGGGCGTTCCGCACACGGGTGCGGGCGCCCTTTTTGTTTTCCGGTACTTCTCGCCCCCTACTTCCCCAGGCAGAAGGTGCTGAAGATCCGGTCGAGGAGGTCTTCCGTGGTCGTCTTCCCGACGATCTCCCCGATGGCACCGACGGCGATGCGAAGGTCGAGCGCCACGAGATCAAGGGCGATCTGGCTGGCGAGCGCGGTGCGCGCCCGGGCGACGGCATCCGTGGTGCGGCGCAGGGCATCCTGGTGACGGGCATTGATGGCGATACCGGCCGACTCGACACTTTCGTCCCCGGCGAGAAGTTGCTGGCGCAGGGCTTCCCGGAGTTCGGGAATGCCTTCGCCCGTCTGACAACTGATCCGCAGCGCGGGCGTTTCCGCGGCATTGGCCCAGCCGGGGTCCCGGGGAAGGTCACACTTGTTGCCGACCCTCAGGCGTCGGTTTGGCGGGATGCCTTCCAGATCGAAAGGGAGTGTCGTGGGCGGTGGTGCGGAGAGATCGACGACCTCCAGGAGGAGGTCGGCGAGGCGGGCCGCTTCCCCGCTGCGCCGGATGCCTTCGGCCTCGATGGCATCGTGGGCATTCCGGAGTCCGGCGGTGTCGACAAAAACCACGGGATAGCCGCCGATGTCGGCGGCTTCCTCGATCGTATCCCGGGTGGTGCCGGCGACAGGGGAAACAATGGCCCGGTCGTGACCGAGGAGCAGGTTCAGGAGGCTGGATTTGCCGGCATTTGGAAGGCCGACCAAGGCAGCGCGTGCCCCGGATCGAAGGAGGCGTCCTTCGCGGGCGGTCCGCAGCAGACGCCCGCAAAAGGCTTCCGCATGATCAAGGCGGTCGAGGAGTTGCCGGTTGGTCTCCGGGCGGATGTCTTCGTCCGGAAAGTCGAGATGGGCTTCGACATGGGTCAGGACGCCCATGAGGTCGTCGCGGAGACGGTCGATCTGCCGGGCAAGATGGCCCGCCAGTTGGGCATTCGCTGCCGTTGCGGCGAGTTCAGTGCGGGCGTGGATGAGGTCGGCGACCGCCTCCGCCTGAGTCAGGTCCAGTCGCCCGTTGAGGAATGCGCGACGGGTGAACTCACCGGGTTCGGCATGGCGTGCACCCGCCGACAGGACGGCATGGAGCACTTGGCGTGTGACGAGGCTTCCGCCATGGCATCCGATCTCCACCGTGTCCTCCCCCGTAAAACTCCGTGGGCGGCGAAACACCGAGAGCAGGACTTCGTCCACGAAGGTATCCCCATTTCGGACGTGTCCGTAGTGGACGGTGTGGGAGGGGGCGCTGGAAGGCTTTGGGCTGTTGGCACCACCGGGATGGAAGCAGGCGTCCGCGACCGCAAGGGCGGCAGGGCCGGAAATGCGGAGGACGGCCAGCCCCCCGTTTCCGGGTGGAGTGGCAACGGCAGCGATGGTGTCCGAGGGATTCATGCGGCGAGGTCAGTGCGGACAGGTGCCGGGATCGGGCTGTGCGCCTTCGAGGTGGATCCGCGCCTTCTCGTAGGACCGTTTGTGCAGGTAATGGAGGAGGTCGGGATCGGCATCCCTGGGCAGCGACCGGGTCAGGGAATCCAGGGACTGGAGGAGAGGGAGGACATTCCCGCGACGGGTTGCTTCCGTTTCCAACTGTCGCAGGGTCTTGAGGATCTCGGATTCCGTGTCAGTCATGCGGACTGGTTACCGGGCTGTGGGCGGCACGCGAGCCGAAAGGCGGAGAACGGAGCAAATGTCCGGGACCGGGGCGGGAAGCCGAGGGGTCGGTTGCGTCCATGGGTGGAGGTTCGCTAGGCTCCGGAAGTGATCCGTCCCTTGAAGCGACTTGGCGTGTGGCGTGTGTGGTGGTTGATGGCCGTTTCGGTGGCCTGCTGGGGTGGCATCGAGGCGGAAGACCTGGTGGTCCGGGGGCGCGGGGTGGAGATCCGGCGTTCGGAACTGGAACGGGGAGTGGAGCGGTTCCGCACGGAGGCCTTGCACCGAGGTCAGGTGCTGACCGAAGTGCAATTGGATGGATTGCGGGAACAGTATCTGGAGCGGTTGCTCCTCTTCCGGTTGTGTGCGGCACGGGCGGAAGAAGCGGATCGGGCACTGGCCCGGATTGAGTCCCGGAAATTCATCGCCGGACTGCGCCAGCGTCAGGGCGAGACCGCCTTCATCAGCCTGTTGAAGCGGGCTGGGTACACGGAGGCAGAGTTTGAAGCGGAGAAGCTGGCGGAATCCCTCGTGACGGCGGTCATTGACCGCGAGGTCAAGGGCACGATCCGGATTCCGACCCAGGATGTCCGTGCCTATTACGAGGCCAACACGGACAAATGGGTTGAACCGGCTGGGGTTCGCTACCTCCATCTTCAGTGGTCTTCGGCGGGATCGACGTCCCTGGATGCCGCGGCTGCCGAGCGGCGGCAGTTCGAGGGGTGGCGCACGCAGTTGGAGCGGGGGAAGGATTTTGCCGCCTTGGTCAAGGAATTGGCTGCGGCCCATCCGGGGCGTGCAACGGGTGGCGAGCGACGATCGGTTCGTGGGGAGTTGCCTGCGGAACTGGAGGCGGAGGTCTTCCGCGTGGAACCCGGGAAACTGGGGAACATCATCGAGTCCGGGGGGGGCTACCATCTGTTGCAGGTTCTGGAGCGGATTCCCGCACGACGGATACCGCTCGAACGGGTGGAGGAAGACATTCGTGCCGTGTTGCTGCAACGGGAAGCGCAGCCACGGATCGCCGAGTACCTCGCCCGGTTGCGCAGGGAAATGGATGTCCAGGTCCTCTGGAAGCCAAAACCCACCGGGAAATGATCCGGTGGGTTGGCGGGCTGGGAGTCCGGCGACGCGTTGCGGCGAGGAATTCCGACAGCGAAGAGGGTCTTCCTGCCGCTGCCTAACGGGCGGCGGACGGAGAGGCTCCTGAACCTTCAACCTCC
Organism: Verrucomicrobiales bacterium; assembly: GCA_027489875.1. Lineage (GTDB taxonomy): Bacteria > Verrucomicrobiota > Verrucomicrobiia > Limisphaerales > UBA9464 > UBA6176. The sequence continues at coordinate 18,921 of JAIXZE010000211.1, forward strand.
GGCGTGGCACCGTGGTTGACCCATTGGAACGCCGCACGCATCAGGGCCGGAGCGGAATCCAGACCGAGCTTCTCCTTGATGCGGGCGCGGTAGGTTTCGATGGTCTTGGCATCGACGCCGAGCGTGAAGGCGATCTGCTTTGTGCTCTGGCCATTGCCGATGAGCTCGAAGACCTGGAGTTCGCGATCGCTGAGGGCCTGGATCGGGGAACGGTGATCTCCCCGGGGCGGGGTGACGCGACGCAGCAGGACCTTCGAGGTCATGGAGGCGCTCAGGTAAACCTGACCATTCAGGACCCGCCGGATGGCATCGAGAAGTTCGGCTTCCGAGGCCGTTTTCCGGACATATCCGAGGGCACCGGCTTCCAGCACGCGTTCGGCGTAAACTTCCTCGTCGTGCGCCGAGAAGACGAGCATGCGCGGGGCCGGAGTCATGAGGCCGATATCCTTGATCAGCTCGAAACCATGACCGTCGGTCAGGCTCAGGTCGATGATGACGAGGTCCGGCTTCAGCTGTTGGACATCCGCGAACGCTTGTTTTGTGTTGGCCGCACCGCCGCAGACCTCAAGTCCGAGATCGACGCGAACGTGGGCAGCGATGTATTCGCGGACGACAGGATGGTCCTCGACGAGATAAACGCGGGCCTTTGGGGTGGACTTGTTTGTTTCCGTCACAGTGTTGTCCCTTTTGACGAGCGATCCATGGGGGAGGAGTCGCGAGACGGTAAAGCGTTAGCACGTCCGGCTTTCCTGTACAGCAGATTCCCGGACCACCTGCTCGCAATCGAAGCTGCCGCGTGTATGAAGGACCCCATCAGTGGGCATGCACGCCCGCTGGTCGCCCGGGGATGGCCGGGTGTACGGACTTGGCGTCTGGGTTCGGTTCTGGATCCGGAAGGCCAACGTTCGGTCGGGGGATGAAGCCAGCCGGGCTGCATGCGGACCAGGGGATTGGGGTGTTCGCCAGTTCGGCTGGCTTCCTCTTTTTCAAAGGAAGCGGCAATCGCCCGGCCTGCCTCAAGTGAGTCTGTCGGGGGGCGTTGTACATGGGATTCAGCGGTGGCCCGACTTGGACTGGGGCGGGGGATGGCAATGATTGCACTGCCTTCAGGGGAACCTGATGGCACGCCCGGGGAAACCCGGGAAGGGTCGGCCCGCAAGGTGTCCGAGCCAATTTGGGGAAAATTGGGGAGAAATTGGCCGGCTCGTGCGGGAAGGGATTCAGGGTTACCCGCTGGACCGGCCAATTTCATTGGGGGGGGGAGGTCGGAATCGGTAGAAGAATCTCATTCCGACGGGGCTGGGGCTGGGGTAAACCCGTGGTGTCCGCTGCATGAATCCTCTTCAAATGCCTGAGTCCCCATCAAGTCCGTGGCTTTGGGTGGCGTTGTTGTCGTGGGTCCTTGGCGCTGGCAGCGTGTGGTTTCTGTGGCGGCGATTGCAGGTCGCTGGTGATTCGTTGCGGCAGGCTCGCGAGAACGCTGCGCAACTTGGGAAGCAGTTGGACGGGATGAACCGGTTCCGGATCCTGTTTGAAAACGCGCCCGTTCCCCTCCTTGTCCTCTCGGCTCAAGGGCGCCTGCTCGCTGCAAACCGTGCCGCCTGCGAACTGCACGGGCGTGATTTCGAAAAACTCGCCGCGGACCATGGGGGCGTTCCGCCGGACATGATGGAGGCATTGCCGTCCGAATTGGAAAAGCTGATGGCAGGCCCTGGCGGCGTCGTGGAAACCCTTCGCCTGGGGACCGGGGAGCGGATGATGTCGGTCGAGCTGAGGGGATCGCCGTTGGAATACGGGGCTGAGAAGGCGGTGCTGGTTCACGAGACGGACGTGACACCGTTGAAGCGGCAGGCTGCCGCGCTGAAGGAGGGGCAGGAGCGTTACCGGGCTCTGGTTGGGGCGCTGAGCGAAGGGGTTCTTCTGGTGGATCCGCAAGGTCGGGTCGCGTCGGCCAACCTGGCTGCGGAGCGGATCACCGGGTTGGTTGAGTCCGCGATTGTCGGCGTCGACCTCACCACGGCCGAGTTGGAGCGGGTGCGTCTGGACGGGACACCCTTGCCGGCGGAGGAATCGCCGGTGGCGCAGACGTTGCGGAGCGGGTTGGGAGTTCGGGATGCGCTCATGGGAATGAGGTTTCCGGGAGGGCAGTTCCGGTGGCTTTCGGTCACGACAACCGCATTGCGGAAGGGTCTGACGGGAAGGCCTTCCTCCGTGGTGGTTTCCTTTACGGACATCACCCATCAGGTGGAGGCAGAGCGCGACCTCCGCCGGGCGAAGGAAGCAGCCGAGGCGGCCAACCAGGCGAAGACGGAGTTCCTGGCCCATATCAGCCATGAGATCCGGACGCCGCTCAACGGCTTGACGGCATCCCATGACCTGCTGCTGAACTCCACGCTGACCGATGAGCAGCGTGGTTGCGTCCAGACGGCGGTGCAGTTGGTGGAAGACCTGCTGACCCTGTTGAATGACCTGCTCGACCTGGCGCGGATCGAGGCGGGGCGCCTCGAGATCGTGCGGGAATCCTTTGAGCTGAGGCCGATGCTGGAAGCTTCGGTCCGGCCTTTCCGACCGCGGATACGTAAATCCGGAATGGATCTGGTCCTGGAGGTGGACGAGCGGCTTCCGGTGTGGGTCCAGGGGGATCCCCATCGACTCCGGCAGGTGCTCGCGAACCTGGTCTCGAATGCCGTCAAATTCACGCCTTCGGGGGCGGTGAGCGTCACGTTGGAACCGGTGGGAACCGATCGTGTGCTGTTCGTGGTCGCCGATTCCGGCATCGGCATTGCGCCCGACAAGTTGAGCCTGATCTTCGAGGCTTTCCGTCAGGCGGATTCCTCGATCAGCCGCAAGTTCGGCGGGACGGGGCTGGGACTGGCGATCTGTCGACAGTTGGTCGGCCTGATGCAGGGCCGCATCTGGGTCGAGAGCGAGCAGGGGCGCGGGAGCCGTTTCTTCGTCGAAGTGCCGTTGCAGGTGGGAAGCCCGCCGGAAGGGGGCACCGGAGTGAGTCTTCCGACCGCATCCACGGCCCCCGTGGAGATTCCCTTCCGTCCGTCGGCGCGGATCCTGATTGTTGAGGATCATCCGGTGAACCGGCAACTCACCGAGACCATGGTGCAGAAGCTGGGCGTGGGAACTGCTGTGGCCTCGAACGGACGTGAGGCCGTGGAGCGGTTGGAAAAGGAGACGTTTTCGATGGTCCTGATGGATGTCCAGATGCCGGAGGTGGACGGATTGACGGCGACCCGCCGGTGGCGCGAGCGCGAGAAGGAGTTGGGAAGGCCGCGGACCTTGATTGTTGCCCTGACCGCCCATGCACTGCCGCAGGACAAGGCGGCATGCCTCAACTCGGGCATGGATGACTACATGTGCAAGCCCCTGCGAAGGGATGCATTGGCCGAGATGCTGACGCGGCATCTGTCATCCCGGACGGTTCCCGGGGGAGCCGGGAGCGTGGGGGTGGCCATTCCTTCCCGGAGCTCAAGCGAGTCCACGACGATCCTGAAACGCCCTGTTTCCGGGCTCACACCGACGATGTTGACGATGCTGAGGGACTCCAACCGCGAAGGCATGGACCGGGTTCGGACAGGGATCGCGACGGGCGATGGAGTGGAGGTTGCGCGGGCACTGCACTTCCTGAAAGGCGGATGTGCCCTGCTCCAGGACCCCGAGCTCACCGCATTGTTGAAGACGCTGGAACTGGAGGCGAAGGCCGGACGTCTGGCAGAAGTGTCGCGGCGGCAGCCCGAATTGGGCGTCCAGATCGAAACCGTCATGCGCCGGGCGGAGTCGGGTGGCGGCGGTTGATCCATTTTCGGCTGGCCACGGTGCAAGAATCCGAGGAAGCAGCGGACATTTCAGGGCAGGAAGCCAAACGAGGGGCAGGACTATGTCAGAACGTGACTGGGAATCGCATTATCGGGATCGGGACATGCCTTGGAACCACGGAGGACCCGCGCCGGGGTTGGTGGACTTCCTGGCTGCGAATCCTGGGTTGGACCGTCGTCCGGTCCTGGTTCCGGGCTGCGGGCTTGGAAACGATGCCATGGCGTGGGCGCGGGCAGGTTTCCCGACCACGGGTCTGGATCTGGCTCCGACCGCGGTGATGCTGGCCCGGGCTGCGGCTGGAGGGGTGACGGGCCTCTCGTTTGAGGTTGGGAACTTTTTGGAGTGTCCCCCGGTGCAACAGCCGTTCGGCTGGGTTTTTGAGCATACCTTGTACTGCGCCATCGATCCGGGCCGGAGGGCAGCTTATGCGGACGCGTTACCCCAATGGCTGGCTCCGGGCGGTCAGTTCGTGGCGATCCACTACCTGAATCCGGCCGCCCCCGAAGGTCCTCCGTTCCCGTGCAGTCGCGAGGAGATCCTGAGCCGGTTCGGTCGGCACTTTGAATTGGTGGCGGACTGGCAGCCGCGAAGTTGGGAAAGCCGGGTGGGGCGGGAATGGATGTTCTGGTGGCGACTGCGGTGAAGGGGTGGTTGGGAGGGGCGGAATCCGGGAAATTCCGTGGCTGTCGGCCTGACATCTGCTAGAGCTCAGTCGAATTTCATCACGAGACTATTGTGAGCTACGACATCGAACTTCTGCGGGGCATCCTGAAGGCGGCCGTCGAGGGCGGCGCCTCCGACGTTCACATCAAGGTGGGGACCCCGGTGGTCCTTCGGATCCACCGGCAATTGCTGGCCATCGAGGCACCCATTCCGACCGTGGAATGGATGGAAAAGATCCTGGAGAAGATGGTCCCGGTGCATGCGAAGAAGCGCCTCGATGCCGATCGGGAAGTCGACTTCAGCTATCTGGAGCCGGGCGTGGGCCGGTTCCGGACGAATGTCTTCCAGCAGCGCGGCACGATGGCCCTCGCCATGCGCTATGTGAAGACGCAGGTGCCCAGCTTCTCCGAGTTGGGATTGTCCCCCGTCATCAAGGACATCGCCCGCAGTCCCCGCGGCATCGTTCTGGTGGCCGGAACCACCGGATCCGGCAAGTCCACCACGCTTGCGGCGATGATCGAGTACATCAACGCGAACTTCAAAAAACACGTGGTGACTCTCGAAGACCCGATCGAGTTCGTCTTCGAGGACAACCAGTCGGTGGTCGAGCAGCGCGAGATCGGCTTGGACACGTCGAGTTTCGCCACCGGACTCAAGCACGTCCTGCGTCAGGATCCGGACATCATCATGGTCGGTGAAATGCGCGACGCCACCTCCTTCCAGGCGGCCATGAGCGCGGCGGACACGGGGCATCTCGTCTTGTCGACGCTGCACACGCAAAACGCTTCCCAGTCGATCGGCCGCATCCTGGACTTCTTCAAGCCGGAGGAACGGGAGCAGGTGCGCCGTCAGTTGGCGGGCACGTTGCAGGCCGTGATCTGCCAACGCATGGTGGGCAAGCTCGCGGGCGGCATGACGCCCGCCCTCGAAATCCTCATCAACACCCCCACGGTGAAGAAGATGATGGAGGAAAACCGCATCGAGAAGCTCGGTGCTGCCATCGAGACCGGCCGCGACGACGGCATGCAGACGTTCAATCAGGCCCTATACGATCTGGTGAAGGACAAGATCGTCTCCGAGAAGGAAGCTCTCGCGAAGGCCGGCAATCCGCAGGCGTTGGAGATGATGTTCAAGGGCATCTTCCTCAACGACGGATCACGGATCCTGTCCTGAGCCGAGTTTGCCCTTCCCAAGGGGTGGTCGCACGGGCTAGACGGTGGGAATGAACCGCCGTCAGTTTCTCCACCAAGGGTCGACCGCGCTCGCGATGGCCGCCGCGGCGACCTACGTGCCCACGACCTTCGCCCGTGAACCCAAGCCCAAGCGCGTGGGCTTGATCGGCACCGGATGGTACGGAAAGGCGGATCTCCTCCGCCTGATCCAGGTGGCTCCCGTTGACGTCGTCTCGCTCTGCGATGTCGACAAGCGGATGCTGGAAGAAGCGGGGAAATTGGTTTCCACCCGCCAGAAATCCGGCAAGACCCCGCGGTTGTTCTCCGATTACCGGAAGATGCTGGCCGAGCGGGACCTCGACATCGTCCTCATCGGAACCCCCGATCATTGGCATGCGCTGCCCGTGATCGAGGCCTGCAAGGCCGGAGCCGACATCTACGTCCAGAAGCCCACCGGCGTCGACGTGGTCGAGAGCCAGGCGATGCTCGCCGCCGCGCGGAAGTACAAGCGCGTGGTGCAGGTGGGAACACAACGGCGGTCGACGCCACACCTCATCGAGGCCCGCGACCGCTTCATCAAGGAAGGTCGCCTCGGCAAGATCGCCTACGTCGAGATCTGCTGCTACTGGCACATGCGGAACCGCGATACGCTCGCGACCGCACCCGACACCGCCCCTCCGGACTATCTCGATTACGACATGTGGGTCGGTCCCGCCCCCATGAGGCCTTACAACAAGATCGTCCATCCGCGCGGATGGCGGGCGTTCATGGAATATGGCAACGGCATCGTCGGTGACATGTGCATCCACATGCTCGACATGGTGCGCTGGATGATGGACCTCGGATGGCCGATCTCGGTGTCGTCCACCGGCGGCATCCTCGTTGACAAGGCGAGTCGCGCGAACATCACTGACACGCAGAACGCGACCTTTGATTTCGGCGACGTGAAGATCGTCTGGACGCACCGGACGTGGGGCGAAATGCCCGACCAGAAGTATCCGTGGTCGGCGACGTTCTACGGCGAGAAGGGAACGCTCAAGGCGAGCGTGTTCAGCTACGACTTCATCCCCCGTGACGGTGGCAAGCCGGTGCATGCGGATCAGGTCATGGAACTCGACCAGTACCCGGAAGACCGTGACGAGAAGGATCTGGAACGGCACGTGGCACCGGCGATCCGCGGGCACATGAAGAACCTCGTCGAGTGCATCGAGAGCCGGGGCAAGCCGGTGGCGGACATCGAGCAGGGCCATATCTCCACGGCTTCGTGTATCCTCGCGAACCTGTCGATGAAGCTGGGGCGTTCGCTGAAGTGGGATCCGGTGAAGCAACAGGTGGTGGACGATCGCGAGGCCAACAAGCTGCTCGCCCGACCCTACCGCGCGCCGTGGGTGCACCCGGTGCCGGGGAAGGTTTGAGACTTAGGGAAGCGGCTCAGAGGGGGCATCTTGACACTGCCCCCTTTTGGGAAGGATTCGGGGTGGCGATGTCCTCATCGCCTCGGGAATGGCTTTGGAACGGCGACGAGGACGTCGCCTCCCCGTTGCGTGCGGGGGCAGGGTCAAGATGCGCCCGGTTCAGAGTGGCGTGACCCGGAATGTGCCGTCGGGCCGGTGGCTCAATCCTTCGTAGATCGCGGAAAGGGCGACCTGAAATTCGAGGTGCGGTAGTTGGAGAAGGTCCGTGGGGGCACGGAGGATCTCCGGTTGCCAGTCCGCGGACTTACGGAACACGGTGACCTCCATTCGATCCTGGGCCACGAGGATGTAGGCTTCGAGTGTCTCGATCCCCAGGTAGCTGAACCGCTTTTCCCGACGATCCGTCCGTTCGGTATCCGGGGAGAGGACCTCGATCAGGACTGAGGGGTAGCGCTTGAAGTAGCGGTCGGTGTCCCGTGGATCGCAGGCCACCATGATGTCGGGATAATAGAGCATCTCATCGCCGATGACCTGAAGGCGGACTTTCATGTCCGTCATGAAGGTGCGGCAGGGACGGCCGCGAAGGTGGGTGGCGAGCGCGATGAAGGTGTTTCCTGCGACGACGTTGTGTTCCTCACTCGCGCCGGCCATGGCGTAGATCTCGCCGCCGATGTATTCGTGGCGGATCTCGCTCTGGCGTTCGCCGATCAGGTAGTCCTCGACGGACAGACGGATGTCAGCTTTCCGGAGTTCCATGAGACCACTGTGTTGGATGAGCGGAACCCCGGCAAGAGGGGGTTCCGGATCAACCGGCGAGGACCTTGCGGGCGGCCGCGGCCAGCTTCTTGAGTCCGGCGGGCGACTTGGCTTCGAGATAGCACCGGATCAGGGGCTCCGTTCCCGAAGCGCGGAAGGCGACCCATTCATCATCGGGCAACACGAACTTGAA
>JAIXZE010000176.1 GCA_027489875.1 Verrucomicrobiales bacterium
CTGGGGAGTTGGACACCGTTGCTGGGGCCCGGAATGGCGGCACCGGCCGCACGCGGCGGGATGCCCTCGGCGGCAACCCCGGTGTCCCGGTTGACGTCGTTTCAACTGGTCGCCCACGGAGCTGGAATCCTCGGCAATGTGAACTATGCGGAGACCGCGGGTGATCTCGCCCGTCGCAGTGCGCTCCTGATGCACGACGGCAGCGTCCCCCGGTTGATGGCGTTCTCCGAGGAGATCGTGGATGGCACCGCTCCCGGAACGCGTGTGGTGAACCTGTCCGTCGGAGCCCAGGACGCCCCCGATCGGTCGAGCATCGCTTTCATCGGATCCGTCCGTGGCGGAACCCAGCCCTTCGAAACGCAGGCGCTCCTTCACGCGAGCGAGTTCAGCGTCCGGCTTCTTGCCCGCCAATTCGATCCGTTGCCGGTTCCTGCGGACGTTGACCGCATCGTGCAGTTCCGGCTGCCGGTGGTTTCGGCTGCCCCCGATGGAAGGGTGGCCTTTGCCGCGGAGGTGGAATTCATGGACGGCAGGCGGCGTGAAATCCTGTACGTCGTCACACCGGGCCTTCCCAACCGGTACGAAGTGATGTTGACCTCCGGGGACACGTTCACCGTCCAGACTCCGGATGGTCCCCGCGTCGCGGCGGTGCAGCGCATCAACGCTGCCCATTGGCGCCCGGGAAGTTTCGACAAGCTGCTCGTCAGCGTGGACCTGGCCGGCGCGGGCAATTCCGCCGTGGTTCTGCTCGGGCCGGACGCCCCCGCCGAGGTTCGGTTGGATGCGGCCTTCGTCGAGGGTCGGATCCGGTTGCGATGGCCTGAGGGTGCCGTGGGCTTGGTGGAGGTCTCCGACACGCTCGACGCGTCGGGGTGGACGCCGCTGGAAGCTTCCGTGTCCACGGTTGAAGGCCAACGGCAGGCCGAAGTCCCCACGGGTGAGGGAACGAAGTTCTTCCGGTTCCGGTGAGCACCGCCTGAATTCCCCATCCGTCTGGTCGGGGCGGCGATGTCGTCATCGCCTTTGGGAATGTTTTGGGAAAGGCGACGAGGACGTCGCAGCCCCGCCCCCGGAACGGGGTGGCGATGTCCTCATCGCCGTGAGGAGGGGCTTTGGAAGAGGGCGACGAGGACGTCACCACCCCGGCCCCAAGGCAGCGCAAGGATGCCCTCAACGTTCGAAGGTCGCACGGCGCTGCGGACCGTCGAGGGTCAGGCGGCCCGACAGAAACGGCGCGTTGCCCACCACGCCGTCGACGGTCGCGAGGCGTTCATGAATCCGGATCTCCCGCGTGAGCGTGGCCTGCGGCACTTCGAAACGGTGGCCAGCGAAATGAAATTGGAAGGGGCGCGCCCGGCGCGGCCAACGCACCCGGAAGGAATGCATTCCGAAGGTGATCCCGGGGGACCACGCGAAGTGGAACTTCGAGAGGTCCACCTTCGAAGCGAGGATGTCGGCGTTGCGGTTCAGTTCGAGCCCGAAGGTCCGCGATGCGAATCCCGTGTCGAGGAACAGGTCGAGCGGTTGCCCTGACGCGCTGGTCACCGCGATCACTGGCATCTGGCGTCCGGAGAGGTTGGGTTCAGCAACCGCGGTCGACGCAGCCGTCCCAGCGCCATCCGAAGCTCGGAGGTGCATCCGGCGTGCCGGGAAATCCCAGGTGACGACGAGGTCGCGCAGCACGTCCCATCCGAGGACCCCGTCGATGGGGCCCGCCAGCTTCAGCAGCAAGCGGGGCGGGGAACTCACCACGGGAAGATTCCGAACCGTCAGTCCACCCAGCTCGAGGGTCCCCAGGCGCGCCAACCGACCCGCGCTGTCGGCGTCGTTGGAATCGGACATCCGGATGATCTCGTCCGTCATGGTCAGCCCAGCCGCCCGCGCGAAATCGGCCGTCACGAAGGTGAGCGAGAATCCGGTGTCGACCATGAGCCGCACCGGCCGTCCCTCCATCCGCGCCTCGATGATCACCAGTTGATCCCGTTGGAGGGTGAACGGAATGGGCGGCGCGTCCGCAACGAACTCGATGGAGCGTGCGGGAAACGCGGCCATCGTCCGCGCATAGCGAAGCCGTGCCGAGTGCGACTCCTCCAACCCGAGCCGGGGATACCACGTCGCCGCCTCGTTCCAGTTTCCGGACTCTTCGAGCGACTGCAGCAGGAGCATCTTGCGCTGGTTGGGCGTCAGTTTCGGCCAGTCGCCTTCGAGGACCTTCTCGAAGGCGGATACCGCCGCCGGCGTGTCCCGATTCCAGTAAGCCTCGCGGCCTTCGATGAAGCGTTGCGCGACCGGATGGGTCACCCGGTTGGTTTCGGAGGGAACCAGGTGCAGGTCACCGCGCTCCGCACGCAGTGGGCGGAGTCCGGCGGGATCCGCATCGGGAGGCCCCGCCGGCGTGACCCGTGGTGTCGGTCGTGAAGCACACGAAGCCAACGCCAGCACCAGGCCGATGAGGAGCAGTCGTGGCTTCATCCGGGGCGCGGGCTGGATGATGTCGTGGGCTGGGTGGGAACAATTCAGCGGACCCCGAGCAACTCGACTTCGAAGATGAGCGTGGCCCGGGGCGGGATGACACCGGGATACCCGCGTTCGCCATAGGCAAGATGGTAGGGGATCGTCAGCTTCACCTTGTCGCCGACCTTCATCTTCGCCACGCCTTGGTCCCATCCGGCGATGACCTGTCCGATGCCCAGGGTGAACTCGAACGGTTCGTCCCGATCCACCGAGCTGTCGAACTTGGTGCCGTCGGTGAGCGTTCCCGTGTAGTGGACGGTCACGGTGGATCCCTTCTTGGGGGACGCACCCGTTCC
>JAIXZE010000363.1 GCA_027489875.1 Verrucomicrobiales bacterium
AAGGGCGCAACGGAGGCAGAGGCCCTCGATGGAAAGGGGGGTGCGACACGTGGAGCACAGCGGATGGGAACTCGTCATGGACCCTGTCAATCTGGCGATGTCCGTCTTTGGCGTCGAGGGTGGGGGGATCGGGAGAAATGGCGTGGCGATGTCTTCGTCTCTGTGGGGAGGGGTTTGGGGATGGGGCGACGAGGACGTCGCCTCCCCGTCTGTGAGTGGGGTGGCGATGTCTTCTTCGCCTTGGGGAAGGGGTATTGAGGACGGCGACGAGGACGTCGCCTCCCTGTCTGTGAGTGGGGTGGCGATGTCTCCATCGCCTTTGGGAGGGGCTTCGGGAGGGGCGACGAGGACGTCGCCGCCCCGTTCCATAAGGGGGCAGTGTCAAGATGCGCCCCGGCGCGGGGGCGCAGGACTGGGTGGGGCGTCAGGCGATGGTGAGCCAGCAGACGCCGGCGACGCCGAGGATGCCGCCGATGACGGAGGCGCGCGTGGGGCGTTCGCCGTTGAGGGCCCAGGACAGGGGGATGACCGCGAGGGGGGTGAGGGCGGTGATGGCCATGACGACGCCGGTGGGATGGTTGGCGAGGGCCCATTGATAACAGGCGACGCCGAGGGAGGGGCCGGACAGGGCGTTGGCGAGGATCCAGGGAGACGCGGCCCGCCAGTCGGGATGCGTGGAGGCCGTGCCGGCGCCCTGCTGCCGGCGTTGCCATAGCCACCAGAGGACGATGAAGAACACGCCCGCCCAGATGCGTTGGTAGGCCACGCTGAGGCCGTCGATGGGTTGGCCTGCGGCCCGTGCGAGTTGCGTGCCGTGCCGGCTGAGGACGGCTCCCCACGCCTGTCCGGCCGCGGCAACCACGCCCAGCACCAGGGCCGCCTTTCCCGGTGACGGCCGGGAGGCATCGGGTTTTGCAGTGGGACGGAGGGCGATGACGACACCGGCCAGGATGACGGCGATGGCGAGGAGCCGACCGAGCGAGAGTTCGGTGCCGAGCCAGAGCCATTCGGTGAGCAGGCCGATGGGGACGGAAAGGCACTGGACCATCAGGCTGGTCAGCTGGGCTCCCAGCCGGGGCAAGGCGATGAAGATGGCGGTGTCGCAGATGCCGAACCCGATCAGGCCGCTGACGAGGAACCATCCGAGGGACGGACCTGAGAACCCGGCCCCCCAACCGTGGGCGTAGATTCCGAGCAGGAGCGTCGCCAGAAGGATGCGGACCAGACTGGCGTTGTTGGGGCCGAGGTGGTGGATGGATTGGCGTGCCGCCACCGAGGAGGTGGCGAACAGGCCCATCGCGAGGAGGGCGGGAAGCATGGGGACGGCCTCAGAGGAGGCTGGCGTGCTGGCCGGCGGCGGTGGTCAGGCGTCGCATCCGTTTCACCGCGGTCGTGAGGCTGGGTTTTCCAAAGAGGGCGGTGCCGGCCACGAAGGTGTCGGCTCCCGCACGGGCGCACTCGACGGCGGTGGTGTCATTGATGCCGCCGTCGACCTCGATGCGGTACTTGAGTCCGAGTTGGCGGCGCCAGGTCTCGACCTGCTGGATCTTGGGGACGCATTCCTCGATGAAGGGCTGGCCGCCAAAGCCCGGATTGACGGTCATGATCAGGACCAGGTCGACCTTGGAGAGGTAGGGCTTCACCTCCGCGATGTGCGTGGGTGGATTCACCGCGATGCCCACCTTCTTGCCGAGCGACCGGATCTTCCAGAGGAGGGGAGTAACCTGTGCGCCGAGTTCGACGTGGATGGTAATGCTGTCCGCACCGGCCGCGGCGAACGGTTCGAGGAGGATCTCCGGTTTCGAGCACATGAGGTGCACGTCGAGGGTGCGCTCGAAGTGGGGGCGCACGGCCCTCACGACCTGCGGGCCGAAGGAAATGTTGGGCACGAAATGCCCATCCATGATGTCGAGGTGCAGCCACTCGGCCCCCGAACGATGCACCCGGGCGGCTTCATGGCCGAAGCGGGCAAAATCGGAGGCGAGGAGGGACGGCGCAATGATCACGGCCGGCGAGGGTAGCGACGGCTGGCCGGCGCTCCAGTCGGAAATGGATTCGGGGAATACTGCCTCGGGTACAATCCGGGGCAGCATCCGAAGAGTTCATGGAATGCGGTGCTGAAGTGGGACAGGCTGTTGTAGCCCACCTCCAGCGCCGCCTCGGTGACGTTGCATTGTCCGGTGCGGAGCAGTTCTGCGGCGCGTTCGAGCCGGATGCGCCGCAGATACTGTTGCAGGGTCATCCCCGTGGCGGCGGAGAACTGCCGGCTGAGGTAGAACGAACTGCATCCGACCTGGCGCGCGAGTTCTTCGAGGGACGGCGGGTTGGCCAGGTTTGTGGCGAGGATGGATCGGGCGCGTTCGATGCGTTCCCGGGCGGCCCGTTGGGCTCGGGTGCAGAAGAGGTCGCCTGCGGCGGGACGGAAGAAGAGGAGTGCGGCAGCTTCGAGGGCCTTGCATTGAAACCAGACGCCTTGGGCGGGCTGAAACACCGGGCAATGGCGGAGGCTGTCGACGAGCGGCAGCAGGGTGGCGCCCATGGGTTCGATGGAGGCGAGACCACTCTCCGAACGGGTGCCCGCGATGACCTCGGCGATGAGGGGATGGAGGTGTTCGGCCGCGTGGGCGAAGTGGCGCGTCAGGAAGTCGTGTGAGAACTCGATGGTGATGAAGCGGTGGCGGATGGCAGGACGGCGCACGGCGGTCAGGCCGGGAAGTCCCTGATAGTAGAAGGCGGCGGTTCCCGGTCCGAGCACGCTGGGCTTGGCCCCGGACTGGATTTCGCCGGCGCCCTCCAGGTTGAGGCAGACCTCGACGCTGCCCGGGTGGAAGCTGCGTGCCCAATCAACGGGAGCGTTGGTTTCGAAGTCATGCCATTCGAGACTGAATCCCAGATCCCCGAACCTGCCGAAGAGGGGCCGCCAGCCAGCGCCCACGTGCGTCCACGCCGGCGCCTCGGCGAATGCCGGCAGGCGGTTGGAGCCGGCAGGGAGACTGAAACGGCCGGTGGAGGGGGGCGTCACGATTTCAGGGGCAGCGGTGCGATGATTCTCGCCAAAGGCTGCGGGAAACTGGCGATCCAACGCCTGCCTTGCTTCCGTGGGCTTGCGAATCGTTTCCGCCGCCTTGCGGGTACACCCGTCGGCGGCATGAAAAAACCGGCCGGTCGACAACGTGTCGAGCGGCCGGTGTGTGCGGGGACGGGAGGACTACTGGCTGAGCCGGTAGAGCGTGGTCGCGGACGGCGTGACCGTGATCGAGTTGTTGGCGGTGCCGTTGACCGTGTTCCACGGGCCGGCCAGCGAGGTCGCGGATTGGAGGGTGAATCCGGTGACGGTGGCGGGCCAGGAGATCAACACGTTGTCACCGGTGCGGCTGATGGCGAGCGTCGGCGTGGTGGTCGCGCGGGCCTGGAGCGGGTTGGTGAAGTCGACCCAAGCGAAGTAGAAGTCGGTGTCGCGCAGCGGGAAGGTGTCGAAGCCGTCATTGCCGGTCTCGACGTGGCGGGCTTCGACGACAAACTTGCCGTTGATGTATTCCCAGGCGAGCACGCCGTCATCGGTGACGCCGTCGACGGGCGAGACGTAGCCCGCGTTCTGGAGGATGAGCATGCCGTCCTTGGCGGTCTTGCCGGGGATGGTGATCTCGTAGCGGCCGGCCGAGGCCCGGGCGACCGTGTAGGTTCCGGCTCCGCCTGCCTTGGTGCCGTTTGCGGCGACCTTGCCGCCGACCAGGCCGGGGGCGGTGTAGGGGATGTAGAGGAACGCGAAATCCGACTGGCCGTCCTCGGCGTAGACCGTGGGGGAGGGCTGTTCGTCATCGATGCGGATGCCGACGTTCCAGACGGAACCGTCCGTGGCCGGGGCCGCCGTGATGATCGCGCCGCGGTTGGAGGTGGAATCGTCGGTGGAGATGGTGAACAGCATGCCGTCGGTGGCGGTGTTCACACCGGGGATGCGCAGCGTGGC
>JAIXZE010000107.1 GCA_027489875.1 Verrucomicrobiales bacterium
AGTGATCACCTGACCCTCCGCGAACCGCAGCATCTGCGCCTCCGGAAGCTTCCCCGACGCCTGCAACCGCACCCCGCGGAACTCCACCCAGTGCACCCGCCGCACCTCCACCCGGAACTCCTTCACCGACGCCAACTGGATCCCCGTGAACACGCAGGTCTGGATCTGATCATCACCGCCCGGCGTACCGGAACCCGTCACCATGCGCGCCGGCCAGACCTTGCCCGTCGGGTCCGCCGCGACCACCTGCATCCGCCAGTCCGGGTCAAGCTGCCCCATCACCAGCGTCACCTGGGCGCCATCCACCGTGTCCGCGGTGCCGTGCACCTGGAATCCCCATCGCGGATCCCGAGGCTCCGTCAGGTGAACCGTCTGATGCGTTGCCGGCATGTGCCGCAGGACCACGCGCCACGGTGCCGTCGCCACCCCCACGCGGATGTCCGCCTCCTTCCTCGTTTTTCCCCAGTTGAAGACCGCGCCCACCGCACCCCGAATCACCTTCCCATCTTCGCGCACCTGTCCTCCCGACGAGATCGAACCGAGCGGATTCGCGAGCAGGAAGGGTCCGTCCGCACCCTCGGGAAGATCCTTCACCCGGACGATCATCCGCACCCTGGCCTTGGCGTCGTCGCCGAAGCCCGGGTTGTGCTGGGTGTCCAGACGCCGGGCCAACGGTTCGCCCGACGGGGACCACCAGCGGTTGACGGCACGTCCCATCTCAGAGACGGCCATCAACTCGATCGTGCCACCCTCGGCCAAGGGAACCGTTGCCCAATCCTTGCCCATACCGGCATGGGCCACCTGCGCCACGGTAGGGCCGGGCGGAACACGTCCGAAGAGCGGATGCAGCACCCGCACGGTCAGGAAATGGCTCCCGATCACCACGACCAGCAATCCCGCCAGCATCAATCCGTCCTTCAGGTATGGCAGCCGACGCGCAGGCGACAGAACCACCGTACCCCCGGCGGCGACCGCCGGCGTTGGATCCTCCTGACGAAACGTCCGCCGGAGCGCCCAGATGGCCGTCCAGACCCCCGCCATCCACACCACCCGGGTCATGGCATGTTCGCCGCCGGTGATCCCGCGCACCAGCAGATGGCCGATCATCGCCACGACCATCACCACGAACACCACCGCAAGCGCCCCCTGAAACGACACCTCACGCTCGCCGTCCCTCTCCACCACCACGGGAAGCCCAGCCCAGCGGAGATACCGCACCCGCGGTCCAACCCGTGGCCCGGAATCCGCCTCCGGCGAACCGCCGCCCGCGACCGCCCCTCCGTCGGGTGCCGGCGTGCCCGCAACGTTCTCCACGCGTTCCTTCACCTCGCTCGCCCGCTGGTACCGCCGCGCCGGATCATTCTCCAGCGCCCGCAGCACGATCTCATCAAACCGGACGTCCACCTCCACCTTGCGTGACGGCGGCGCGAACTTCCCGATGGGAAGGTCGCCGGTGAGCATCTCATACAGCACGACCCCGAGGGAGTAGATGTCCGCCCGGTGATCCACCGAGAGCGGTCGTTCGACCTGTTCGGGAGCCATGTAATGGGGTGTGCCCATGACCTGTCCCTCCAGGGTCAAGCGTGAGGAGTCACCGCCGCTTTCCATGATCTTCGCCAATCCGAAGTCGGCGATCTTCACCCGACCCTTCCGGTCGATGAGGACGTTCTCCGGCTTGATGTCGCGGTGGACGACGCCTTCGTCGTGCGCGTACTGCAACGCGTCGCAGATCTGTGGAATCACGCGCAGGGCCTCCCGCGACGAGAGGCGTCCGGTCGCGGCGAGTTCACGCAGGTTCGCGCCATCCACGAATTCCATCAGGAAGTAATGCCAGCCCCCGGCCTGGCCGAACTCGTGCACGGTCACGATGTTCGGGTGATGCAGCCGCGCCAGAGCGCGCGCCTCCCGGTTGAAGCGTTCCGTGAAGTTCCCAACGCCGGATCCGGCACCCGGCAGGACCTTCAAGGCCACCCAACGCTCGAGCGCGGGTTGCCGTGCCTGATAGACCGCGCCCATGCCGCCGGCGCCCAGCAGGCGCACGACCTCCAACTGGGGGAACAGTGCGGCCACCTCTGCCACGGAGGGAGCCTCGAACCGGACGCTGGCTCCGGGGCTTTGCGGAGTCTCCGAGGCAGCCCCTTCACCCAGCAGGCAGGTGGGACAAAGCCCCGCCGGTGCCCGTGCAGGCAACCGACGCCCGCAGGCGTGGCATGTCATCGTCGAACTCAGGGGGCCCCCTTCACTTCCAATCTCTTCCTTCATGCCCTCCCCAGAAGCAATCCCGCGGATTCGTTACAGGGTTTTCTGTCGGAGAAACCGAGAGCCAGGAACACCGCCCACGAAACCTTCGACCGTCGCCGCTGCCATCGGGAAGAGGGGCAGCCGCAAAGAACGAAAAGAACGCGAAAAAGGGGGGCACGGGGGCGCGGGTGACCGACGCCGTTTCATCCATTGGTTTCTTTCCACTCTCGGCTCACGCGTCAGGTGCGGAGCACCGTAAGAGGACAGCCCACGGCGTCAGCCGTGGGTCGCCTTCCCCAACCGGAAACCAGCCCCGGACGGGGCGACAGAATCCCCTTCCTTTCGTGGCTTTGCGGCTTCGCGGCTTTGCCTCCGCTGCCTGTCCGTGAAGGGACCAGAAAGGAAAAGCCGCCAAGCCGCCAAGCCGCGAAGAAGGCCGGAACATCGATGGTGCCAACCTCAGCGCCTCTGCGCCTCTGCGCGAAACCCTCCCCGTCCCATCCGCCGTAAGCCTGGAAGACAATCTCGAGCAGAGGCGCAAAGCCGCAGAGGAACACAACCACTTCCTTCTCTCGGTCTATGCGTGACCGAATTCGTGTCCTTCGTGCCCTTCGTGGTGCAAGCACCTCAGATCCCTGAACCACGAATCACGCATCGGCGGTCCTGGCTTCGACATTGGTTTCGGCCCGGGACGGATTGTGAACTGCGAGATCATCAACTGAACGCAGGACCACCCAGGATCAAACGCGCAAATCGGCACCGACAAGGCCCAGTGGCTGCTCCGGCAAGTCACTGGGCTTGTTGTCTCCCAAGGCTGCGGGGCACCGCGGCAGAGAACGTGGAGACAGAAGCCCATCCATCCGCAGACGCCGATGGCGGAGTTTCCCCAATGAACCCGTGCACCCTCAGAACCTCGTTGTCCGCTCCCAGAGCCAGGTCGCATCCTGTGTGTCGAGGCGGACGTCGAACCGCGTCCGCTTGCCGTAGCTCTCGATCAGTGGCGACCGCCACTTCTTGATCTCGGAATGGCCATCGGCGAAGGACAGCCCGCCTGCGCCGTTGTGATACGAGGCCGGATAGTCGACGAAGGACGTCTTCGACTCATGGACGAACCAGCCGTCGTTGATGGATGCGGGGTTCTCGTCGATCGTCACCCAGGTCATGGAGGGGCCCAGGACAAAGTCGCCCTGCTTGCGATAGGACAAGCCGCTGCCGCGCTCCTGGCCGCGGATCGGATTCATGAAACAGCTCATGGCGAGGCTCCGCACCTTCGGGATCCCGCCGCCTGTGCCGAATGGGTTCCGTGTCGTTGCACGGTCCGAAGGACACTTGTAGACGGCAACGGAGCCGACATAGCGATACAACAGCGAGTCCCGGATCAGGATGGTGTTCGTCCAGCTGGGTCCCTCGTGCATGGTACCCATGCACCACTGGTTCATGGGGTACACCTTGTTGGGATGATCCCGGGACACAAGGCCTCCAAGGCCCGAGGACAGGCAGATCTCGTCGCGGTTGTCGCCCGAGTACATCGCCCAGCCCAGCATCAGTTGCTTGCCGTTGCTCATGCACAGGATGCCCTGGGCCTTGGACTTGGCCTTGCCCAGGGCGGGCAACAGCATTCCTGCCAGGATGGCGATGATCGCGATGACCACCAGCAACTCGATCAATGTGAAGCCGCCGCGCGATCTCCGAGAACTTTCGAATCCCATGACCATGGATCGCATCATCCCGGCCGGGTGCCCCTGCACTCAAGTTCCATGCCGGTGAAGAATTGCCGACAAACTGGGGGCGGAAGTGCTGCTTCAGCCCCCCGCGCTTTCTTTCGGGAACAGGAGCGGTGTCTCCGGATCTGCGTACGCCTTGCGGGCATCACGGCCGGGCCCCACCGATCTGGCAGGCCACGACCAAACCACCGCATCGAAACCAAGCACTACGCCCGCACGCATCGCGTGACCCTCCGCCTTCAAGCGCTGGACCTGGACCCGGTGCCGGCAAGCATTCGTCGTGGAGAGCTTTCCTCCCAGACCAGTCACGCGATGCCACGGGATGCGTTTGAGAATGGGAGCGGGGTGGCGATGTCCTCATCGCCCTGCGAAAGGCTTTGGAACGGCGACGAGGACGTCGCCACCCCGTTCCATAGGAGGCCGTGTCAACATGCGCCCGGTGGGGTTCATGGGACGACGTCAGCCGATGGTTCCGAGGCTTTACTTGGCAGAATGGCCAAGTATTGATCTCCCCAATAATACATTTCCGATTCCTCCTTTGCCTGCTGTTTACGGCGGTCACCTTGGCGTCCGCAAAAGACGCTGCCGTGATTCCGTCCCTCCAGCCACTGATTGCCCAGGTCACCCAGGAGTTCGACCAGATCCCGGCCGAACGTCAGGCCGCGTTGCAGAAGGTCGCGCACCACATCCGGGCCAAGGTGCAGGCAGGTGAGCCTTCGCAACTCACCTTCATCTGCACGCACAACAGTCGGCGGAGTCACCTCAGCCAGATCTGGGCCCAGACGGCCGCCGCCCATTATCAGGTCCCGGGCGTGAAGACCTTCTCCGGCGGCACCGAAGCCACCGCCTGCAACGAGCGCACCATCGCCACACTCCAGCGCGCAGGATTCCTCATCACCAACAGCACCCCGAGCCAGAAGAACCCGGTCTACCTGGTCCGCTACAGCCCGTCGGCAGAACCCCTCCGCGCCTTCTCAAAGGTCTACTCCAGTGAAGGCAATCCCACGTCGGACTTCGTCGCCCTGATGACCTGTGACAGCGCCGACAAGAATTGTCCCCTGGTTCGCGGCAGCGTCCTGCGTGTGGCCATTCCGTATGTGGATCCAAAAATCTCCGACGGCACGGATGCCGAAGCACGGACCTACGACGATCGCAGCCGGCAGATTGCGCGGGAGATGTTTTACCTGATGCAACAGGCGAGGTGACGCGTGGATGCTTGCCGGGTCGCCGCCCTTTCCGAATGGTAAGGGGCATGTCGAAGCCCGCCACCCGCGCCGCCCGCCGGATCGCCGTGATCAAGGCCTTGGCGCATCCATCGCGCCTCGCCATCGCCGAGGCCCTGCAGGACGGCGAGCGTTGCGTCTGTGACCTGCGCGACATCGTGGGTGCGGACCTCTCCACCGTTTCAAAGCACCTGACCCTGATGCGCAAGGCGGGGTTGCTGGACATGGAGAAGCGGGGCCTGAACGTCTTCTACCGGCTGCGATGTCCCTGCCTGATGAACTTCTTCGAATGTGTGGACGGGCTCATCCCGGACAAGGCTCCGCGAAAGTCGGGCAAGTAGAACCGAGATCCGAGCAATCTCCCCGGCGGACATCATGGCGCTTCGATTCTTTCACACGGCGGACTGGCATCTGGGCCAGCAGTTCCACGGCTTCGACCGGGATGCCGAGCACGCCCGATTCCTGGACTGGCTCCTCGCCCAACTCGTGGAACGTCGCCCCGACGCTTTGGTCGTGTCCGGTGACATCTTCGACAGCATCAGCCCGCCCGCCTCCGCCCAGCGCCGCTACTACCAGTTCCTCGCCCGCGCACGCGCCGCCTGCCCCGTGTTGCAGATCATCTTCACCGCTGGGAACCACGATTCCGCCACCCGCCTCGAAGCCCCATCCGATCTCCTCGCCGACCTCGGCATCCACGTCGTCGGCAC
Source organism: Verrucomicrobiales bacterium (assembly GCA_027489875.1). Lineage (GTDB taxonomy): Bacteria > Verrucomicrobiota > Verrucomicrobiia > Limisphaerales > UBA9464 > UBA6176. The sequence continues at coordinate 5,896 of JAIXZE010000107.1, forward strand.
CATTCCACGTCGACCCGATGGTTCCGTCGATCCCACCCGCCTGCTGATTCCGTTGCGGTCCGCGGCGGGAACTGTCGAGGCGCTCGTGCTCGCCGTTCCCTTCCTGCGCCCGTCGGATGTTCCCGCCGTCGAAGGCGCGCGCGATCCGTATCTGGAAGGCATCCGCGAAATCCATAGGAAGCTCGTTGCCGAAGCCGGTGCACAGCGCGACGCCCAGTTCCCGGGGGCCGCCCTGATCGCGCTCGGACATTGTCATCTCACCGGCGCGGAGGAATCGCGGGAATCCGAACGCTGCCTCGTCATCGGTGGCAGCGAGGCGCTGGGCACGGACGCCTACCCGGCGGAACTCGTCTACGTCGCCCTCGGACATCTCCACAAACCGCAGTCCCTCGACGGCGGGCGCATCCGCTATTCCGGCAGTCCAATCCCGCTTTCGTTTTCGGAGCGTCGGTACGTTCACCGAATCCTGGAAGTCGCGGTGGCCGATGGCCGCCTCACCGCGGTGACGGATCTTCCGATCCCGCGTACGGTCTCGCTTCAACGCATTCCGGAATCGGGAGCGTTGCCGCTGCCGCAGATCCTGCCACTGCTCGCGCAGCTTCCCGCCGCATCCACGGCCCCGAGCGCGGACCATCCTTTCCTCGAGGTCCAGATCCTCGACGACGGCCCCGATCCAACCCGACGCCGTCAGGTCGACGACGCCCTGCGCGACAAGGCGGCCCGGTTGACGCGCATCCAACTGGTGCGGCCGGAGCGAACGCCCGGCGCGGAATCCAGCCAACCCGCGGCGCGTGTGGGATCGATCGCCGATGTGCAATCGCTCGACCCGATCCAGCTGATGGCGTCGGCACATCGCGAACGGCATGGAACGGATCCCTCATCCGAGTTGGAGCGTGCGTTGCGGGAGTTGGTGGCCAACGAAGCGCACGAAGTGCAGCGCGGTTAGGGATGGGTCCTCTGGACACTTTCCCCAGTAGGTAATGTTTTGGGGCGGCGATGTCCGCATCGCCTTGGGAAAGGCTTTGGAACGGCGACGAGGACGTCGCCTCCCCGTTCCTTGCGGGGGCAGTTTCAAGATGGACCGATGGGGAATGGGATGCGAACAAACATCTGGCAATTTGTGAGTCGAGTGCAATATTGCCAAACATGTGGTTCAAAAGAACCTACGAGGACATCCTGCTGCATCCAACCGAAGCCCTGCGGCTCTTCCCGGTTTGGTTGTTCCTCGGTCCACGGCAGGTTGGCAAAAGCTCTCTCCTCCTCCGATGCGCCAGTCCCGATCGTTCGGTGGTCAATCTCGATGACCTGATCATACGCGGCCGGGCGCACCGGGATCCCGCCCTGTTCGCCGCCGATCTGCGGGCTCCGCTCCTGATCGATGAAATCCAGTACGCACCCGCCCTTCTCAGCGCCATCAAGCGTCTCGCGGATCAACCCGGCTTGCCACCGGGCTCCATCTGGCTGACCGGTTCCCAAAGTTTCGAGGTCATGCGGGGCGTGCGGGAAACGTTGGCGGGAAGGGTTGCGATCCTGAACCTGCTGGGACTCTCGGATGAGGAGAAGGGGCCGCCGCCGCTTACTCCGCGGGAGGCCTTCGCCCGGATCTGGTCGACGACCTTCCCGAAGCTGCAAGGAGTGTCCGGGCTCGATGCCATCGACCTGTACCTGTCCAGCTACCTCCAGACCTATATCGAGCGCGACGTCCGCGAGTTGCTGGGAATCCAAAAGCGTCGAGAATTCGAGATCTTCGTCCGGATGTGCGCCCTTCGGACCGGTCAGGTGCTGAACGTTGTCGAGATCGCCCGCGACGCCGGCATCTCCCCCAACACGGCCAAGGAATGGATCAGCCTGCTCGAGGACAGCTTCCTCATCCGGCTCATCCACCCACATCACACGAACCGCACGCTGCGGATGATCAAGAGCCCTAAGCTCTACTTCCTCGACGCAGGCCTCGCTGCGTGGTTGGCAGGCTGGCGGGATCCGGAGTCCCTGCGACTCGGCCCCATGGCGGGTGCAATCTACGAGACCCACGTCCTGGGCGAGTTGATCCGCCACTTCCGGCATCGGGCCCGGGAAATGGACATCAGCTATTGGCGGACGCGGGACGGACAGGAGATCGACTTCCTCGTTGAAAGCGCCGGCCGCGTGCATCCCATCGAGGTCAAGATGGGCACGCCGGATGGCCGGCTCCTGCCGAAGCTCAGACCGTTGTCGGAGCCAAACTGGGCGACCGGCCGGGTGTTGTCGCTCCTCCATCTTTCGCCCGGCAGCGTCCCGGCCACCCTCGCTCCCGACTGGCTGGCCGCCACGACGACGGACCTCTCCTTCCTCGATCAACGCGCATGAAGATCCTCCGCATCCGGCTTCGCAACCTGGCCTCGCTCGCAGGGACGCACTCGGTCGACTTCACGAGCGAACCGCTGGCTTCGGCCGGCCTGTTCGCGATCAGCGGGCCCACGGGTTCCGGCAAGAGCACGCTGCTCGATGCCCTCTGCCTCGCGCTGTACGAACACACGCCGCGACTGGCCTCCGCCCGGGGGGAGACGCTTCCGGACGCCAAGGACGGGGTCCAGCCCAAGGATCCCGCCAACCTGCTGCGCCGCGGCACGGCGGAGGGCTTCGCGGAGGTCGCGTTCGTCGGACTGGACGGCAAGACCTACACCGCGCGCTGGAGCGTCCGGCGCGCCCGGCAACGGGTGGAGGGCGCGTTGCAGAAGGCCGAGATGGCGCTGTATCGCGGCAACGTGGTTGAAGGCGTGGGCGGCGAACTCCTGCAGGGCGGCCGGAAGACCGAGGTACTGACGGCCATCAAGGAGAAGATCGGCCTGAACTTCGAGCAGTTCACCCGGGCGGTGCTCCTCGCCCAGAACGAATTCGCCGGATTCCTGAAAGCGGACGACAAGGAGCGCGCCCTGATCCTTCA